>NZ_LQIR01000034.1:0-369934 GCF_001499925.1 Mycobacterium lehmannii
GCCGCACGCAACGCGGTGATCGCGTCCTGCAGGTCGCTTCCCGACATGCCTCGAACATACATTCGACCACTGACAAACCCTGGACTCAAACTTCCTGGCAGGCCTGCGTATCCACAACGCGGCCGGTGTTGAGGAGGTTGACTGGGGGATGGCTAGATCACGTCGAACAAATATTCCTGCCGAGGAGAAGACCCGATTGGTGCTGGCCGGGGAGAGGAGCGGGCTGAAGCGTCAGTGGATGGGGTCGAACGTTGGCGCAGCGCAGAGCATTCACTGAGGCGGCGGCGAGCCGCTACTAGCTGACGCGAAGGCAAATACCGCGCGAAATGTGTTGCTGCCACGGATGTGTGGTCAAGGATGTACCGGTGCGAGTGCAGCGTGTCACGGCGATACAGACCGGATCGGAAGATGCACGGTCCCCCGGAAGTCGTGCGCTGGATGCGTATGGCGGTCATTGTCTTCGCGGGCGGCTTCCTACGTCTGGCGTCGTGGACTGCCGGTGGGCTTGGTTGCGCGGTCACGACGTGAGGTCTCCCACGTTGCGGTGGGTAAAGTCCCGTCGCGCAACGCCGCTCCGACATTGGCCAGCAGATGCTGCATGACCGCGACACAGGCGTCGCCGTTGTCGCGCAGGTCTGTCATGCCGCGGTGCGCGAGAAAGGCATTCACCCGGCGCTCGATCGGCCAGTCAGCGTACGTCAGACCGGTGAACTCCGATCCGAGGAATTCCCAGGCGATGGTGTCGAGGTCGACCTCGCACAGCCCGCGCAGGTGAACGGACGCGCGTGGCCGCAATGCGCGCTCCAGGCGCGCGGTCATGCCGGTCTCTTCGATTTGTGCAGTACGGCATCCGGTGATGCGGCGGTGTGCGGCTCGTCGGCATGGACGGTGAGCAAGATGACCGAGTCCTGCAGCGCATCCAGGTAGTGACGTCGGGTGGGCAAGGTGAGCTGGTCGCCGGTGACGCCATCCCAGCGGTCGTCGACGGTGCTCAGCCGCACGCGTCCCCGCAGCACCTGAAGGGTCGCCTCGGCCGGATCGGCTTCTTGGCGTAACCGGAGGCCTCTGGTCAGCGCGACCACTGTTTGGCGTAGCCCGTGATCGGGGCCGCCGTGAACGGTATAGGCGGCCCGGCCCCCGAACCGGCGTGCCCGGCCGAGCTGTTCGTCGGCAAGAACCTGCAACGGAACAGATCTCATGGTCTCTACCTCTGCTTCCTCTTTTGTGCGTCGGGAGGGCGGCGCGGCACCACCACCAGGCGCTGGGCGGTGTGCGTGGCCCTCATGACGAGGCCGCGGTTGTCGAGGCGAGATGCGCCACGCACAGATCCGGTTCGGCGAACGGCGTCAGCTCGTCGACGGTGAAGGGCGCATCCCAGACTTCTAGGGCGCCTTGCATAAGCCCGAGATGCACTGGGCAGACCACATCGCGGCGTTCGCCCGCCACTTCCAGGAATGGGCAGTTGCGCAACCCGATCTCATCGAGACCTGTTGTGCTGGACCGTTTCTCGGGGGCAAACCCCAGATCGGATAGCAGATTTGTAAGCTGGTCGACGGCCTGACGGCGGCTGCGTGTTCTGCCGGGCTCGGCGACATGGCGGGCCCACGCGCGCCCAGCGGCGACGGCCTGACGCTCGGGCTGGGGCCGACGCGCGAGCGCATCGGCGAGGACGGCGGCCAGCGTCCGATAGTCACGCGGGCCGCCGGGGTCCATGCCTACGACCGCGCGAAACATCAGCGGGGGCCGTCCCGGCTTGGTGCGGTCGGCCTCCCCGGCTTGCACCCGACCGGACTGCATCAATGCGTCGAGGTGAAACCGCGCGGTGTTGGGGTGAATATCCAACCGCTCGGCGATCTCGGCGATGCTCAACGCCGCATCTGCGGTCCGCAGCAACGCGAACACGTCTTCGCGTCGCCCGCTCATGGCTGGTCCTGTCGGACCATCGCTGCCACCAACGGGGCATCGGCGGCCACCGGGCCGAGCTTGGCCGCACCACCGGGGGAGCCCAACGGCGCTTCGCGTCCGGGCAACGTGTCGAAGAAGAATGCGGCGTTGTCGGCGAGGTGCCCGTGTTCGTCGGCGGGTAGGTCGTCTTCGTAATAGATCGCCTCCACAGGGCACACCGGTTCGCAGGCGCCGCAATCCACGCACTCATCCGGATGGATGTACAGCGCCCTGCCGCCCTCGTAGATGCAGTCCACCGGGCACTCTTCGACGCACGCCCGATCCATGACGTCCACACAATTCTTGCCGATGACGTAGGTCATGCTCTCGAGTTTACACAATAAGCAGTTGTAAAAACTAGAGGTTGTGCGATCACATTGGACGCTAAATTCGATCGAGAGGTATTCATTCGGGTCACGTTGCGCAGCAGCGGCTATCAGCGCATGCCTCGACGTAGGCCTGGCCTGCGGAGCCTGTTTACGCTGAGGATCAGCGGTGAGCGACTGCGTCGGTATCGTGACGGCGCCCGATGTGAGCTTCAGCGCGCATGCGGTCGACCATCCACGGGTAGTGCAGTTCGAACGCCGGGCGTTCGGAGCGGATGCGCGGCAGTTCGGTGAAGTTGTGCCGCGGCGGCGGGCAACTGGTGGCCCACTCCAGCGAGTTGCCGAAGCCCCAGGGGTCATCGATGGTGACCGGCTCGCCGAAGCGCCAGCTTCTCACCACGTTCCAGCTGAACACGATCATCGATACGCCGAGGACGAACGACCCGACGGAGGAGACGACGTTCAACGTGGTGAAGCCGTCGGACGCCAGGTAGTCGGCATACCGGCGCGGCATACCTTCATTGCCCAGCCAGTGCTGCACCAGAAATGTGGTGTGGAAGCCGATCAGCGTCAGCCAGAAGTGCAGCTTGCCGAGTCGCTCGTCGAGCAGTCGACCGGTCATCTTCGGGAACCAGAAATAGATGCCCGCGAAGGTGGCGAACACGATCGTGCCAAACAGCACATAGTGGAAGTGCGCGACCAGGAAGTAGGTGTCGGTGACGTGGAAGTCGATCGGCGGACTGGCCAGCATCACTCCCGACAGGCCACCCAACAGGAAGGTCACCATGAACCCGACCGAGAACAGCATCGGTGTCTCAAAAGTCAACTGGCCCTTCCACATCGTGCCGATCCAGTTGAAGAACTTGATGCCTGTCGGCACTGCGATCATGTAGCTCATGAAGGAGAAGAACGGCAACAACACCGCACCGGTGGCGAACATGTGATGGGCCCACACCGCCATCGACAGGGCCGCGATGCCCATCGTCGCGAAGACCATGTTGTTGTAGCCGAACATGGGTTTGCGCGCGAAGACGGGGACGATCTCGGTGACGATGCCGAAGAACGGCAACGCCACCACATAGACCTCCGGGTGGCCGAAGAACCAGAACAGGTGCTGCCACAGGATCGCGCCACCGTTGGCGGGGTCGTAGACATGGGCGCCCAGGTGCCGGTCGGCCGCCAACCCCATCAACGCGGCGGTCAGCAACGGAAACACCATCAACACCAGAATGGATGTGATGAGGATGTTCCAGGTGAAGATCGGCATCCGGAACATCGTCATGCCGGGCGCGCGCATGCATACCACGGTTGTGATCATGTTTACCGCGCCCAGAATCGTGCCCAAACCACCTACGGCTAGGCCCAATATCCACAAATCGCCACCGGCGCCGGGCGAGTGAATCGCATCCGAGAGTGGGGTGTAGGCGGTCCAGCCGAAATCCGCGGCACCGGTCGGCGTGATGAACCCCGACATGGCGATCAGACCGCCGAACAGAAACAACCAGTAGGACAACGCATTCAGTCGGGGAAACGCGACATCGGGTGCGCCGATCTGCAGTGGCAGAACAAGGTTGGCGAAGCCGAACACGATCGGAGTGGCGTAGAACAGCAACATGATTGTGCCGTGCATGGTGAACAGCTGGTTGTACTGCTCGTTGGACAGGAACTGCAGCCCAGGACTCGCCAACTCGGTACGGATCAACAACGCCATCAGGCCGCCCGCAAAGAAGAACCCGAAACAGGTGACGACATACATGATCCCGATGAGCTTGTGATCGGTGGTCGTCAGCAGCTTGTAGACCAGCGTGCCCTTTAGGCCGACGCGGGCTGGAAATGGGCGACGAGCTTCCAAAACCGCGGGAGGTGCTTCGGCGGTCATGGGTTCCCTCCTGTCCACACGCGGTGGTGACGGTGTGGACCGGCTGGCCGGGCGGTCAGTCGGTCATACTTCGGTTCGCTTCAGGGGCGAAGGCGCGATGCATGTCGGCCACGCGCGTGCGCGCTCGGATGTTGGTGACGGAAGCTGCTGCAATACAGCGTCTTTCGTGAGTAGAAACCCGTTGTGGCCGAAGCGGCACCATCGCCGGAGTCCGCGCTTCGTCGCCCGCGACCGCGACACCCTGCAGGGACGGCAGGTGTCGTCGCGCCTGGTCAGCGGCGCATCGCGACCTGCCCCGCCGGCGTCGTGGACCGGCCTGGTGTCTGCGGCGACGTCGGCCATTCATCCGGACCTCCCGCTACTTTTTACAAGCTACGATTGTGTAAAATACTAGCGCGGACGTCTCCGGTACGAAACCCTCCACAATCCCTACCCCGCGGCGGCCGCCCCTATCGGGTCCTGCCGCCGGCCAGGGCTGGCGGCGCTTGCCGACGGGCCGTGCCTTTCGCCGCCGGACCACCCGGCCGCGACAGCTGGCAGTCGCCACACCACTGCAGCCAACGACATTGCCGGTGTCGGATTTCGCCGACAGTGTGGAGTGGCAATACGTCTACGGCGATGCACCGCTCAGGAGTAGAACGAGTCAAGCAGTTCCTGATGGTTCTTTTCGACGACGCCCCGCTTGACCTTCAGAGATGGTGTCAGCTCGCCGTTTTCGATCGACAGGTCGTGGTCGAGCAGCTCCCACTTCTTGATCGTTTCCCATCGGTTCAACTGCGAGTTGAGTTCGTCGACGTAGCCACCGACCATGCGCCGCACGGCATCCGACTTCACCAGCTCCGAGTAGGACTTGCCGCCGAGGCCGTTCTGTTCGGCCCACCCCGACAGTGCATCGGGATCCAGCGTGATCAGCGCGACGCAGAAGTTACGGGATTCGCCGAAGACGAGCATGTGGCCCGCATACGGGCACAGGGCCATGAACTTGCCCTCGATGGCCGGCGGCGCGACGTACTTTCCGCCCGAGGTCTTGAACAATTCCTTGATCCGGCCGGTGACCGTCAGGAAGCCGTCCTCGTCCAATTTGCCCCGGTCTCCGGTGCGCAGCCACCCGTCGTCGGTGAACGTCTCGGCCGTCTTGTCGGGCAGGTTGTGGTACCCGTCCATCACACACGGGCCCTGCACCTGCACCTCGCCGTCATCGGAGAGACGCACCGACGTGCCGTCGAACACCTGCCCGACGGTGCCCAGCTTGTAGTTGTCGGGCCGGTTGATGAACGCACCGGCCGCGGTTTCGGTCAGGCCGTAGCCCTCCAGGATCAACAGGCCTGCGGCGTGGAACCATTCGGCGATCTCGCGGTTCAGCGGAGCGGAGCCGGAGATGAAGAACTTGATGCGTCCGCCGAACACGTCGCGCACCTTGCTGAAGACCAAGCGGTCGAACGCGGCGTGCGCGATCTTCAGCGGAAGCGGTACGTCCTCACCCTTCAGCCGGTGCCGGTCGGCATTGCGTCCCACGGCGAAGGCGGCTTCGAAGAGCTTCTCCTTCACACCCTCCTGAGAGGAGGTGACCTTCGCGTGGGCCTTCTCGAAGATGCGCGGCGCAGCGCCCATGAACGTCGGCTTCACCTCGGCCATGTTCGGAACGATCTTGTCGACGCGGCCGTCGATCGCGCTGGCGAAGCCGCATGCCAGCTGGGCCGTGATCAACACCTTGCCGAACGCGTGGGCCAGCGGCAGCCACAACAGCTGCAGATCGTCCTCGCCCAGGATGCCGAAGTCGGCGATGGTGTTGCCCTCGTACACCCACGCCCGGTGCGGCAGCCTCACACCTTTGGGCTTGCCGGTCGTCCCGGACGTGTAGATCAGTGTCGCCAACATTTCGGGCTTGATCGAGTCCGCGGTTGTCCGCACGCACTCGGGGTGATCGGCGAGGTACTTGGTTCCGACGTCGATCAACTCGGCGATGGTGGTGACCTGGTCCCCGTCACCCGCACCGTCGAAAAGCACCACCTTCTCGAGGCGCGGCAGGTCGTCGCGCCGCTCCTTGAGCTTCTCCAGTTGCGTCTCGTCCTCGGCGAACACCACGCGAGATTCCGAATCGCTCAGTATGTAGGCGGTGTCGGGGGCGTTGGTCGTCGGGTACACCGTGGTGGTGGCCGCTCCGACGCACATGACCGCGAGATCCGCGAGAATCCATTCGTAACGCGTGCTCGAGGCGATCGCGACACGTTCCTCGGGCTGGATGCCCAGTGCCAGTAGCCCGGCCGCCACCGCCTCTACCTGTTCGGCGGCCTCCCGCCAGGTAAGCGAAACCCACCGATCCCCATCACGCCTGCGGAACGCCTCCCGGTCGGCGGACTTCCCAACGCGGTCGAAGAACATGGCGGCCACGTTGGCCGCCGATACGGTCGTGGGTTTCTGGTTGGTGTCGGTCGACATCGCTGTTCTCCTGGAATCTTCGTACGGCACCGGTGCCGTTAGTGTCGCGCCTCTAGTACCCAATGCGGGCGGGTATGACGCGATGGGACTGTAAGCCCCCGGTGCCGCATCGTCTTGACCCTCTCCCTGGGGGAGACTCGAAGATGGGCGCATGGCAATGCAACAGAGCGAGAGCACCGCTATTCAACGAGACGAACTGCCCTGGGCGGTCGCGACCTATCTCACCGCCCACCGCGACGGCACGACCGCGCTGACGGCCTTCACCGTCGACGCCACCGTCACCGACGAAGGGCACACCTACCGCGGCCACGGTGAGATCGCCGACTGGCTGCGCAACGCCGCCAGCGGATACACCTACCGCACCGAACTCGTCAGCGCGACCCGCCTCGGCGGCGCACACCTCGATGTCCTCCAGCACCTCGAGGGCGACTTTCCCGGTGGCGTGGCAGTCCTGCACTTCCGGTTCACTCTCGACGGCGAACTCATCAGCCGCTTGGTGATCGAACCATGACGAGGACGTGGTTCATCACCGGAGGGACCCCGGGCGGGTTCGGGATGGCGTTCGCCGACGCCGCTCTCGAGATCGGCGACCGGGTCGCGCTGACCGCGCGCCGCCCGGCCGAGCTGACCGACTGGGCGCAACAGCACGGCGAGCGCGTCCTCGTGCTGCCGCTCGACGTCACCGACACCGAGCAGGTGCGGGAGGCGGTGCGCGCCACCGAGGACCACTTCGGCGGTATCGACGTCCTGGTCAACAACGCCGGCCGCGGCTGGTTCGGGTCAATCGAGGGTATGGCCGACGCCGCGGTCCGAAAGATGTTCGAGCTCAACTTCTTCGCGGTGCTGTCGGTGATTCGCGCGGCGCTGCCCGGTATGCGTGCCAGGGGCAGCGGATGGGTCGTCAACATGTCCTCGGTCACCGGATTGCGCGGCGTCACCGGCTTCGGTCACTACAGCGCAACGAAAGCCGCGATCGAGGCGATCACCGAGGTTCTCCGCGACGAGGTCGAACCGCTGGGCATCCGCGTCATGGCGGTCGAACCCGGAGCGTTTCGGACCCGTGCCTACGCCGGCTTCGGCCACGAACCGATCGAGGAGTCCATTCCCGAGTACGGCACTCTGCTCGAGCAGGTGCGCGACACGATGGCCGAACAGGACGGTGCTCAGCCGGGCGACCCCCGACGCGGGGTGCGCGCCGTCGTCGCGGCCATGGCCGAAGACCCGCCGCCGCGGCGGCTCATCCTCGGTAGCGGTGGCTACGACACCGTCGTGGGCACACTCGAAGAAGCCCTCGCCGAGGTCCGAGCACACGAAAAGCTATCCCGAGGAGCGGATTTCCCACCTGAAAGCTGACGCGGAAATCAAGTGAGATCTGGGGCGACCCGAAACACTGGCCAGCCGATCTCGGTTCGCCACCGGGCCGGGTCGCTCGTGTCGCGAGGGCCCACCACGTAGGTTTCGTGGATCGGTCCGTCGACCGCGAGCGCATTGTGCACCGCCCAGGCTCCGAGACGGCCGTAGGTGACGTCGAGATCGTCGTGCGGACCTTCGTGGATGGCGACGACGAGATCGACGGGCGGAAGCTGCACGACCTCGATGCGGCCGGACGCTCGCGGGGAGCGCACTGGCCGGAAGACCGTCATCGCCCCGACGGACTGGGTGAACAGTTCGTTGGCGTACCGCCCGCCGGGCGGTCCGGTGCGCTCGGCATCGGGAAACGCGGCATCCAGCTCCGCCATCGCCGCGTCGTACCACGCAAGCGAATCGTCGAGCCGGACGAGCCCGGTGATCGCGGCGACCCGCCGAGCGGGAAGTGACCGCAGCTCGACCTCGAGGTCGGCAGGCTCCGGGTTCAACAACCGGCGTAGGGAAACGACTGCGGCGCGCGTCCGGTCCAGCTCGGCTTCCAGTCGACGCACATGACCGGCGATCACCTCGGCACGCCGCTGCGGATCCTCGGTGTCGAGGATGGCCCGGACGTCGGCGAGCGGCACGTCGAGCTGGCGGAGCCGGTGGATCACCTGGGCGGTCGGTATCTGTTCGGCGGAGTAGAAGCGGTACCCGGTATACGGGTCGACGAAGGCGGGCTCGAGCAGTTTGGCTTCGTGGTAGCGGCGCAGCGTCCGCACGCTCAGATGCGTCACCGTGGCGAACTCTCCGATGGTCAAACCCGACCGCATGCGGCCAGTCTGCCTTCCCGCCGTCTATCCTGCGCCCATGGGAAGCTCGCGAGTGTCCGGCGGCGTGGTGCACAAGCTGCCGACCGATCTGCGTAAGGCATTGCTCGCCAACGACACCGCGCTCGAGGCCTGGAACGACATCACGCCGCTGGCGCGCAACGAGTTCATCTGCTGGGTCGAGGACGCCAAGCAGGAGAAGACCCGCGAACGCCGAATCCGCCGCACCCAGGAAGAGCTCGAGGAAGGCAAGCGTCGCCCGTGCTGCTGGCCGGGCTGCAAGCACCGTGAGCGAAACGGCAAGTAGTCACTGCTCGTACGCGGGCGCCGTCTGCAGTTCCGGTTCCGCCGCGGCCAGCAGCGCCGCACGGTCACCGGTCAGCGGGGGATAGATCCGCTCGCCGTTGATGATCCGCTTCGTCGCCTTGGCCGTCGCGCCGGTGCTCACGACGCGGCGGTCCCAGCCCTCGGTGTACACCGCACCGGCCGGACCGAGGTCGAGGACGGTGACGTACCACGGAATCCGAAGCGTCCGCATGGGCAGGCCGAGCAGGTCGCCGATCACGTTGTAGCCGGCATACCGACCCATCGGCCTGCCGTGTTGACACGACATCACCGACATGTGCTCGTCGTCCATCCGCGCGGCGGCCACGTCACCCGCGGCGAACACGCCATTCACGCCTTCGGCCCGGAGATAGTCGTCGACCCGGATGCGGCCGAGCCGGTCCAGCGGCACACCCAGCTGACGGGTCAGCGGATGGGCGCGCATACCGGCACACCAGACGACGGTGGCCGTCTCGATCACCTCACCCGTCGACAGGGTGACGCTGCGCTCGCCGACCGCGGTGACGCCCGCTCCGGTGATGGCCTCGACACCGTTGTCGCGCAACGCTTTCTCGATGACCGGGCGCGCCGACTCGCCCATGTCCGACCCGACGCGGGCATTGCGGTCGACGAGCACCACCCGCGGTGACGACTCCGGACCGAGGGCGTCAGCCAGCATCGCGGGTAGCTCGTTGGCCGTTTCGACGCCGGTGAGGCCCGCACCGACGACGACGGCCGTCCCCGACGCCGGGTCGTCGGCCCGCAGCGTGCGAAGGTGCCTGTGCAGTTCTTGCGCGGCGTCGTAGGTGTCGACGTCGAACCCGAACTCGGCCAGCCCCGAAATGTCGGGTTTGACGACGCGACTGCCCACCGCCAGCACGAGGCGGTCATAACTCAACGTCGCTCCGTCGGCGGTGCCCAGCGTCGCGGCCGCCGGGTCGATCGCGGTCACCTCCGCGCACACGTGCCCGGCGCCGACGGGATCGAGCAACTGCGACAGCGCAATTCGGCACGGCGTGAGGTCTGCTTCGTAGTTGCGCACCCGGATGTCGTGATACGGCTTCGGGCTGACGACGGTGACGTCCACCGTGCGCACGCCGAGTTCGTCGAGGCGGCGTGCCGCGCCGAGGGCGGCCCACAGTCCGGCGAACCCGGACCCGGCCACGAGAACGCGCGCTGACGCCGGCATCGTCTCATCGTCGTGTGCCGACGGGGCCGGGGCAAGCAGCCTGACGAACTCGCGAACTGTACGCCAGGGTCGTGGTAGCCCGGCATCCCGCGACCCTCCGGTACGTCTCGCGAGCTTCACACCGAGCTTCACACCGCCGCCGAGGCGCTAAATCAATCGCTTGATTTAATGGTGAGGCCCGTGTCTACTGGGTCGGTGACCGCAGCCCGGCCCTTGAGTGGACATCGATCGGAAGGAACGCGCGAAGTACTGCTCGCCGCCGCCGAGCGCCTCTTCGCCGAACGGGGTATGCACGCCGTGTCCAACCGCCAGATCAGCGAGGCGGCTTCGCAGGGCAACAACGCCGCGGTCTGCTACCACTTCGGCACCCGCACCGACCTTTTGCGCGCGATCGAGAGCAAGCATCGGGTGCCGATCGAACAGTTGCGCGCCAGGATGCTGGCCGAGCTCGGCACGTCCGCTGGCCTGCGGGACTGGGTCGATTGCCTGGTGCGTCCGCTGACCGAACACCTCGACCAACTCGGCAATCCGAGTTGGTACGCGCGCTTCGCCGCACAAGCCATGGCCGACCCGAGTTACCGCGAGGTCGTCACCAAGGACGCCCTGTCCTCCCCGCATCTGGTGCAGGTGATCGACGGCATCACGGGATGCCTCGCCGAACTGCCCAAGCGGGTCCGCTTCGAACGGATCGTGATGGCGCGCAACCTGCTCATGCACACCTGCGCCGAACACGAAGGCGCGCTGGCGCAACACGGTCCGCTCGCGAGGTCGCCCTGGCCGCGGGCCGCCGAAGGGCTCATCGACGCGATCACCGGCCTGTGGCAGGCGCCTGTCCGCCGGACCGTCTCGAGGAACTCGCAATGAGCCGCGGGCTCGATCTGCACGTGCCCGATCTGTCGGGTCGCCTTGCCGTGGTCACCGGCGCCAACAGTGGTCTCGGATTCGGGCTGGCGCGCCAGCTGTCGGCGGCCGGCGCCGACGTGATCCTGGCGGTCCGCAACCACGCCAAAGGGGAGGCCGCGATCGCACAGATCCGCCAGGCCGTCCCGCAGGCCAGCACACGCATAGCACAGCTGGATCTGGCGTCGCTGGAAAGCGTTGCCGCCCTGGGTGAACGGCTCGCCTCCGAAGGTCGTCCGACCGACATCCTCATCAACAACGCCGGCGTGATGACACCGTCGCAGCGGCAGACGACCGATGACAACTTCGAATTACAGTTCGGCGCGAACCATCTCGGCCACTTCGCCCTGACCGGACACCTGCTGCCGCTGCTGCGGGCCGCCGAATCCGCGCGCGTGGTCACCGTCAGCAGCATCGCCGCCACGCAGCGCGGATTGACATTCGACGACCCCAACGCGGAACACGGATACCGGCCCATGCGCTCGTACGGGATGGCCAAGCTGGCTCAGCTGATGTTCGCCAAGGAGCTCGATCAACGCAGCCGCGCACACGGATGGGGCGTCATGTCGAACGCCGCGCACCCCGGCTTGAGCAAGACGAACCTGCTCAGCGGCGCTTCCTACGGTCGGGACAAACCCACTCTGAACGCCCGGCTCACCAGGGCCACATGGCGCCTGCTGCCGTTCATGTGGCTCGACGTCGAAGAGGGGATCAAACCGACGCTCTACGCCGCGACATCACCCGACGCCGAAGGTGGTGCTTACTACGGTCCACGCGGCTTCTACGAGACCGCGGGCGGCGGTGTGGGTTACGCGAAGGTACCGGGAGCGGTGCACCGAGCCGAGGACCGCCAGGCGCTGTGGCAGTTGTCCGAGAAGCTGACCGCCGTGACCTACCAGGATTGAGCGCCATGACAACTGCCGCGATCACCGCAGCCGACGAGGTCTTCCACCCCGCCACTGATGACCCGAACTGGAACGAGAGCGGGTGGTTCAACTTCGCGATCCCCGAACGAGACATCAACGGGTTCGTGTACTACTTCCACGATGTCCGCACCGGGACCAGCGGCGGCGGGCCCGCGATGTGGGACCCCAGTGGCGAACAGACCTACGACTGCCTGTTCTACGACTGGCGCTGGATCCAACCCCCCACGGGGGCACTGGATTTCACCGACTTCCAGCTCCCGAACTCGCTGCGTCACGTCGTCGAAGACCCGATGCACCGCTACCGGCTGTCCTACTCGGAGCTGGGGCTCGACCTGGATCTGGAGTGGACGTCGCTGATGGCGCCGCACGTCCTCGGCGAGGCATCCCCGCAGCACTGCCACTTCGACCAACCGGGCCGCATGCGGGGCACCGCGACGCTGAACGGCGAGCGCTTCGACATCGACTGCTTCTCGATGCGCGACCGCACCTGGGGTCCGCACCGCCCGGGTGCCCGCCGGTCCGGTGACTACCTGTGGGCCATCGCCGACACCGAATCGAGTTGGCACGCCATCACGATGGCGACCCGCTCTGGAGTCGACCGTGTGATCGGCGGATACCTGCTGCGCGACGGAACGGTGGGCGAACTCGTCACCGGCGCGCGCCGCGTGCTCGACCGCCGCGCGGGCGCCCCCGCACGGGTGGTGCTCGACGCCGAAGACGACCACGGCCGGGCCCTGCACGCCGAAGGCGACGTGCGTACCGCGTTGCGCTGGCTCGGCTGGCCCGGACGGATGACGTTCTGGACGTTGACCGACTGGCGGTGGGACGGCCGACGGGGGTGGGGTGAGGACCAGGAGTTCTTCGCTCGCGAACAGGTGCGTGCGCTGATGCGTTAAGGCCCAGCCAGTTTCGCTGCCCGGCCGCGGGTCTGCCACAGGTTCAGCACATTGATCAGCATCTGCAACGGCGCGCGCACGCTCTCGTCGGACCGGATGCGCGGGTCGGTGCGTGTGGTATGCGGGCCCGCGTCGGGAAGCCGCTTGCGGATCAACGCAGGCACGTCGAGCAGCCACGTGACGCCCATCAGCGTTGCGTACAACACCAGATGACGCTCCACCGTGGCGGGGTCGAGGACCGGCCCACCGCTTGCGAGCACCTCCTTGCAGAGCATCTCGAGCAGCTCGTCGAGATGGTCGTCCCACAGCGATGTCTCGGCTCCCGACAGGGATCCCCATACCGCCATCGACACGTGCATCCGGCTGACGCAGCCCCAGTCCATCAGCCCGCAGTGCAACTCGCCGTCGTCGTCGCGCCAGAACCAGGCGTTGTCCACGTTGGCGTTCCAGTGGCACAGCGCGAGGTAGTCGGTATCTCCGCTCAGCTGCTGCCACACGTCTGCTTCGCGCCTCATCAACTCCGGTGCATCCGCGGTCATCTGAGACAGGAACGACGACGAGCGCACGTTCTGTGCGAACAGGCCCTCGTGGTGTTCGACGAACTCGGCGAGCCGGCGCAGTCGGCGCTCGAGTTGATCGGCGGTGTACACCGGCGGTTGGCCCACGGTCGCCGCCCGCAGGTCCACCGGGAACTGCGCGAGCAGATCGGCGGGCAGCCGACCCGACCGTTCGGTTCCCGCCAGCCGCGCCACCGCGGTCAACAACGCCCGGTAATGCGTTGCCGGCTCGGGCATCTCGTAGTCGAGACATTTGTGGTACTGCGGTTCGATCGCACCGGTGCCGAACGCGATCCGCTCACTGATCATCAACCCCGTGCCGGTTTCACGGTGGAAGTCGGCGAACACCGTGGCAGGCACCGCGATCGGAGAGGCCGCAGCGCGCGTGAGCGCCGCGAACCGGGTCTCGGATTCCATCTGGGTGCGCCCGACATCACGCACGGCGTCGTCGAAGTCGCGGGAGAACTTCACGAACAGGTCGGTGCGCGCGTCGGGATGCTCGCGCGCGTACCGCACTTTCAGCACGGCCTTGCGCCCGGTGCTGCCGCCGGATACCAGGTCGAAGCGCTCGATCGCGACCACTTCGTTGTCTTCGGACAAGACACCGTAAGCGCGGAACGCCTCGGTGAGGAACTCCGTTCCGCCCTTGCGCAGCGCTTCGGGGTGGGCGGGGAACGCGAGGCCGGTGGCGTCACCGTGCACCCAGTCGACCTTTACCATGTCTGTTCCGCCGCTCGCACGAGGATCTCGTTGACCGCGACGCGCCTATCACGTGTCACCATGTACGTCACCGCGTCGGCGATGTCCTCGGGCCTCAGCTTGACCATTCCGGACGTCCTGGCCCGTTGAGCCGTAAGAGCCTGCGGGTCAAGGTGATCGAAGATCTCGGTTTCGACCGTTCCCGGTTCGACGATTCCCACGCGGACCCGGTTGCCGACGAGTTCCTGGCGGATGCCCTCGCTGAACGCGTTGACGCCGAACTTGGTCAGCGAATAGACGGCGGTTCCCGGCCGCGCCACCCGCCCGCCCGTCGAGCTGATCGTGACGATATCGGCGACACCCCGCGGCGAATCAGCGGCCGCCGCGATCAGATGGGGGAGCGAGGCTCGCGTGGCGTACAAAACGCCTCGAATGTTGACCGAGACCAGGGCATCCCAATCGGCCAGCGGCGCGTGCGCGGCGGCACCCATGCGCAACAAGCCGGCGTTGTTGACCAACGTGTCGAGGCGGCCCCACTCGTCGACGGTCATCGCCACCGCGGCGGCCACCTGATCGGCGTCGGTTACATCGGCGGGCACGGCCAGGGCTGTGCCACCTGCCGCCGCGATCTGATCGGCGAGCGCGTTCAACCGGTCGCGCCGCCGCGCCACCAGTGCAATCGAGGCGCCCTCGGCGGCGAGCGCACGGGCGGTTGCCGCGCCGATCCCGCTGCTGGCCCCGGTCACCAGCGCCACCGTCCCGGCCAACGCGGTCACGTTTTCCTCACTTCCTGCCCGAGGATGTCGCCGAGCACGTAGTCGTTGTGTTCCCCCAGGTTCGGTGCGCCGCGTTCGATGCGTGCGGGACGGGTCATCAGCCATGAGGGCCCCAGCACCGGCCGCTGGCCTTCGACCCGGTCGGACACGAAACGATACGTGCCGCGGTCCCAGAGCAAATCGTCACCGATCACCTCGGTGGCGGTCGCGCTCTTGGTCGCGGGCACACCGGCGCAGCGCAGCCGCTCGGCGAGACCGCCCGCCTCCTGTTCCCGGGTCAAGGCGCTCAGTTGCGCATCCAGAACCTCGGCATCGCGTCGTCGCGCGGCGATTGTCGGATAGCGGGCGGCGAGCTCATCGGCGCCGAGCCCCTCGCAGAGACGGTGCCAGGCATCGTCGTCCGTGACGGCGACCGCGATCCAGTCCGCGCCCGCGCAGGGGTAGCAGCCGTGCGGCGCCATGTCGGGGTGGCGGTTGCCGTCGGGTCCCAACAGCCGGCCCGTCAGGTTCTGCTCGAAAAGGCAGTCACCCACCATCGACGAGAGCACTTCGACGGCGGAGACATCGACGAATTGGCCCTGCCCCGTGCGCTCCCGGTGCAGTAGCGCCGCCACGGCGGCCAACGCCGCGGCCGCACCCACGGTGGAATCGCCGTAACGCATGCTCGCCCCGAGCGGAGGGCCGCCCGGATAACCGACCAGCGAGGCGAGGCCCGCCAGGGCGGCGAAACACGGCGCGTAGCCGGTCTGATGGCCCAGCGGCCCGTCGTTGCCCCACATTTTGACGGACACCGAGATGATGTCGGATTTGAGCGCGGTCAGATCCCGGTATCCGAGGCCTTGCCGCTCCATTGCGCCTGGCCGCAGGTTGTTGAGCACGATGTCGCTGCGAGAAATCAACGCCAACAGCGCGTTCCGGCCGCCGGGCGTCTTGATGTCGAGGTCCACGCTGAGGATCTCGGGGTTGATGCTTAGGAAATACGGCGCGTGGTTGATGTCGGTGCCGCCGTAGGCGCGCATCTCCTCCGGAGTGGCCGAGCACTCGACCTTGATCACCTCGGCGCCGAGGAGGGCCAGCATCTTGCCGGCATAGGGCCCGGCCCACACCTTGGTCAGCTCGACGACCCGCACACCCTGCAGCGGTCCACCCCGCGAACCGTGGGCCTTGAGTTGCGGGTTCCGCACCGCGGGCGGGGTGCGCGGGCGGGAGAGTCCCGCCAGGACCTCGTCGGTGTGCTGGCCGAGCGTCGGTGCGGGTCGAGTGATCCGGGCCGGGGTCGCGCTCAGCCGGTAACCCACGGTGGGGTAGGCGCTCGTGCCCAGCACGGGATGGGTACCTTCGCAGAAGAACTCACGGTGCCGGTACTGCGGTGAGCGCAGGAGTTCGGCCGCGCCGTTGACCGGCACCAGGGGTACGCCGAGTCGCTGCGCCTCTTCTGCGGTGTCCTCGCCGGGCCGCTCGCGCATCCAGTCGACGAAGCCGCTGCGGAAGTCGGCGACCCGCCCCGGTGTGACGCCGAATTCCAGCCAGTCGTCGTCGAATTCGTCGAACCACGCCGGCGCCCCCATCAGCGTTTTGAGGCCCAGCCAGTGCGTGCTGTTGGTCATGTAGAGGTAGACAAAGCCGTCGCGCGAGGCGAAGAACGTCGCGGGTCCCGCCTGGTCGTAGTCGTCGCGGCGGTTCTGTGGCGCGATCTCCCCGGTGACGAACCGGCCCAGGATGCAATCCGCACGCGACACCAGGACGGCCTGCTGTGATACGTCGATGTATTCGCCGCGGCCGGTGTGCATCCGCTCGAACAGCGCCGACATCACACAGAGGGCGGCGTCGAGCGCGCCCTCGTAGTCGGCGAGGAACCGGCCGGGTCCCTTCAACGGCGGCCGGTCGGGATCGGCGTGGCTGGGGGTGTGGTACCCCCACCCGCTGGCGTGGAAGACGTTCAGGCTCACAGCGTTGTCGAGCGCCGCCGGTGCGGTGAGGCCGAACGGCGTGACGGCGCAGAACACCACGTGGGGATGGCGGCGGGCGACCTCCGCGGCCGACAATCCGTGCTCGGCGGCCCAGGTCGCGCTGTGGTCGTCGATCACCGCGTCGGCGGTCGCGATCAGCTCATGTGTTGCGGCAGTGTCGAATTCGACCGATCGCTTGTTGGTGTTGAGGTAGGCGAACAGCGCGCTGCGTTCGGGACCGTCCTCGCCACCGACTAACGGCGCCATGGCCCGGGTGGGACTGCCCCGCCCGGGCCGTTCGACTTTGACGACATCGGCACCCAGATCGGCCAGCAGCTTGCCGCAGTATTCGCCGGCGACCCGCTCTGCCACCTCGACGATCCGGAAGCCGGTCAGCGCCGACATGCCGGTCAGGGCTTGTTACGTCCCGACCGGCTCAGCCGCCACTCCGGCGGGAAGTTCATGTCGTTGTCCTTGACCACGTTGTTGAGCCCTTTTTCGAAGGTGCCCTCGGTGAGATCGACATCGTTGCGCTGGTCGTTCTGGATCATCGGCAGCATTCCCTCGACCATGCCGGTCAACAGGCTGCCGAAGTACTCGCCCTTGTGCTGCTTATACAGCTCGAGGAAGGTCTTCTGCACCGCGACCGTGTCGGTCGGACGCGACTTCGAGCAGGCGAGGGCGTACTTCTCGGTCTCGGCCTCGAGTTGGTCCCTGGGCACGACGCTGTTGAGGAAGCCGCACTCGTACATCTCCTTTGCGCTGAACGGTCTACCGGTGAACAGCATTTCGGAGAACTTGCGCAAGCCCATCGTCTCGGCCCACCACCACAATCGCGGCCCCCACCCGACATAACGGAACGCCGGATGGCCGAACAGCGCGTCGTCGGAGGAGACCACCAGATCGGCGTCGCCGGCCTGATAGAAATGCCAGCCGTAGCAATACCCCTTCGCTTCGATGATGCTGACCTTGCGAAGTTCCTGCAGGGGCCGATTGCCTGCACGCGCCTTGGCGTAGAAGTCGGTCACCGTCGACAGGTAGCGATACGAACCGCCGGGCGGGTACTTGACGTCGTCGTCGTTGATCGCGAGTTCGTGCAGCAGCGGCATGCCAGGGTTCTCCAGCATGCCCCGCTGTTCGGGAAGGTCGCCACCGCTGCCGAAGTCATCGCCCTCGCCGCGGATCACGACGACCTTGACGTCGTCGTCGACGTTGCACTTGTGGATCATGTCGGCGTAGAGCTGGCGCATGCCCATCGTCGTCGAGTTCTGCGCCTCGGGCCGGTTGAACGTGATGTAGGCGATCCGGTTCTTGCGGTCCTTCTCGAACCGGATGTGTTGCTCGGCTTCCCGTTTCATCTCTTCGTAGTCGTACTCTGGCATGTTCGCTACCTCCACTTTGTGTTATCTCCGGTAGGCGGCCCGTGTAGCCGGGCAGCTGAACGCCGCCGACGCAATCGAATTCGTCAGGGGCGAAGACACTGATCTTCGTGCGTATCGCTTTCCGTCAAACCACCACGGCAGGCATCGACTCCCATCCACGGACGGTGGACGTCGGGCTGAGCTCGGCATCGGTGAGGTCGACGTGCCAGTCCGGGAATCGTTGGAGAATCTCGTCCAGCGCGATGCGTCCTTCCAATCGTGCGAGCGCGTTGCCGAGGCAGAAGTGCGTGCCGACCCCGAAGCCGAGGTGCTGACGCGGCGGCCGATTGATATTGAACCGCTCGCTGTCAGCGCCGAAGCGTCGCGGGTCACGATTGGCCGCGCCGACGATCAACATCATCGCGTTGCCCCCGGGCACCGTATCGCCGTAGTAGGTCACGTCGCGGGTGACATATCGGCAGACGTGCGGGGCGGGCGGTTCGAAACGCACGACCTCCTCGATGGCCCCAGGCAGTAGTGACCGGTCGGCGACCAACGCGCGCCGCTGGTCCGGGTGATCGGAGAGCAGCTTGCCGGCCCAGCCGATCAGCCGGGTGGTGGTCTCGCTGCCGGCCGTCGCGATCACCTGCAGGTAGAGCAGAAGTTCCTCGCGGCCCAGTCGCCGCAGCGTCCCGGCCTCGTCGGTGAACTCGGCGTTGAGCAGTTCGGTCATGATGTCGTCGCTGGGATGCTGTGCCCGCCAGTCGATGTAGTCGGCGAATACCTGACCCGTGGCGATGGGGCCGTCGGGGTTGTCGGTCATTTTGCCGCCCCGTTCGGTGCGGATCGTCGACTCGCCGTGTTCGATCACGTGCTCCTGGTCGGCCTCCGGAATGCCGAGCAGCATGCCGATCACCCGCATGGGCATCTCAGCACCGAGGTCCTTGACGAAGTCGAAGCGGCCCGCGCCGACCATAGGGTCCAGGCAGCGGGCGGTGAACTGACGGATCTTGGGTTCGAGCGCGTTCACCTTTCTGGGCGTGAAGATCCGCGACAACAGCTTGCGGTGGATGTTGTGGATCGGCGGGTCCTCGAAGATCAGCGTGCCGGGCGGGATGTCCAGGCCGGCCTTGATGATCTCCAGCACCGCCCCGCGCGCCGAGCTGAACGTCTCGTGGTCGAGCAGTGCCGCGTCGACGTCGGCGTAGCGGCTCAGCGCATAGAAGTCGTGCTCGGCGTTGTAGTAGAGCGGCGCGTGCTCACGGATCCGCGAGAACATCGGATAGGGGTCGCGGTTGAGGTCGGCGTCGTAGGGGTCGTAGTGGACCCCTTCCTTCTCGGTGTCGCTGTCCCGGCTGTCTCGCACACCTTCAGCGCTCACCGTCATCTGCGTTCCGCCTTCCCACCGGACCTCACCGGAGCGGTGCCGTCACACGCCACCGGTTCGTGGACAGTTTGTCAGCGCTCGTCCGCGCCGGGGCTGTTTAGACTGTCCGCTTAAAACGACGCGTCTTTGGATCAGCGGACCGTTTTCTTGGCTACCAAAAGACCATCTAGATCAATTGGCGGCCGGATCAGTCTCGCGGTCGGAGTGGGAGCACCGCTGAGAGGGTCTCCGGCACGGACGTCGCAATGTCACGGCCGCGCGGTCACCACCGCCGACCTGCCCCGATCACGTCGCAAGCCGATCCGCTGTCCGCGGAGCGAATCAGTCGTCGCCATTCGAGACCTGGAGTTCGGAACCGGTCGCGGCGGCGTTGATCTTGAGTCGCCATTCGCGACGGTTCTTCGGTCGGCAAAGATTTGCACCGGGCCGCCCGCAATCGTCACCAATAGCTCTGTATTGCGGGGCTAATTCTGTGTAACAATCGTCTATCAAACCCTCTCTGAACGAGGGTTCTCTTTTCGGACGGAGGCGATCATTCCCACGTCACCTTTGCGCGTCACGGCGGGTGTCTGTGTCCTCGCTGCCGGATTGCTGTTCGGCGGCGCCGGTGCTGTCGCCAGTGCTGACGACTCAGGAAGCACCGGTGGCGCGGGAACGAGCGGCTCGACCGGGTCCAGCCAGGGTTCCACCACCGGCACCGACGGCTCGGAGACTTCGGGCGCCACCGCCGGGACGGCGACCAAGTCCACGCCCAAGATCGACCGGCGCTTCCGGCTCCGCCTTCCCGATTTCTCACGGCAGTCACAGTCGCGGCAGGACGGGTTCACCCGCCCCACGACCATCGTGCGGGGCGGCGTCGACAGGACCGTGACCACGGGGACCAAGGCGGAGGACGCCGACGTGACCGCGGACGACTCCGAGACCGCGCCCGCCGAGGAAGCCAAGACCACAACCGCCGCCGAGCCACAGGGGAACGAACTCGGCGTCGGGCCGCAGACGACCGAAAGCGGAATCGTCCCCGAGACCCAGGAACTGACGACGGAGACCGAACCCGCTGCCGAGGCTCCGGTTCCGACGGTGCCCGCGGACGGTTCGGCCACTCAACCCGACTCCAACTCCGCCGCGGACGACGCCGCAGCGTTGCCCGCCCCGCAGACCGACACGACGCCCGCCGTTCAGGTCGACACCCCGGTGACGCCGGAAGCCAAGACGGCCGATCCGCTGACCAACGCGTTCGTCACCATCAACGGCGCGATGGTGACGTGGTCGGAGTCGCTCGCCGCGCTGCAGACATCGAAGACGCCGATCCGAGATGCGATCACCTCGCTGCAGACCATGCTGACCACGGTGACGGGCGCAGTCACGCGGGTACCTTCGGATTTCTACGCGATGCTGGGCATCCCCGCTTCGTCCGGTCCGCCCCAATCGTTGATCGGTGGTAGTGGCACGCTGGATGCCAGGAAGGTGAACGCCCCGACCGGAGGAAACCTGGTCGGACCGCATCCGGGCGAAGCCACGCGGCCCGTGGCCCCCGCGGGCAGCGGATCGCTGTTCGGCACCATGGCCCCGCGCCCGGTGCAGGGCAAGGTGGCCACCACTGACACCGTCCAGCCGCTCTCGGTGTCGGGAACGGTTCCGCTTACCACCGCCGCCGCGCCCGCGAGTGCGAAGTCGATCTTCGAGCACGTCATCGAGGCGGTCCTGGTTCCGGCATCGCTGACGGCGCTGGCTGCCGTGGCGTTGCCGGGTGTCGCCGCCTTGCTCATCGTCGCCGCGGCGGGCATCCGTGTCGGCTACCGGCAGGCGAAGGCCGCTGTCGCTCTGCGGGTCTCCGGTATCGCGCGGTTCGCCGGCCCGGGGCCGCTGGGGGTCGTCCGCTCGGGCTCCATGGTCGCGCTCCGTCAGCGCGCCCGTGGGCCGCGCACCAAACGCGCGGTGTGTCCGGAAGCCGAACGCGTGGCGCGCAGCCACGAGCGCGTCGCCTAGCCCGCCGGCTGCTACATCCTCGATTTGGCGTCGGTCAATGCCGCATCGATCTCGGTCCACGTGCGCCGCACGATGTCCGCGACCGGCAGAAGCTCCTGGATCCGGGACGAGACCTGACCGGTGTTGGCCACACTGGCGTTCATATCGCCGTCGAAGTACAGCTCCGTGATCTTGCCCAGCAAGCGTGCGCCCGGTTCGTGAGCCGCGACGCGCGCGGCCAGCCCGGTGCGCAGGACGCGCATCGTCGGGTTGCCGGGGATGGCCAGAAGCACGGTGCCGGAGTCGTCGGCCGTCACGATCGCATCCTTGAAATTCGCGTGCACGGCCGCCTCGACGCTGGCCAGCATCCGGGTCCCCATCTGGACGCCCTCGGCGCCGAGTACCAGCGCCGCCGCCGCCGACCGTGCGTCGCACATGCCGCCCGCTGCGATGATCGGCAGGTCGACGTTCTCGGCGACCAACGGAAGCAGCACCATCGTCGATGCGCCCAGCAGCGACTTGAACCCGCCGCCTTCGACGCCCTCGACCACCAACGCATCGACGCCGGCATCGGCCGCCTTGCGCGCACCCTTGAGGGATCCGACGACGTGCACGACCGTCATGCCGGCGTCGTGCAGGCGTGCGGTGAACAACGCGGGATCGCCTGCCGAGGTGAAGACGTGGTTCACCCCGGCCGCGGCCAGGGTGTCGACGATGGACGGGTCGGCCTTCCAGCCTTGGATCATCAGGTTGGCGGCGACCTGCTTGTCGGTGAGGTCACGCACTCGGTACAGATCGGCGCGGCCGTCTTCGGTCAGCGTCTCGATCATGCCAAGGCCGCCGGCCTCGCTGACGGCCGCGGCGAGCTCGGCGCGCGCGATGTAGGTCATGGGCGCTTGCACGACGGGGAAGTCGATGCCGAGGAGCTCCTGGATTCGGTTGGTCACCAGGTCATTCTGCGTGAGGGCCGCCGGCAACGAAATCACCCTGGCCAAATTTACATTGAGTCCTCTATCATTTGTCGGACCGAGACCCAGTGGCAGCGCAGCCCGAGAGGACGTCGATGGCCAAGCCACCCCTGTCGATGAAGCCGACCGGATGGTTCCAGGTCGCGTGGTCGGCAGAGCTCGACCCCGGCGATGTCCGGCGGATGAAGTACTTCGACCGTGAGATGATCGCGTGGCGAACGTCTTCGGGCCAAGCGGTGGTGATGGACGCCTACTGCGAGCACCTTGGAGCGCACCTCGGATACGGCGGCCACGTCGAGGGCGAAGTCATCGAGTGCCCGTTTCACGGCTGGCAGTGGAACACCGAAGGCCGCAATGTCTGTATCCCGTACCAGGACCGCCCGAACCGCGGCAGGCGGATCCGCAGCTACCCCGTCGCCGAACGCAACGACTCGATCTACATCTGGCACGACATCGACGGACGGGCACCATATTTCGACGCGCCGGACATCTTCGGCAGCTTCGGCGACACCAGCACCGCCGCCGACTACTACCCGCCGATGACCCTCTTCCGCGAGGGACTCGAACTGCATCCTCAGTACGTGCTCGAGAACGGCGTCGACTTCGCGCACTTCAAGTTCGTGCACAAAACACCGATCATCCCCGTCTTCACTCGTCACGACTTCGCCGAGCCTTGGTCGTATGTCGACTTCACCATCACCTTCGAAGGCGACGAATCCCAGTCGATCGACGACGTGCGAAGCGGTGTGGAAGCCATCAACGGCGGCCTCGGCATCGCGGTGACCAAGAGTTGGGGCATGGTTGACAACCGGACGATCTCGGCGATCACCCCCGTGGACGACCGAACGTCGGATGTCCGGTTCATGGTCTACATCGGCCGCACCCCCGGCCGCGACGACCAACGGGCCGAGGAGAAGGCAGGTGAGTTCGGCGCCGAAGTCATCCGCCAGTTCACTCAGGACGTGCACATCTGGTCGCACCAGCGCTATTCCGACCCGCCCGCGCTGGCGACCGCCGAGTACGAGGGTTTCACCGCGCTACGCAAGTGGGCGACCCAGTTCTATCCCGACGGCCGCGGCGGCAATGCCGCGGACCTTCAAACATCCGGTGCCGCAACGTCGTCCGAGAAAGGTTCGACCCGATGACCGCACAATTCGCCCGCCCGACGCGTGTGTTCCAGGTGGCCACAGGCAACCTCGGGACCGAGATGATCAAGCGGATCGGGGAGCATCCGGATCTCGAACTCGTCGGATTGCACTGCTACACCCCCGAAAAGGTCGGAAGGGATGCCGGTGAGATCGTCGGCATCGGACCGGTCGGGGTGCGCGCCACCGGCACGATCGAGGAGATCATCGCCGCCCAACCCGACGTCCTGACGTTCCACGGTGTGTTCCCCGACGAGGACCTCTACATCAGAGTCCTCGAGGCGGGCATCAACATCGTCACCACGGCCGACTGGATCACCGGCTGGCACCGCGACACCAACCATCCGCATCCCTCGGGCAAGCCCGTGTCCCAACTCCTCGAGGACGCCTGCCGCAAGGGCAGTTCCACGTTCTACGGCACCGGCATGAACCCCGGGCTCAACCAGATTCTGGGCGTGGTGTGTTCGGCCGACGTCGCCGAGATCGAGAACGTCACCACGATCGAGTCGGTCGACGTGTCGTGCCATCACTCCAAAGACACCTGGATCGAGGTCGGGTACGGCCAGCCCGTCGACGATCCCGATATCCCGGGCAAGCTGGAGAAGTACACCCGGGTCTTCGCCGACAGCGTGCTGATGATGGCCGACTGCTTCGATCTGAAACTCGACGAGGTCAAGTTCAGCTACGAATTAGGCGCCTGCACAAAGGATGTGGACCTCGGTTGGTATCAGCTGCCGAAGGGCTCACTGGGTGGGAACTACATCAAGTACCAGGGCATGGTCGACGGGGTGCCGCGGGTGGAGACGCATCTGGAATGGCAGATGACACCGCACACCGACCCGCATTGGGATATCAAGGGGTGCTATATCACCCAGATCAAGGGCGACCCGTGCGTGTACAACAAGCACATGATCTTCCCGAAGCCCGGGGTGGACCTGTCCAACCCCGAGGCCTTCGCCTCGATCGGAATGACGGTCACGGGAATGCCTGCGCTGCATGCCATCCGGTCGGTCGTGGCCGCACCGCCGGGGCTGATCACCAGTGCCGACCTGCCGTTGCGCGGGTTCGCCGGCCGCTTCAAGAGGTAGGGAATGCCGCAGGCCGCCAACGTCGCGCCGCGCCGCCCGCCGAACGGTAAGCAGCTCCGAGCGGATCGGACCCGCGCGCTCGTCATCGAGGAAACGGTGTGCTGCGTCCTGGAAGAGGGATTCGCCGCGGCGAGCGCCAAGCACATCACCGAACGCGCGGGTGTGACCTGGGGGGTGATCCAGTACCACTTCGGTGACAGGGACGGGTTGTTGATGGCCGTCGTCGACGAGGGCTTCGGACAACTAGTGGCCTGCCTGCACGATGTTCAGGCCGCACTGGGGGAGCACCACGGACGTGCGCGCACCGAGCTGGTGATCAACGCGGTCGCCGACGCGTTCCTGAGTCCGACATCCATTGCCGCGTTGGAGATCTTGATTGCGACCCGAACCGGACGCGCCGATGCTCAGCAACGTCACCTGGCCGAGCTGTTCTCCACACTGACCCGGCTCGGCCGCTTCGTGGCCGAGGGTCTCGACCAGAAACACGCCGACGCGGTGGGCAACCTGATCTGGACCACGCTGATGGGCGCGATGGTGGCCAAGATGGCCGTCGAGGAACCGGTCGACGTCGGTCGCGAGCTTCGCGCGTTGACCGACGTCGTCACGGCCTACGTCGAGCTTCAGCTCGACGACGCGGCGGCCGCGCGATAGCTCTACCGCGGCCGCACGACGATCACCGGCGCCTTGGCCGACTGAGCCACCTTCGACGCAACGGAGCCGAGAACGAGGCTGGAGAATCCGCCGCGGCCCCGGCTGCCGACGACGACGAGCGCGGCCTCACCCGACGCTTCGACGAGCCGTCGTGCGGGGTCATCGCTGACGATCCGACGCTGCACCTCCACATCCGGATACCGTTCCTGCCAGCCGGCGAGGCGTTCGGACAAGACCCGGTGCCCGCCGTCCTCGTAGCGTTCCCAGTCGTTGCCGATGGAGGGAAATGAGGCATCGCTCCACGCGTGCAGTGCGATAAGCGCCACATTCCGCCTGGAGGCCTCGTCGAACGCCAATTCCGTGGCGTCTTCGGAGGCAGGCGAGCCGTCGATGCCGACCAGGACGGGGGCACTGGTGTCGACTGCGGCCGCGTCGTCGGTGCGCACGATCGCAATGGGACCTTTCCCGTGGTGCAGCAGGCCACTGCTGACCGAACCGAGAAAGGCTCGGCCGAGAACACCGAGGCCCCGCGACCCGGACACGGTCATGTATGCGTCGCGCGAGGCGGTGACGAGCGCGGCGGGCGCCGCGGCGTTCATGATCTGCGTTTCGATGGCCGGTGGCGCCTTGTCGCCCGCAGCGGCCTGCACGGTTTTCTGCGCCGAGTCGAGGATGTCGCGGCCGTTGGATTCCATCGACTCGATGTAACTGGCTTCCAGATACGCGACCGGCCATGTCACGACGACAGGGGTGATCGCATGGAGCAACCTGACCGGTTGGTCCCGCAACAGGGCTTCGTGAGTCGCCCAACGAATGGCGGCCTCCGAGTCCGGTGATCCGTCGACGCCAACAAGAATTCCGCTCGGACCGGCAGCCATGATTTCTCCCTTCACCACATGGCGGTTGTTGATTTCGACGTTACGTCCTCAACCGACCATGTGGACAGGGCCTTTGGTCCCTCATGCCGCCGCGACGGTCAGGCCTTGGTCAGCTCCGCGTATCGGGTGACGTGGAAGTCGGTGGTGCCGAACTCGTACTGAAGCGCGGTCAGCCGCTTGAAATAGTGGCCGATCGCGAGTTCCTCGGTCATCCCCATCCCGCCGTGCAGTTGCACCGACTGCTGTCCGATGAACCGCGCGGCCCGGCCCACGGTGGCCTTGGCCGCCGACACCGCGCGCGCCCGCACATCCGGCTCGGCCTCGAGGTTGAGGACCGCCAGGTACGTGGCGGACACCGACTGCTCGACTTCCATGTACATGTCGACCATGCGGTGCTGCAGCACCTGGAAGCTGCCGATCGGCTGCCCGAACTGCTGACGTTGTTTGGCGTATTCGACGGTGTCCGCCAGGACCTTCCGCATGCACCCGACCGCTTCCGCGCAGACCGCGGCCGCACCTTCGTCGCGTGCCTGAGCCAGCGACGGCCATGCCGCGCCCTCTTCGCCGAGCAGCGCGTCGGCCGGAAGCCGCAGCCCGTCGAACGTCAGGTCGGATGCCCTGCGGTCGTCGATGGTGCGGTAGTGGTGGGCCGCGACAGCGTCTCCCGCCGACTCGAAATCGACGAGGAACAGCGAGATTCCGCTGGCGGTGCGCGCGGTGACCAGAAGGTGGGTGGCCAGAGGTGCGCTCGCGACGACGATCTTGGACCCCCGCAGCACCCATTCGTCGCCGTCGCGCTCAGCGCTGGTCGTCACGTCGGCCCAATTGTGGCCGGACTCGGATTCGTTCGCCGCGAGCGCCACGATGGCCCTTCCCTCGACGATCCGCTCGAGCAACGCCGAGGCCGGCTCGCCGCCGGCACGCTGCAGCAGGCCACCCGACACGACGACGGTGTCCACGTACGGTTCGACCACCAACGCTTGCCCGAGTGCCTCGGCGATGACCATCACTTCCACCGGCCCGCCGCCGATTCCGCCGAGGTCCTCGGGCAAGGCGGCACCGAGGATCCCGAGCTCGTTGGCGAACCCGGACCAGATGTCGGGCTGCCAGCCGGAACCCGTCTTCGCCGCCGCGCGGCTGCTCTCGAGCTCGTATCGGCTCGACAAGAACTTGTTCAAGCCGTCGCGCAGCAGTTCTTGTTCCTTGCTCAGGTTGAAGTCCATATCAAGCCCCTCAGAGTCCCAGCGCCGCTTTGGCCAGGATGTTGCGCTGAATCTCGTTGCTGCCGGCGTAGATCGAGCCGGCCCGGTCGTTGAAGTAGCGCAATGGTGCGACCGCCTGCCAGGGTTCTCCGCTGAGATATCCGTCCGGCGGCGGTTCGAACTCGGCGATCGGCCCGCCGGGGCAGGTGGCGTGCGGCTGGTAGACGCGGCCCCGCGGTCCGGCCGCTTCCATGGCGAGCTCGGTGATCGCCTGACTCAACTCGGTCGCGAGCACTTTGAGCATCGACGACGCGGCGCCGGGGTTCTTACCCTCGGCCACGGTTGCCAGCACCCGGTACTCGAGGATCTCGAGCACCTCGGTGCGGATCCGCGCGTCGGCCAGCTTGCGGGCGAACGCGGGGTCGTCGATCAGTCGGCCCCCGCCGGGACCCGGTTCAGTGGCCGCGACGGTGGCGATGTCCTGGGCCATCACCTGCAGCGCCGGGGACGACGCCCCGCCACCGCGTTCGAACTCCAGCAGGTACTTGGCGACGGTCCACCCGTCGTCGATTTTGCCGAGGACGTTCGTCGTGGGGACCCGCACCTCGTCGAAGAAGACCTGGTTCTGTACTTCTTCTCCGGATGTCATCACCAGCGGCCTGATCTCGATGCCGGGTGAGGACATGTCGATGAGCGCGAACGTGATGCCCTGCTGTTTCTTCTGGCCTCTGGACGTGCGCACCAGCGCGAACATCCAGTTCGCCTCGCGGGCGTGCGTCGTCCAGATCTTGCTGCCGGTGCAGATGAGGTCGCCTGCCGATTCATCGAGGACCGCCGCCATCGACAGCGCGGCCAGATCCGACCCCGCCTCGGGTTCGGAGTAACCCTGGCAGAAGAAGACCTGGCCGGTGAGGATGCGCGGCAGAAAGAAGTCCTTCTGTGCGTCGGTCCCGAACTTGATCAGGGCGTGGGCGACCATGCGGATCCCCATCGGGGACAGCGACGGAGCGCCCGCCAGCGTGGACTCGCGGCTGAATATGTAGTGCTGGGTCAGGCTCCAGTCGCAGCCGCCGTACTCGACCGGCCAGGCCGGCGCGGCCCAGCCCCGCTCGTGCAGAATCTGCTGCCATTCCATGCTCGCGTCGTGGTCGGCGTAGACGCTGGTCATCAGGCGGCCGGCGCGACGCAGTTCCGGTGTCAGCTTCTCGTCGAGGAAGCTGCGCACCTCGTCACGAAACGCCGCGTCTGCCGGCGACCACTTCAGGTCCATCGTCGATCCCCTGTCTCTTGACGCTCTACACAGTAAACCTAGTTGACTATGTGGCCAGTTCGGGGGCGCTCTTGATCGGCACTCCTACATATTTGTGGAACGAGGACGTTGCGGCGACTGCATAATTGAATCCGTGGAGCGACGACGAGACGGTCAGGTTGCGAAATCGCCGACGGCTGTCCTCGGGGAGTTGCCCGCGTTGGTGGTGCTCGACCGCCTGCCGGTACCGGTGTTGGCGATCGCTGAAGACGGTGCGATCGTGTTTGCCAACGAGACGTTCGCCGACATGGTCGGATACAGCGCTGACGCGCTGCGCGAGCTGCACTTTCATCAGATCTTTCACACCTTGCCCGCCGACGAGTCGGCGGTGTCGGTGATGCGGGCGCACGAGGAGTTGGTGGTCGAACTCCTTCACCGCGACGGTTCGATCGTGCGGGCCAGGATGAGCAAGTCGGCCCTGCGGCGCGGTAGTGACCCGGTCGCCCTGGCCACTTTCCAGGATCTGACCGAACGACTCTGGCTCGACGAACTTTAAGCCTCAGCCGGGCGGGCGCCGTGGCGTAAGGCTTCTCGCGCCAGGTACTGCTGGAAGTAACTCAGTGATTCCTCGGTCGCGATCGCCGGCAGCAGGATCTCCCAGATTCGCCCCAGGCGTTCCATCACGTCGGCGCCGGACGAGGTCGAACTGGAGAGAAGTTCGGCCCCGGTCATCGATCCCACAACCGTCTCGGCGACCGCGACGGGATCGAGGTCAGGACGTACGTCGCCGTCCTCGATGGCCAGCGCCGTGCTCGACGCTATCTCATCGAGCCAGCGGCCGAAGATGCGTGCGTTGGCCTGGCTGAACCCCCCGAATGCGCGCCGCAACTGGGTGGCGCTTCGGGCGACCATGTCCGTGGCGAGCAGGTCCGCGACAACGAAACACGAGTGGATGATGCGTTCGAGCGCGGGCGCCGAGGACTCGCTGATCTTCTCGAATGCCTCGAACAGGATCGTGCTGCCCTCGTCGATGATCGCGGCCGCGAGCGCGTCTTTGGAATCGAAGTGGTAGTACAGAGCGCCCTTTGTCATCTCGGCGCGATCGATGATGTCGCCCAGGCTGGTCGCGGGATAACCGATCTCGTTGAACAGCTCCACCGCGGCATCGACGATCCGCCGCCGGGTGGCTTCAGATCGCGCTTGGCGCACCATCGCCGGTACCTCCGGATGCTCCGACGGCCTCATCCGGTTGGAGATGGCCTGGTCGGGGATCATAGATCATTCAATGGAGCCGCCGTCTTGATGGCGACCGCGGTCCGTCGCTTGACGAACTCGGTGAGATAGGCGATGCGGTCCGGGGCGGTAAGGCCGGGCAGGAGCAACATCCAGGCGGACTGCAGGTCGCGCATGAAGCGCTCGGGGTTGTCGAGATCGCTGGTCTGCCGTAAGCCCATGTACACCGAAACCAGGAGGCGGCCGATCGCTTCGGCGTCATCTTGGTCGCGGATGTCGCCTTCGGCGACCGCCCTGTCGATGACCTTCGCGTAACCCTCGACCCACCGGCGCAGGATGTCGGGCTGCAAGCCGTCGGTACGTCCGATGGATTCCAGGAGATTCAGTCCCGCCCTGGCGACTTCGCTGCCGATGTCGTCGACCGCGAGCCGGAACGACAGATCGATGAGCGTCTCCAGGCCGGACAACCTCCGTCCCAGCACCTCGTCGACCGAGGCTCGCGCTTCCTCCATACGGAGCTCGACGATCGCCGATGCCAGCGCGTGTTTGGAGCGGAAGTGGAAGTACATCGCGCCCTTGGTGACCGCCGCATCGGTGAGAATGTCGTCGAGGTTGACCCGGCTGTAGGAGCTGCGGGCGAACAGACGAGACGCCGCACGCAAGATCTGGAGCCGCGTCGAGTCCGACCGTCGATCGACCTGGTCGGCCGGTGGGGGAACGGCGTTCAGTGGGGGCCTCGTTTGCCTGAAATTAACCAACCCTGCAATTCTTCCATCCACTTCCCCGGTTCGATGAATTCTCTCCAGTTAGCTGTGTGCGACAACCCGGATGGCCCACGCTCTTCCGCCGCTTCCGATTCCTCCGCAATCTTTTCGTCTGACTTTTCCAGAATCCCGTATGTCGAATTGTTGTGTCCGACACGTCAAACTCTAAGTCATAATTAGACGCCCATAACATCCGAAAAGTATGTAAAGTACCTCCCGTGATGACTTTCGGTTCGCGGCGATGCGGATTGCCGGCCGTCGGTCGCACTGCGTCGCAGGCGTTCGGTGCTCACCGCGACCGGACATGTTCGGCGTCGCGCACGTTGTTTCCTATCGCGTTGCCATTGCCTGTATCGGCGAACCCCTCGAGAAAGCCATACGGGCAATGGCAGCTTTTCGAAAACGGCCTGAATCATCGTGTGATGCGCAGAATCCCGCATCGATATGCGGCCGGACTGTAAATCACAGCGACCTTGGAGAAGTTAACGGTGCAGTGGGACGACGAAGTCGACGTGGTGTGCGCCGGTGCCGGCGCGGCTGGACTCGCACACGCCATCGCGCTCGACGAACTCGGTGGTGAGGTGTTCATCGCGGACTGGGGAGTCGCCGAGCACAACTGGCTCGGTACGAATGCGACCGATGAGTGCACCCGCCACTTCTTCGCCGAGATGACGTCGGACCTGGGGCCGCTGCACGGTCAGTCCCACGATGTCGGCGTGCCGATCCGCGCCGTGCCCTCGCATGTGCCCGCCGATAGCGGCCGCACAGTGGCGCCGTTCGTCGGGGCCCGCCTGCGGGAATGGGCGGCCCAATGTCTGGCGACGCCGTTCGGTTACCTCTCGACCCGGCTTCCGGATTGGAGCGCGACGACCGTGCAGGCGTCTGATGGCCAAATCCTCGAGGTCCTCGAGATCGGTGCGCTCTCCGCCGATTCCGGTGAGCTCGCCGGCTCCATACTCGATCTGCTCACCACGGGTGTGGCCGACCGTGACATCGAGGTGCATTCCGACCATGCGTTGCAACGCCTGGTTTTCGAGGAGGGCCTCGCGGTGGGCGCGGTGTTCGCGACTCCCGACGGGCCGATGGCGGTCCGGGCTCGGCACGGTGTCACGGTCACGAGCGGAGCCGTGCAACTCCCCGAAATCGATCCGCGGTCGGTGTCCGGCGACATCCTGCGTGTCTGCCTCGTCGGACAGCGTGCCAGCAGGTTCGGCCGCGTCGAGGTGCTCACCTCCGAACCGCCGGCAGTGTCCGGCGTCGCGTGCCATGCGCGCGGTCGCCGGCTACCGGCCAATCTCCGTGAGACATACCGCCACTCAGGGTCGTGGCGATGCGGCAAAGTCCACGGGTACCCGTCCCTGGGCGAGTAGCGACTGCATCTCGGCGCCCGGCAACGGACGCGACAACAGAAATCCCTGCGCCCGGTGGCATCCATGTTCGAGCAGGGTGCGCGCGGCCTCCTCGGTCTCCACACCCTCGGCGACGAGCTGCAGGCCGAACGCCTCGGCCAGCGCGATGATGGCGCGCACAATTGCGAGATCGCCGGGATTGTGGCCCAACTCGCGGACGAAGCCCTTGTCGATCTTCAGGGTGTCGACGGGCAGCGACTTCAGATGTGACAGCACGCTGTAGCCGGTGCCGAAGTCGTCGATGGCGACCTGCACGCCGACCTGTTTGAGGCCGGCCAGCGTTTTGCGGGTGGTCTCGATGTCCTGCACCACGACGCTCTCGGTGATCTCCAGGCACACCGATCCGCCGTCGAGGCCGAACTCGTCGATCGTCGCCGCGACCGATTCCACGAATCCGTCGCTCACCAGTTGGACCGGCGAGACATTGACCCGCAATACCGCGTCGCAGCCGACACCGTTGGCGCGCCACTGGGCGAACTCGCGGCACGCCGTCCGCATCACCCAGCGACCCAGTTCGCCCGCCAGGTTGATCGATTCGGCCACCCCGATGAAGGAGCCGGGTGCGAGCAGGCCGCGCGTCGGATGCTCCCAGCGGACCAGCGCCTCGGTGGCGAGAATCTCGCCGGTGCGCATGTTGACCTCGGGCTGATAATGCAGCAGAAGGGCGCCCGTTTCGATGACGTTGTGCAGGTGAAGCTCGATGTCGTTGCGGAAGTCGGACTCCATCGACATCTGATCGGTGAAGACCGCGACCTCGTTGCCGCCGGATGCCTTGGCGGTCAACACCGCTTGGTCGGCGCGCCGCAGGAGGTCTGAGGTGTTGTCGCGGCCCGGCTCGCCCAGCGCCACACCGATGCTGACGGTGCGGGTGAGCGTCTCGCCGTCGACCGCCACCCGCTCGTTGAGCGTCGATTGCAGCCGAGTGGCCAACTCCCTTGCGGTGTCGACGTCCGTCAGCCCGGCAGGCACGACCACGAACTCGTCGCCACCGAGTCGGGCGAGGAACGTGCCGTCGTCGGCACTTTGGCGCAGCCGTTCGGCCAGGACGCGAATGAACCAGTCACCGGCGGTGTGGCCGAGGTAGTCGTTGATGGCCTTCAACCGGTCCAGATCGAAGAACAGCACCGAGACCGGCCCCGGTTGTCCCTGCCGCAGACGGGCGTCCAGGTGCGCCAGCAGCGCCCGCCGATTGCACAGTCCCGTCAGGTCGTCGTGTTCGGCCAGGTAGCGCAGGCGATCCTCGGCTTCGACCCGCGCTTGAACCTGAGCGAACAGCGACGCGATCGCGTTGAGCGCGTTGAGTTCCTCGGACGTCCAGTCCCTGTCGCCGAACTTGACAAATCCGAGCACTCCGGAGGTGATCTCACCCGACAACATCGGGACGCAGGCCATCGACGTCGACGGAACCTGTCTGCCCTCGGCGATGGTCTGCTGGTACTCCTCGGTCGAGGGCTCCGGGCGGAACACGATCGGTTCCTTCTGATGCTCGCACCGGGCGAACACCGGGTCGGCGTCGGCGAAATACACCACACCCAACGGGTCGGGATCCGGAATCCCCGGGCGGACCGGCCACTCCGCGACCAGCACGGACGCGCGGATCCGGTGATCGTTGTGGCGCAGGAAGCTGACGTCGACGCCGAGGTACTCGACGAGGTCGGCCAGCACACGCTGGCTCACCTCCACCTGCGTCGCGACGTTCACACCCATCAGGTGCGTGGCGACCGACGTGACGAGGTTCTCGAGACTGCTGGGCACTAACCCTCCCTAACGCCGTCGGCGTTGTCGCGACGGTAGTGACTGCGGCGCCGGCTTCTGACCGACGGGCGGGCTGCGTAGGTGAACCTGAGGGTCAACGCCTGTGACTCATCCATACCGGTTCCCGCGAGTTGCCGAAAATCATATTGCAGCCTGGCGAGGTCGTCGGCGAAAGCGGGCGAGACCCGGCGGCGGTCCTGCTCGTCGAGCGCATACAGAAACGGCGGTGAAACCGGTTGTACGGCAAGCCCGTGCTGCTGGGCCCGGATCCACACCGACTCGACGGCCGCCCCCGCGCGTGCGTAGTCGGCCAGGCGGTGCCCGCTTACCGAGACGACCGCCAGACCGGCGCAGTCCCGCACACGACGCGCGGTGTCGTCGCCGAGGGCCCGCCCGCCGTCCCACTCTCTCACGTGGCCCATCACCTCCGGCCGGCGCAGGACGTCGAGCATCACCAGGTCCGCGGGAGCGAGCTCGAGCGTGCGTACGTCGATGCCGGACTCCAGCGAGGCCGAGTCGGGCCACCGCAGTTCGGCGAACATCTCGGCGTGCAGGCGCGGAGTCAGATATCGGATGCGATCGGCGGCGGCCAGAATCGCTGCGGCCGATTCGAGGTCGGGCCGGTCGGTCAGGACCCTCAACCGGGCGCCTTCGGCCTCCGCGGCGGCGATCAGGGTCGCGATCGTGTCGGCAGGGATCGGCGCGGCGTTGCCGAGACGCCGATTGGTCTCCCGGGCCAGCATCGGCTCGTAGAGCGATGCGAGTTCGGGGTCGTCGCCCGGCGCGAGACGCACCGTCGCGACCAACGGTGAAGCCTCGTCACCGGCGCCGTAGTGCACCTGTGCGGTCATCTGGTGGGCGGCGGCCGCGACGCGGGTGTTGAAGGTCGCGGCGCCGACCGCGAGGGCGCTGGCGCGCAGACCGACGTCCATCGTCGTGGTGAACCGCGCGTCCAACGCGACGGTCACCGATCCAGCGGTCACCTCGATCCGCCAGGGCTGCGCATTGCCGCCCGAGGGCGCGCGCTGCGCGGCGGCAGCGATCGCGTCGGTCGCCCGGTTCGGCTGGTCCTCGCCAGGGTCGTCGACCGGGTGGTCGCCGAGGGGCACGACCGGGGTGTCGAGGCGGTCGAAAACTTCGGCGATGTCCATCCGCGCCCGTCCGGAGGGGAGGTGCTCGCCGAGGCCGATCCGCCGGACCGCTTCGGCGACCAGGCTGGTGTTCAACGCCACCTCGGAGGTCAACTGCGGCCACGTCGAGAGGGTCTGTCCCACCTCGATCAGCGAGGCCGCCATCCGGGCCGAAACCTGGCTGGCCTCGGCCAGTCGAAGCGAGTAGGGCAGCTTGTCGGTGCTGCTGAGATTCGCCAGGCCGGCCGCGTCCATGTCTCCGACGAGGCCGTGCAGGATCGGGCGTGCCGGATCGAGATCGAACCGCTCGACGTCGAGCAGCGCGCGATCGCTGGTCGTCATCAGCACCGGGATCCCGCGCTCGCGTGCGGCCTCGCGGACCAGCAGCTTGGCGTCCAGGGAGTCGCATTCCTCGATGACGAGGTCCAGGCCGTCGAGGAACTCGTGGACGGTTCGCTCGTTGACACCGGCGACGTCGACGCGCACCGGCAGATACGGATCGAGTTCGGCGATCCTTCTGGCGCACACGACCGCCTTGTTCACTCCGATGTCGAGCACCGAGGCGGGAACCCGGTTCAGGTTCGTCAGATCCATGTCGTCGAAGTCGCTCAACCGCAAGCCGCCGCACAGCCCTTGAGCCGCGAGCGCGTAAGCGATCGTATGACCGACACTCAAACCGACGACGCCGACCGTGAGGCCGCCGAGCTTCTTCTGTTCGGCGGCCGTGATCAGGTTGCGATTGCGATCCAGACGCACACGGCGAAAACCTCTTGGGCCGAGGATGCTGGCCGCGGCCCGCCGCCACGGATAGTAGACCCATCGGATCGGTTCAGCGAGAACGTCTTCCGGCGGTGATGGCCGCATTTCGCGCAGCACCTGCTGTTGGTGTGCTGCACCGTCGGCGATTGCGATGCTCGGCTCCGACTGCAGCTGGGCGAGGACGGGATCGTCGGCGCGCAGAACTACTGCGGTGCACCAACTCGGATCGCCGTCCCCACCGATCACCGCTCGGTCCCGGTGGCGGCCGATAACCCGACCGCCTTGTGAACAGGAGCCAGCATCTGCTGTTCGGCAAAATACAACGAAAGCTGTTTGGGGTCGGCATGTTTGGCGAACGTCGCACGATCCCACCAGGCCAGTCGGGTCTCATAACGCTCGTCGGGATACGGCGTCGGAGGAATCTTCGTTGCGAGAATGCCGCCGGACGAGAGCCATCGCTTGAGCACATACGAGGCCGCCGTCGCGACGATGAACTGAATGTCGAGAAGCCCCATCGCATGCAGCGGTGTTCGGGAGATGGCGTAGGTGAGCTGACGGTTGCGATCGGGATCGTCAGTCACCCATGCGGTTTTCATCTCCACGACGCCGAATGGTAGCCGGTCGCTGATCATCTTCCGCACCGCGTCGAAGCCCGGCTGGCCCTTCCACTCCAGCAGTGCATGGGCCTCGTCGGCCGACTGATAAGGCCCTTTCGCCCGGAGGCCACCGACCACCTTTCCCGATCGGTCGACACAGGCGGCGAACAGGATCGTGTCCGAGCCGGTGTGCAACGCCTCCATGTCGAGTGCTTTTGCGACACCGTGCTTGGTGTAACTGCGCGTCGCCCCGTGCACGAAATCCCGCCAGAGCTCGGGCTCGACCGCGGGGTGTGCAAAGGTGATCGTGCAGTCGGTCTCCGAATCCCAGAAACTGGGAGTCTGTCGCAAACTGGTGGCGACATCGGTGGCGGGCTGGATTTGTGCAATGGTCATAATCGTCCGATCATCGGGCAGTTCCCATGTCAGGTCGCTGCTGATTACGTGTGGATTTCCCACATCCATATGAGTATCTCGCCGAGTGCGGTTTTATTACCAGGAAGCGCAGTGATCTTGTTGTGAAAAAGCGTGTTGTCGGCGCGAAAAAGATGTCCGGTATCGTGCGGTGGATCGCATGCAGCTAATTAGTGCAGACCCGGTGCGGAATGGCTGGGACCCACCCGCGGATTAGGGTTCGCAAACCCGTGATGTGGTGGTTCACCTGCGCTTGTGACGGCCTAGTGCCACGCTGGGAGAGGTGACCGGGGGATATCCGAGTCCGGGTTCAGGGAACCTGCCCGTTAAGGATGTGGGCAGGTTGCTGCTTCGCTGTGTGGACCGGCCGGGATTGGTGGCGGCCGTCAGCGCATTTCTGGCCGCCGCCGGCGCGAACATCGTGTCGCTGGATCAGCACGCGACCGAACAGTCGGGCGGCACGTTCATGCAGCGCACCATTTTTCACCTTCCCGGCCTGACCGCCGCACGCGATGAGCTCGAACGCGAATTCGCCGCACAGGTCGCCGTACCATTCGGTATGGACTTTCGGCTCACCGAAGCCGCGAAACCTAAACGGGTGGCGATCATGGCCTCCAAAGAAGACCACTGCCTACTCGATCTGCTGTGGCGCAACCGGCGTGGCGAGCTCGACATGTCCGTGGCCATGGTGATCTCGAACCATCCCGACCTCGCGGATCAGGTCCGGCCCTTCTCGGTTCCGTTCATCCACGTACCGGCCAGTAGGGAAGTCCGCGAGGATGCCGAACGTCGCCAGCTCGAGTTGCTGCGCGGCAACGTCGACCTGGTGGTCCTGGCGCGATACATGCAGATCCTCACGCCGGCCTTCATCACCGAGGTCGGGTGCCCGCTCATCAACATCCACCACTCGTTCCTGCCAGCGTTCATAGGCGCCGCGCCGTATCGGCGGGCCAAGGAGCGAGGGGTCAAGCTCGTCGGCGCCACCGCGCACTACGTGACCGAGGACCTCGACGAGGGCCCGATCATCGAGCAGGACGTGGTGCGGGTCGACCATCGGCACGGCGTGGAAGATCTGGTCCGCCTCGGATCGGACGTCGAACGCGTTGTTTTGTCCCGAGCGGTGCTGTGGCACTGTGAGGACCGCATCATTCGATTCGGCAACCAGACCGTCGTCTTCTAGCCGAATTCTGTCGCCGGTACGAAGGAGAAGTAGTGAAGAAGTTCAGCGACCTCGACGAGTTCATCGCGGCCGAGGGCAGCCAGCTCGGCCCCACCGAATGGCTCGAAGTCACCCAGGACCGCGTCAACCTGTTCGCCGACGCGACCGAGGACCACCAGTGGATCCACGTCGACCCCGAGAAGGCGGCCAACGGGCCGTTCGGGGCGACGATCGCCCACGGCTTGCTGACGCTGTCGCTGCTCCCGTACTTCTCTCATCAGCTGTACACGGTCGGCAACATCGCGATGGCGATCAACTACGGCTACAACAAGGTTCGCTTCATCACACCGGTCAAGGTCGGTGCCAAGATCCGCGCCACGGGCGAACTGACGAAGATCGACCAGCTCGACGGTGCCGTGCAGTCGACGATGACCACGACGATCGAGATCGAGGGCTCGGAAAAGCCTGCCGCCGTTGCGGAGTCGATCGTGCGCTTCATCCGCTGATTCAGTACTGGGTGGAGCCCTGATCCACCGGAATGGCCGTCGCCGTCATGTGTTTCGACTCGTCGCCGGCCAACCAGCACACCACCTCGGCGACGTCTTCGGGTTGCAGGACCCACGTCGGCAGAAACGGCGTCATCATGTGCTGCAGCGACGGATTGGTCTCCATCACCTTGGCGATCGCGGTGATCATGTCGCCCGAACCCATCGGGGTGTTGACCGGGCCGGGGTGCACGCTGTTGACGCGGATCGAGTGCTTTCCGAGTTCGGCGGCCAGGGCGCGGGCCATGCCGGTGACGGCGTGCTTGCTCGCGGTGTAGTGAACCATGAACGGCTGCAACTTGATTCCGGCAGCCGAGCTGATCAGGATGATGGACCCGCCCCGGCCACCGTCGATGATGTGCTGCGCGCCGGCCCGAACGGCGTTGAAGGTTCCTGCCACGTTGATGTCCATCACGTCGCGGAAGTCCTCCGGCGTGATCTCGTCCCACAGCTGCGGTGGCGAGATACCCGCGTTGGCAACGATCACGTCGAGCCGGCCGAGTGCGGCAACCCCTTCGGCGACAACCTCGTTGAGGGTCTCGGCGTCACGGGTGTCGGCCTGCGCGGTGAGGATGCGGCGACCGGTGGCCTCGACCAGCCGGGCCGTCTCGGCAAGTTCCTCAGGTGTTGCATGGTCGTAAGGCACACAGTCCGGAAGCTTTCCGGCGATGTCGACGGCGATGATGTCGGCGCCCTCGGTGGCCATCCGGACGGCGTGTGCGCGACCCTGACCCCGTGCGGCGCCGGTGATGAACGCGACCTTGTCGGTGAGCCTGTTCACGAGCGCTCCTTCTGTGCGGTCTTGACGAGGTTGGACCCGATGATGAGACGCTGTATCTCGCTGGTGCCCTCGTAAAGTCGCAGCAGCCGGACATCGCGATAGATGCGTTCGACGGGAACCTCGCGCATGTAGCCGCTGCCGCCGTGGATCTGGACCGCGATATCGGCGACATCACCTGCCATCTCGGTGCAGAACAGCTTGGCCGCCGACGGTGCCACCCTGCGGTCCTCGCCGGTGACCCATTGGCGCGCAGCGTCGCGGACCAGTGCACGGCCGGCCATCACGCCGGTCTGCTGATCGGCGAGCATCGCCTGCACCAACTGGAAGTTACCGATCGGTGTATCTCCCTGGGTCGCGGTGGCGGCGTAGGCGACCGACTCGTCGAGCGCGCGTTGCGCGGCCCCGACCGCCAATGCGGCGATGTGTACGCGTCCGCGCGCCAACGAGATCATCGCGGCGCGATAGCCGATGTCCTCGCTGCCGCCGACGAGCGCTTCGGCGGGCACGCGCACGTCGTCGAAGCTGACGTCCGCCGTCCACGCGCCCTCCTGGCCCATCTTCGCGTCCTTGGCGCCGACCTGGACACCGGCGGCGTCGGCGGGTACCAGGAACACAGCGATGCCCGCGCCGTCCGCATCGGCGGGGCGGCTGCGGGCGAACACGACGAAAAGGTCGGCGGTCGGGGCGTTGGTGATGAACCGCTTCTGGCCCGTGATCACCCAACCGTCATCTTGCCGAACGGCTTTGGTGCGAAGTCCCGACGGATTGGAGCCCGCGCCGGGCTCGGTGAGTGCGAACGATGCGACGACGTCGCCGGTGGCCATCGGCTCGAGCCAGCGCGCCTTCTGCTGATCGGTGCCGAATCCGACAAGGACCTGTCCCGCGATGCCGTTGTTCGTCCCGAACATCGAGCGCAGGGCCAACGAGGTGTAACCCAGCTCCATTGCCAGCTCGACGTCCTGCGAGAGGTCCAGCCCCAGCCCGCCCCACTCCTGGGGAATGGCATAACCGAAGAGTCCCATCTTCTTGGCCTGCTCGCGAAGGTCGTCGGGGACCCGGTCCCCGGCCAAAATCTCCTGCTCACGAGGGATCACCGCGGTGCGGACGAAGTGACGGGTCTGCGCCAGGATCTCCCGGAAGTCCTCGTCGCTGACTTCGGATGTCGCCATCCTCTGCTCCTTGTCCTCATCTGCTCGCGCGAGCGTCGCTGCAAGTCACGGCGAGCACGCGCGCGGTGTGACCGGTCGGCCCATCGAATGGGGGCGATCATATATGAAATATGATGTTCGATTGACGCGGCCCCGGGTGGGCCTTGACCAGCGGAAGGGGTGATCAGGTGTCGCTGTTGACCGGACAGACGGCGGTCGTGACCGGAGGTGCACAGGGTCTGGGATACGCGATCGCCGAACGGTTTATCGCCGAAGGCGCGCGGGTGGTTCTGGGCGACGTGGATCTCGCCGCCACCGAAGCGGCGGCCGAAAAACTCGGCGGCGGGGACCTCGCGCTGGCGGTGCGCTGTGACGTCACCAAGGGCGCCGACGTCGAGGCGTTGGTCGGCGCCGCCGTCGAGCGGTTCGGTGGGCTGGACATCATGGTCAACAACGCCGGGATCACCCGTGACGCGACGCTTCGCAAGATGACCGAGGAGCAGTTCGATCAGGTCATCGCCGTGCACCTGAAAGGCACATGGAACGGGCTGAAGGCGGCGGCGCCGATCATGCGTGAGAACAAGCGCGGCTCGATCGTCAACATGTCGTCGATCTCGGGCAAGGTCGGCATGATCGGCCAGACCAACTACTCGGCCGCCAAGGCAGGCATCGTCGGTATGACCAAGGCCGCGGCCAAGGAACTCGCCCATCTCGGGGTGCGGGTCAATGCGATTCAGCCGGGACTGATCCGCTCGGCGATGACGGAGGCCATGCCGCAGAAGGCGTGGGACCAGAAGCTGGCCGAGGTGCCGATGGGCCGCGCCGGTGAGCCGGAGGAGGTGGCCAAGGTCGCCCTGTTCCTGGCCAGTGATCTGTCCTCGTACATGACCGGGACCGTTCTCGAGATCACCGGGGGACGACACCTATGAGCACCCGCGAGGCCGTCATCTGCGAACCGGTGCGCACACCGATCGGCCGTTACGGCGGAATGTTCAAGTCGCTCACGGCCGTCGACCTCGGCGTCACCGCACTCAAGGGTCTGCTGGAGCGCACCGGAATCGAGCCGGAAGCAGTCGAGGACGTGATCCTGGGTCACTGCTATCCGAGCGCCGAGGCGCCCGCCATCGGCCGCGTCGTGGCGCTGGACTCCGGGCTGCCGGTGACCGTGCCCGGCATGCAGGTCGACCGGCGGTGCGGTTCGGGTCTGCAGGCCGTTATCCAGGCGTGTCTGCAGGTCGCCAACGGCGACAACGACGTCGTGGTCGCGGGTGGCGCGGAGAGCATGAGCAACGTGACGTTCTACTCGACCGACGTCCGGTGGGGCCCTGCGCCCGGCGGCGTCATGCTGCACGACTCGTTGGCCCGCGGGCGCACCACCGCCGGTGGCAAGCACTATCCGGTGCCCGGCGGGATGCTCGAGACCGCCGAGAACCTGCGCAGGCAGTACGACATCTCGCGGAAAGAGCAGGACGAGCTCGCCGTGACGTCTCATCGTCGCGCGGTGGCCGCCCAGAAAGACGGCATCCTGGCCGAGGAGATCATCCCCGTCACGGTGCGCACCCGGCAAGGCGAAGAGGTGATCGACACCGACGAGCACCCGAGACCCGACACCTCGCTCGAATCACTGGCGAAGCTGAGACCTGTTCTCGGCAAGCAGGATCCGGACGCGACCGTCACCGCGGGCAACGCGAGCGGCCAGAACGACGCCGCATCGATGTGCGTGGTGACCACGCGCGACAAAGCCGAAGAGCTGGGGCTGACGCCGCTGGTGCGGCTGGTGTCGTGGGGTTCGGCGGGCGTGGCGCCCAACGTCATGGGGATCGGGCCCGTGCCCGCCACCGAGGTGGCGCTGGCCAAGGCGGGACTGTCGTTGGCCGACATCGACCTGATCGAGCTGAATGAGGCGTTCGCCGCTCAGGCCCTTGCTGTAATGCGGGAGTGGAGTTTCGGCGCGGCGGACACCGAACGCACAAACGTGCACGGCTCGGGAATCTCGCTCGGGCATCCCGTCGGCGCGACGGGCGGTCGAATGTTGGCGACGCTGGCGCGCGAACTGACGAGGCGCGGCTCCCGCTACGGCTTGGAGACCATGTGCATCGGCGGGGGGCAGGGGCTGGCCGCGGTGTTCGAGAGGGTCGACGCATGACCAAACTCGCGCAGACGGTGGGATTGACCGATGTGCAAGCCGAAATCCTCTCCACCGTACGGCAATTCGTCGAGAAGGAAATCATCCCGAACGCGCCGGAGTTCGAGAAGACCGACACCTACCCACAGGCCATCGTCGATGCGATGAAGGAGATGGGGCTGTTCGGGTTGATGATCCCCGAGGAGTACGGGGGCCTCGGCGAATCGCTGCTGACGTACGCGCTGTGCGTCGAGGAGTTGGCGCGCGGCTGGATGAGCATCTCCGGTGTGCTCAACACCCACTTCATCGTCGCCTACATGTTGCGCCAGCACGGCACCGACGCGCAGAAGCAGCACTACCTGCCGAGGATGGCGACGGGGGAGACGCGCGGCGCGTTCTCGATGTCGGAACCCGAACTCGGTTCCGACGTCGCCGCGATCCGGACGCGGGCCACCCGCAACGACGACGGCACCTACCGGATCGACGGTCAGAAGATGTGGTTGACCAACGGGGGCACGTCCACCCTGGTCGCGGTGTTGGTCCGCACCGACGAGGGAGCCGACAAACCGCATCGCAACCTGACCGCATTCCTGGTCGAAAAGCCGGTCGGTTACGGGGAAGTCGCGCCGGGCCTGACCATTCCGGGCAAGCTCGACAAGCTCGGTTACAAGGGCATCGACACCACCGAGTTGATCTTCGACGGCTACGTGGCCAAGGCCGACGACATCCTCGGCGAGGCGCCGGGGCAGGGATTCTTCCAGATGATGGACGGAATCGAGGTCGGCCGGGTCAACGTCTCGGCGCGGGCGTGCGGTGTCGGCATCCGCGCGTTCGAACTGGCGGTCCGCTACGCCCAGCAGCGCCAGACGTTCGGCAAGCCGATCTCCGAGCACCAGGCCATCGCCTTCCAATTGGCCGAGATGGCAACCAAAGTAGAGGCGGCCCATCTGATGATGGTCAACGCCGCCCGGCTGAAGGACTCCGGGGAACGCAACGACGTCGCGGCCGGAATGGCGAAGTACCTCGCGAGCGAATTCTGCTCGGAGGTCACCCAGCAGAGTTTCCGAATCCACGGCGGTTACGGCTATTCGAAGGAATACGAAATCGAGCGGCTGATGCGCGACGCGCCGTTCCTGTTGATCGGCGAGGGCACCAGCGAGATCCAGAAGAACATCATCAGCAAGCGATTGCTCGCCGACTATCAGGTGTGACGGTGACAGCGCCCGAATTCGCCTTCCGGCCTCAACTCGCCGAGGACGTCGCACGTTTCGTGCGCAAACGTATCTTCGACGGTACCTACGGCGCCGGCGAGTACGTGCGGCTGGAGCAACTGGCCGCCGAGCTCGGCATCAGCGTCACCCCGGTCCGCGAGGCGCTGTTCGAGTTGAAGGCCGAAGGGCTACTGGCCCAACAGCCGCGGCGCGGTTTCGTCGTACTGCCGGTGACCGGCCGCGACCTCACCGACGTGTCAAATGTGCAGGCTCACATCGGTGGTGAGCTCGCGGCGCGTGCCGCGGCCAACATCACCGACGATCAGCTGCGCGACCTTAAGCAGATCCAGTCCGACCTGGAAGCGGCGTACGCCGCCGCCGACGACGAGCGGGCGGTACGGCTCAACCACGAATTCCACCGTGCCATCAACGTCGCCGCGGACTCACCCAAGCTGGCCCAGCTGATGTCACAGATCACCCGGTACGCCCCCGAGTCGGTCTTCCCGGTCATCGCGGGCTGGCCGGAGAAGTCGAACGATCATCACCGCAGGCTGCTGGCCGCGCTGGAACAGCACGACGAGAGCCTCGCCCGCGCCGAGATGTCTGAACACCTCGCCGCAGGCGCGAAGCCGTTGATCGAGCACCTCACAGAGCGAGGCGTGGTCACCTGACCTGCTCGCGCAGGATTTCGCGCAGCGCTCGGACGTCGACTTTGCCCGACGCCTTGCGGGGGATGTCGTCGTCCTTGCCGGTCACGAGCCACACCGTCGGGACCTTGAAGGCGCTCAACCGGTTTCGGGCCTCGGCGCGCAGCTCGTCCACAGGGCGTTCCGACACCACGACGGCACCGACGGCACCTGCCACGTCGGTAACGATCGCGTTCAGCACCCCGTCGATGGTCCGCAACGCGCGCTCCACCTCGCTGGGGTACACCGTCGCGCCGCTGACCTTGAACATGTCGTCGCTGCGGCCGTGGTAGAACATGAAGCCGTCGTCGTCGAGATGTCCGAGGTCACCGGTGGGGTAGAAGCCGTCCGGAGTGAACACGTCCTCCCGGCTCCGGCGGCAGATACCCCGCATGACGTGTGGCCCGCGGATCTGGATCACCCCGATGGTCCCGGTGGGCACCGGCTCGCCGCTGTCGGGGTCGACGATACGAACCTCCATGCCGTCGAAGGGTTTTCCGCAACTGCCCCATGCTGAGCGCGGCATGTCGGTGTCGGCGGGGTAGCCGCAGTACGGTCCGAACGACTCGGTCATACCGAACAGATTGGCCCGGGCGCCGCGGACCGCGCGCTGCTCGGCTGGCAGCAACGCCTCCATGCTGCCGACCCGCAGTTGCGAGAGATCAGCTCCCACAGCGGCGTTCGCGCGTGCCAGCGCCGCCGCCTGATCTGGCCAGCCGCGAAACAGCGTCACGCGCTCGCGTTCGATCAGGCGCAGCGTCGTCTCCGGGCGGGGCATCTCCTCGGTCACCAGCGTCGCACCGGTCAGCAACGCGGACAGCAGGCCGCCGGCCAGCCCGCCCACCCAGAAGAACGGCATCGGCAGATACAACCGGGTGTCGGCGGAGATGCACCGCGCCGCCAAACCGGATCGCACCGCGCCCAAGGCGTTGCCGTGCGAGTGGATCACACCCTTGGGTGGGCCGCTGCTACCGGAGGTGAACATGATCGCCAGCGTGTCGCTCGGGGTGACCGCGGCCGCGATCTCGTCGACGGGCGCCGCGCCGCCCGACGGCAGCCGGTCCGCGTGCCAAACCTCGCGCAGGGCGGGAAGGTTGGCGCGTTCGGCCCGGATGTCGTCGAGATAGTGGTGGCCGCGGAACTCTTCGACGGACACCACGAACTGCACAGCGGCCACGCGGAGCTGGGCAGCGAGTTCGGGTGGCTGCAACAGCGTGCTCAACGGCACCAGCACCGCGCCGGCGCGGGTCAGCGCGATCGCGATCCGCACCCATTCGACGCTGTTGGGCATGATCAACGCGACCCGACTGCCTTTGCCCACCCCTGCGGCCACGACGGCGGCGGCCAGCTCGCGCGTGTCGGCGTCGAGATCGGAATAGGTGATCCTGGCCGACGGGTCGATCACCGCCGGCTTGTCGCCATGTTCGGAGGCTCGCAGTCGGACCAGTGCGTCGATCGTGTCAGACATCGAAAACCTCTGCCAATCGAGACAAGTCGACCTTTCCGCTCGACAACACCGGGATGCGGGTAGCGGGCACGGCGGCGAACCGCCGGGGGATCTTGTAGGCAGACAACTCGGTCTTGAGCCGCTGGCGACATCCGGCCTCGTCGAATGACGCACCGTCGTGCAGCGCGATGACCGCGGCGACCAGCTGGCCGCGTTCGGCGTCGGGGAGGCCGATCACGTGTGCGACGAGGCCGCCGGTCACCTTCGCGATCGCCCGTTCCACTTCCGCGGGTGCGACATTAGCGCCCGCGGTCTTGATCATCGAGCCGCGGCGGCCGACGAAGTAGAAGAAGCCGTCGGCGTCCGTGCGAACGAGGTCGCCGGTGTGGAACCAGCCCTCGGCGTCGAAGCACTCCTCCCGGCTGCGCTTGTAATACCGCTGCATCATGAACGGCCCACGGGCGCACAGCTCACCGACGGAGCCGGCGCGCACGGGCGCTCCGGTATCGGGATCGACGACCTTGACGTCGAATCCGGGAACCGGCTTGCCGAACGATCCGCGCCGGTGCTCGGGCTGATCGGATTCGTCGGCGCAGGCGAGGATGACGCTGCCGGACTCGGTCATGCCGAGCATGGTGTGGCGCAGTTCGAAATCGGCGGGCCGGACGTCGGGCGCCATGATCGGGTACAGGTTGCCTCGCCTGATCGACGACAGATCACGGCTCGGCAGGCTGGGGTGCCGGGCCAGGTGCGCGATGCCGGCCACGAAACCGTTGGTCATCGTCGGCTTCTCGGCCTCCAACAGATCGAGGGTTTCGCCGGCATCGACGGCGTTGGAGCACAGTAATGTTGCGCCGGCCAGCAAGGTGGCCAGCACCGAGTAGGCGAAGCCGCCGATCCAGAAGAACGGCGAATTGCTGAACAGCTTCTCCTCGGCGGTCAGCCCGCGGATCTCGTTGAGCACCATCTGGTGGTCGAGCAGTCCGGCGTGCGTGTGCACGACACCCTTGGGTGCGCTGGTCGACCCCGACGTGTAGATGATCGCCAATTCGTCGCACGGTTCGACATCGTCTTCGAGCGCGGCCAGCAGGTCGGTGTCGGCCAACTCCGTCGGCTCGGTGTCGACGAGAACGTGACGGAGCAGCGGAATGCCCTCGACGTCGGCGAGCCGTTGCCGGTAGTCATGAGATCGGTATGCCCCTGTGGCCAGGAGGATCTCGACGTCGGAGTGGGCGAGTTGTTCGCGCATCTCCCGTGCGGTCGCCAGCGTCGAGACCGGGATCACCACGGCGCCGATCCGCGCGGCGGCCAGCATCGCCACGACGAACGCCGACCCGTTCGGATACAACACGCCGACGTGCGTGCCCTTGCCCGCGCCGAGACAGATCAGCCCGCGAGCCAGCCGGGCCGACCGGCGTTCGGCGTCGGTATAGCTCACCCGGTCCGCATCGCAGATCAGCAGCGGCTGATCGCCCCGCGCAGCGGCCTGCGCGCGCAGCACCGACCCGACGGTGCGGTCAGCCATGGCCGGCGGTGGCTCCGGTCTCGAAGTGTTGCCGGACCGCGCTCAGGTCGGGTTTACCCGAGGGCGTGCACGGCATCTGCTCGACGATCGCGATCGCGGTGGGAACCTCATAGCGTGCCAGGCGGTTTCGCAGGAACTCCTCGAGCGTCGCGGCATCGACGGGCTCGCGCGGCTGCACCATCGCCACCGGCGTCTCCCCGAGTCGTTCGTCGGGTCTACCCACGACGGCGGCACTGTGCACCGCGGGGTGGCTCTCCAGCGCTCTGCGCACATCGTCGGGCATGACCTTGAAACCGCCGCGGATGATCGCCTGGTCCGCACGTCCGAGGATCCACACGAACCCGTCGGCATCGATGCGCGCCATGTCGGTGGTGCGCATCCAGTCCGCTGCGGGACCCAGTTGGCCGGGCTTGACCTCGAGCAGGCCGGGTTGATCGACGCCGAGGGGGTGACCGTCGTCGTCGACGACGCGCAGTTGTGCGCCGAGGCTGGCCCTTCCCACACTGCCCCGCTTGGTCTGCCAGTGCTGCTGGTAATCGGTCAGCGTCCAGCCGGCGACCCCGCCGCCGAACTCGGTTGCGGCATACGACGTCAACACCGGTATGCCGAACTTCTCGGTGAACGCGTCGGCGTCCTCGGCGGACAGTGGTGCGGTGCCGGAGGTGACCGCCTGGATGCCGGCCAGATCGTCGCGGGTCAGGTCCGAGTGCAGCACCGTGCGCAGCGCCGCGGGCACGAGGGACACCGCGCGCGGACGGTGACGCCGCACCGCGTCGACCCAGCGGTTCAGCTCGAAGCGGTCGAGCAGTACGAACGAGCGCCCCTCGCAGACGCACTGCAGCACCCGGAACACCCCGCCGATGTGCACCAGCGGGGCGTTGACGATGGCCACCCCGCGACGCAGTCGCTTCGGCGACGGCGCTTCGTCGAAGCCTTCGCCGATCACGCTGTGGGCCAACATGTCGTAGGTCAGATCGATCCGCTTGGGCGGACCGGTCGTGCCGCTGGTCAGCATCCGCACCGCGACGCCGATGCGGTTCTCCTCGGGCACCAGGGCGCGGGCCGCGGTCAAACGGATGGGGTCGCGAACCGTCGAGATCGCCACCATGTCGGTGCCCGGGGTGCGCACCAGCCGTGTCAGGTCGTCCTGTTCGCCGATCACCACCGGCAGCGCCAGCGCGTCGAGGTCGGCCCTGATGCGATCGTCGCCGCGCGACGGGTTGACGACCACCACGGTGCCCCCACCGAGCAGGACACCGAGGAAGCTCGCGACATGGGCGGGCGTATTGCGCAGCAGCATTCCGACCTGGCGCCCCACCACCCCGGCCTCGTGGACCTGCGAGGCCAATCCGTGCAACTGACCCCAGGTGACCCATTGCCCTTCGTATTCGATGGCGGGCGCGTCCGCGTCGAGCGCGAGGACATCCCGAATGCGTCTGCTGAGCGGGTGCTCACCCATCAGCGGATCCTCGGTTCGGATCGCGTGGGCGTTGGCGCTTGGGCCAACTCGGCCTGGCCGAGCGGATTGCCCAGCCGGGTGTAGATCAAGTTCTGTTCCATCGCTGCGCGATAGGGCTTCTCCAGCGACTCCCAGATCGCCTTGACGGTGCCTTGTGTCGCTGAGGGCGGTTTTGCGGCGATGCCGGCGGCGATCTCGTGTGCGCGCGCCCACAGGCGGTCGGTGGGAACCACCTCCGTCACCAAGCCCATCTGCAGAGCCGTGGTGGCGCTGACGCGTTCGTCGTTGCCCATCAACGCGATCCGCAGCGACTGGGCGAGGCCGACCCGTCGCATCAGCCCGATCGGTTCCAGTGCGCACACCAGGCCTGCGCTCACGTGGGAGTCGAAGAAGGTGGCATCCTGCGAACAGATGACCACGTCGGCCTCGTTGAGGAAATAGAACGCCCCCGCTGTGCACATGCCCTGGACCGCGCAGACGACCGGCTTCCACATCTTCTGCCACTTCGGGCTGAGGTGCTCGCCGGGATCCTCATGGTTCCACACGTTTTGAGGCTGGCCGTAGGACTCCTTGATATCCAGGCCCGCGCTGAACGCGCGGTCGCCCACCGCGCGAAGCACCACCGCGTTGACCGCGTTGTCGGTCTTGACGAGCTGCCACGCCTGCGACATCTCCTCACACATCGTGCGGTTGAAGGCGTTCAGCGATTCCGGTCGGTTCAGCGTGATGGTCGCGACGTGGTCGGTGGCGTCCACATCGACGAGGATGGTCTCGAACGACGGCTCCGACATGTTATCGACACTGCCAGTTCGGGGTGCGCTTCTCCATGAACGCCTTGGGGCCCTCGGCGGCGTCGTCGGTGCGCACCACCCGCTCACGGAACGTCTCGGCGAGGATCTCCGCCTCGTGCAGCGGCAGGTCGAGCGTCTTGTGGATGGCCAGCCGGGTACCCCGGACCGCGAGCGGGGCATTCGAGTTGACGATGTCGGCGATCTCGTGCGCGCGCTCCAACAGTCGGTCGTGCTCCACCACCTCGCTGATCATGCCCAGCTCGTATGCCCGTTCGGCGCTCATCCGCTCGTGCTTGCCCATCAGCGCCATGCGTAGCGCGATGTTGCGCGGCAGGATCCTGGCCAGCCGGACCATCTCGCGGCCGGCCACCAGACCGATGCTCACGTGTGGATCGAAGAATGTGGCCTTGTCGGAGGCGATCGCGATGTCGCCGGTGGTGATCCAGTCCAGTCCTGCCCCACAACACAACCCGTTCACGGCAGTGAGGACCGGCTTGGCCATCCGCCGGAACGGGGGAGTGCCCTCCTGTGGCGCCTCCCACTGTTCGTAGGTGGACAGGTACGGCCGCTCGTAGATGACCCTGCCGTCCTCGGGGATCTCTCCGACATCGGCGCCGGTGCAGAACGCACGGCCCGTGCCGGTCACGATCAGGATCCAGATGTCGTCGTCGTTCTCGGCTTCGTCGTAGGCGTTGCGAAGTTCTGAGACCATGTGCGGGCTCAGCGCGTTGAGCGCATTGGGCCGGTTCAAGGTGATCGTGGCCTTGTGCCCGTCGACCTCGTAGGTGATGTTCTCGAAAGTGGGGGACATCGTCTTCCTATTCGTCAGCGCCCTTGGAATTCCGGCGGCCGCTTGTCGCGGAACGCCGCCAGCCCTTCTTTGAAATCGGTGGTCCGGCAGGACAACTCGACGTTGTAGAGCTCCCTGATCATGGTGTCGGAAAGCGACGCGTGCTGGCCGTAGTGCATGGATTGTTTGGCCAGGCCCATCGCGACGGTCGGCCCGGATGCCAACCGCTCGACGAGTTCGTCGCTCACCGCGGATAATTCGTTTTCCGGCACCGCGGCGTGGATCAGACCCCACTGCGCCGCGTCGGCGCCGCTGACCCTCTCGCCCAGCAGCAGCATCCGCTTGGCGCGCGCCAGCCCGACGAGGCGGGGCAGCAGCCAGGTCGAACCCGAGTCGGGACTGAAACCGCGCCCGAGGAACGGCTCCCAGAACACGGCGTCCTTCGCGGCCACGGTGAAGTCGGCTGCCAGCGCCAGGTTACAACCGAGCGCGGCGGCCCAGCCGCGAACCGTGCACACCACCGGTAGATGAAGCGTGTGGACCAGTTCGACCACTCGGTGCGCGGTGTGGGGTTGGCGCCGGAGGATATCTCCGGTGCGGGGACGCCGCTCACCGGCGTTGGACGCTACCCAGTCCACCCCGGCGCAGAAATCCGACCCCTCGCCACGGATGTGGACGGCGCGTAGGGAATCGTCGGTGGCGGCTGCGGTCAATGTCGCCACGAGCGTGTCGGTCATGCTGCGGCTCAACGCGTTACGCCGCGAAGGGCGATTCAGCGTGATACGCAGGATCGCGCCGTCGCGCGAGGTTTCGACCACGCCGTCGTCAGCCGCATCGGTCACCGTTGAATCCGCCAATCTCGAGCTATACGGTTAGACATACAGTATTGCTATCTTGTACAAGTTAGCAAGGACAGCGGTCGAAAAGACGTCGCGCCGACGAGAGGCCATCGATGGCACAGGACACGCCGAGCTACGGCGAGCAACCGCTGGGGCAGACCGTCGCGGCCGCGGGTGCCCTGCGCCGGCTCAGCGGCCTGCTGCTGTCGCTGGAACACGACCATCCCACCGTCGACGTGATGCTGCGCCAGCTCGGTGATTGGGAACGCGAATTGGCCGCCGCCGCACCGACCGATATGACGCCGCGCATCGGCCCCGACGCCGCGGAGACGCAGCGGGTATACCTCGACCACGCCTTCGACGTCGGCGCGTACAACCCGGCGTTTCCCGAATACACCATCGACGCATTGGACGCCGACTCCTCGTCGGGCAGGGTCACGTTCCCGGTCGTCTTCGAAGGTCCACCAGGATTGGTCAACGGTGGGTTTCTCGCCGTGTTCTTCGACTGCGTGACCCAGCATCACAGCTGCGCCATGGGCCGAACGGGCAAGACCCGCTCGCTGACGGTCACCTTCCGCAGGCCGACGCCGATCCTCACGGAGCTGGAATTCGACGTGAGTCGCGTGGAGGCCGACGGCCGCGTGACATCGATGGCCCGGTTGCTGCTGGGCGAGGAGGTGTTGTGCATCGGTGAGTTCAACACGTCGGCGTCCTCACCCGAGCGGCTGTCGGTGTTCCAATTCGGGAAGCGCCGGCCGAGATGACCAGCGCGCACAGGATCCGTCAGCCCCGAGTGGCCGAGATCATCGCTGCGCGGCTGCGCGACGACATCCTGTCCGGGCGGCTCAAAGAGGGCGACGTGCTGCCATCGCAGGACGGCCTGCTCGCCGAGTTCGGCGTCAGCCCACCGGCGTTGCGCGAGGCCATCCACATCCTCGAGACGGAGGGCCTGATCTCGGTACGGCGCGGCAACATGGGGGGTGCGGTCGTGCATCAGCCGTCGGCGGACCGCACCGCCCACATGATCAGCATGGTGCTGCAGGCCCGGTCGGCGACTCCCGCGGATGTCAGCGGCGCACTGCTGCACCTCGAACCGATCTGCGCGAGCATGTGCGCGGCCAGGTCCGACCGCATGACCGAGGTCGTGCCCCACCTCGAGGACGAGATACAGAGACAGATCGACGATTTCGACGACCCGTCGCGGTATGTCCCCAATGCCCGGCGGTTTCACGAGACGATCGTCTCCCGCTGCGGCAACGAGCCAATGATCCTGTTGATCGGCTCGCTGGAGCTGATCTGGTCGGCGCACGAGTCGTCGGTGTGGGGCGATGAGACGGGCGCCGATCCGATGAACGACAAGACGATGCGGGCCGCGCTGCGCGATCACCAACGCCTGCTCGACGCGATCCGCGACGGCAACCAGGCCCGCGCGGCGCGACTGGCCGCCGACCACCTTGCGGTCGCACGGCGCAACACGCTCGCGGCCGGAACGGACAAAACCATAGAGGCCAGGCTCATTTCCGACGTTCAGTGAGGACACCCCATGACCACCGCCGATGACCGCGTGCTGTTCGACGTCGACCGCGACAAGCGGATCGCGACCATCACGCTGAACAACCCCGCCCAGCGCAACTCCTACGACGCGGCGATGCGCGAGACCGTCGGCCGCCACCTCGACCAGGTCGCCGAGGACGACGACATCACCGTCGTGTTGCTGCGCGGCACCGAAGGGGTGTTCAGCACGGGCGCGGACATGAACAACGCGTACGGCTGGTATGGCGAGAAGGACTCGCCGCAGGCCAAGCGGCGCCCGAGTCAACGGCGCCGGCTCACGGTGGACCGCAAGACCTTCGGCTTCTACCACAACTTCATGGGCTTTCCGAAAGTCACGGTGGGGGAGGTCAGCGGCTATGCGCTGGGCGGCGGCTTCGAGATGGCGTTGATGACCGACATCTCCGTCATCGCCCGCACCACCAAGATCGGCATGCCCGCCACCCGGTTCCTCGGCCCCGCACTGGGAAGCCTGCACATGTTCTTCCACCGGCTGGGCCCGGTGTTGGCCCGTCGGCTGCTGCTGACCGGCGACATCATCGAGGCGGGCTCGATCGAACATCTCGGCGTCTTCACCGAGACCTGCGAGGCCGACCAGGTGACCAAGCGGGCCCGGTACTGGGCGGAGAAGGCCGCCAAGATGCCCGCCGACGGGATCGTGATCGCCAAGGAGGCGTTCCGCCTCGTCGAGCAGAGTCAGGCCTACCAGGGCGAGGAAGTGGCGAGCTACCTGTTCCACGCGTACGGGACGAACCTGCAGTTCGCCGAGGGTGAGTTCAACTTCGTCAAGACCCGCGCGCAGCACGGCACCAAGGAGGCCTTCCGGCTGCGTGACGAGCATTTCCACGTACCCGAGCCCGAGTAGCGGAGTCCGCTACACTAGCTGCTAGTTTTGTAACGTCGTTAACGTCGAAACCCGAGGTAGAAACATGGGAACACCCGTCATCGTCGGTGCCGCCAGGACCGCGATCGGTCGATCCTTCAAGGGGACACTGGTCAACACTCCGCCGGAGACGCTGATCACCGCCGTCCTGCCGGAAGTGATCCGTCGCTCGGGTATCGACCCCAACGACATCGACGATCTGATCTTCGCCGAATCCCATTATGGCGGAGGCGATTTGGCTCGCTATGCGGCCGACGCGGCCGGGCTGCCGGATGTCCCGGGCCAGTCGGTGAACCGGCACTGTGCGGGCAGCCTCACCGCGATCGGCAACGCCGCGGCGCAGATCGGCTCCGGTATGGAACGTGCGCTGATCGCCGGCGGTGTGCAGTCGCTGTCGATGACGCCGCTGGTCAACTGGCGTATCCCGGGCCCTGAGCTGAAGTTCGAAGAGAAGTGGATGCCGCCCACCCACGTCGAGACGCCGGACGCGCCGACGCGCGACATGTCGATCACCGTCGGATGGAACACCGCGCAGTCGGTCGGCATCACGCGTGAGGAGATGGACGCCTGGGCGGCGCGCTCACACCAGCGCGCGATCGCCGCGATCGACGCGGGCAGGTTCGTCGACGAGATCGTGCCGCTGAAGGTGCAGCAGTTCGATGGCTCGGTCACCGAGTTCAGCGTCGACGAGCACCCGCGCCGCGACACCACGGCCGAGAAGCTGGCCGGCCTCAAGCCCCTGCACCCCGAGATCGAGGGCTTCTCGATCACCGCGGGCAACAGCAGCGGCACCAACGACGCGGCCGCCGCGGTGGCGCTCGTCGACAGCGACTACGCCGCCGCCAACAACCTGACCACGCTGGCCACCGTGAAGGCCTGGGCCGCGGCGGGTGTGCCCCCGCGCGACTGCGGGCTCGGCGCGGTGAAGGTGATCGGCAAGGTGCTCGACCGCGCCGGACTCAAGCCGTCCGACGTCACGCTGTGGGAGATCAACGAGGCGTTCGCGTCGGTGCCGATCGCGGCGTGCCGCGAGTACGGCATCGACGAGGAGCTGGTGAACTTCTCCGGAAGCGGCTGCAGTCTCGGCCATCCCATCGCGGCATCGGGTGCGCGGATGGTCACCACGCTGGTCTACGAATTGCAGCGGCGCGGCGGCGGAATCGGCGTCGCGGCCATGTGTGCCGGCGGCGGCCAGGGCGGCGCGGTCGTCGTCGAGGTCTAGCAGGCTTGGGTGTAGTTGGTTGCGGTGAGCGCGACCAACTACACCGAACCCGCATCTAGCGCTTGCGGGCGGCCTTCTTCGCCGACTTCGCGCCGGCGTCATCGATCAGGCGTTCCGCCCGGTCCAGGATGCACTCGAGACCGAACTCGAAGTTCTTGTCGTCGGCCGCCCCGATGTGGTGGCCCTTCTCGGTGACCAACGCCAGCAGCGGTGTGCTGTCGGCGTCGATGCTCATGGTGTCCTCGAGATCGCTGGGGCCCTCGTTGGCGGCCCGATTCTTCTCCCGAAGGCGGTACAGCACAACGGATCCGCGAACGTGCACCGAGACCGCCGAGTAGGTGTCGAACGCGTCCTCGGCCGACAGGCCTGCCTCGACCAGGCCGGCGATCGCTTTCTCCACCTCCTGCACGCCGAGCTTGGCCACCCGGGGGCTCAGCGCCGACCGGATGAGGATCAGGTCGCAAAGAATCGGGTTGCCCATGAACGTCTTTCGCATGGTGTGGGCATGGTTGCGCAGCGTCTCACGCCAGTCCTTGGCTTCGACATATGGCGTGGCGAACACGTACTGGCGCAGCGCGCGGTCGGTCATCGCGTTGAGGAGATCGTCCTTCTTGCGGAAGTACCAGTAGATGCTGGTGACGCCGACGCCGAGATGCTTGCCGAGCAACGGCATGGACAGGTTGTCGATGCCCACCTCTTCGGCGAGTTCGAAGGCGCCCTTGATGATGTCGTCGGGATTGATCGATCCGCGCTCGCGTCGTTGACGCTTCTCCGCGGTCGCCTGCCTTGCCACCTAGGGCACCTCCATCGATAAGCCGCGCGCACCCCCCGTAAAGCGGGTTGGTGGACCTGAATGTACCGTCAGCCGCCCCTGATCTGCGCCAATGCAGGTGTGTCGCGGCTGCGCCGTTGCCGTCAACCATACCGGGAGCCGTTCCGTCACCGGCCTCCACATGGATTCCGCTGTTCTACTGTAAGTCCTATAGTAAGCTTTTCTACGCAATCGGGTGAGCGAAAGGCCGCATGGACCTCGGGCTGAAGGACGCCACCGCTGTCGTCGTCGGCGGCGGGCGCGGAATGGGCTTTGCGACGGCGCGCTGCCTGGCCGAGGACGGGGCCAGGATCGCGGTTGTGGGGCGGACGCCGGATGTCCTCGAAGATGCGGCGACGGCCCTTGCCGAAATCGGCAGCCCGGACACGCTCGCGCTGAGCGCCGACACCACCGAAGCCGATCAGGTGCAGCGAGCCTTCGACGAAGTCGCGCAGCGCTGGGACGGGCGACTCAACATCCTGATCAACGCCGTCGGCCCCGACGCCGTCGGCACCTTCGAGGACCTGACCGACGAACAGTGGCGCGTCGCGTTCGACAGCGGCGTGATGGGCATGGTGCATTGCGTGCGCTCGGCGCTACCGCTGTTGCGCGCGGCCGAATGGGCGCGCGTGGTCAACTTCTCCGCCCATTCGACGCAACGGCAGAGCGTGATCCTGCCCGCCTACACCGCCGCCAAAGCGGCGCTGACGAGCATCTCGAAGAACCTGTCGCTGCTGCTGGCCCCCGACGAGATCATGGTCAACGTGGTCTCTCCGGGCAGCATCGCCTCCGAGGCGCTGATCGGCTGGGCCGAGTCGGTGGGCGTCGACGGCAACGATCCGTACGCGTTGATGTCGGCCATCGGCGAGCACTTCGGCCATCCGGCGCATCTCCCGCGCGCGGGTTTGCCCGGCGAAATCGCGCCCGTGGTCGCGTTTCTCGCGTCCCGCCGCAATTCGTACATGACCGGTGCCAACGTCAATGTCGACGGGGGCTCAGATTTCACCTGAGCTTTAGCGTGGGGTTCATCGGAATCGGCTGAGGAGGTCATCGTGGCTTCGGCGAAGGACGCCCGGGAGTGGGCTCGAAATCATCTGCGCGGGATCGGTGATTCGCTGTACACGCCGTTTCGCGGTGTCGACGGTGACGACATCGACTGGGACGCCTACCGGACGCTGGTGCGGCACTGCGTCGGTGCGTTGAACCATCCGCTGTTGTGGTGCACGAGCGGTATCGCCGAGTTCTGGGCGCTGACCATCGACGAGCGAAAGCGGTTGCTGGAGATCGCGATCGAGGAGGGCCGCGCCGCCAACCCCGACGTCGTCGTGCAGGCGTGCACGGCGGCGACGGCTGCCAAGGACTGCCTCGAGCTCACGCGTCACGCGCAAGAGGCCGGCGCCGACATCGTCTACATCCAGACACCGATGATGGAGGCGCACGGCGGGCAGGGGGTGCTGAACTTCTTCCGCTACATCGCCGACCGCACCGACATCGCGTTGGGCATGTTCAATTCGCCGTCGTCGGGCTATGTCCTGACGCCGGCCGAAAGCGCCGCCATCTACGACCAGATTCCGGCGGTCTGCGCGACGAAGGAAGGGGCGTTCCGCCCGATGGCCAGCCGGATGCTGCACGAGTTGGCGCCGGATCTCGCGGTGTGGGAGTGCGACAAGACCGTCTACCGCGCGGGCTGGCTGCGCGACGGCATCGTCTGCCCCGCGCAGCTCGGCACCGCCGGCTACCTGTTCGAGACCCCGGAGCGACGCGTGTTCAGCGAGTACTGGGAGCTGATTGTCAACGACAAACTGGTCGAGGCGATGGACCACGCGCGCGAGTCCGGGCTCGACCAGTTCGACCTCGACATGGGTTCGTGGTTCACCTGCTATCCCGGGCGGCCCGACTACTTCACCCACTGGGGAGGGGCGTTCAAGTACGCGGCGTCGGTGCTCGGCCTGCCGATCGGGGCGTATCCGCACTCCCGGCCGCCGCAGGCCCACCTACCCGCCGAGGCGAAAGCCCAGATCGACACCGCTTATCGGCGGCTCGGGCTGGTCGACAACTAGCTGAGCGACGGTTGCGGAAGGCGCTACCGATAGGTGTACAGTATGAGCATTCACAGAGCTTGCGCCGCTGGAAGGGGACTGCTGGGTGAGCGCTCCTGACCAAGTCGCCGACGCCCACTCCGACTCCGAGGCCGCGCCGGTCCGCTACGAGGTGTTCGACACCGGGGTCGCGCTGCTCACCTTCAACCGGCCCGACCGGATGAACGGGTGGGGCGGAGGGCTCGCCTGCACGTTCTACGAACGCATGGACGACGCCGAGGCCGACCCCGAGGTGCGCGTGATCGTGGTCACCGGCAGCGGCCGCGCGTTCTGCGCCGGGGCCGACATGGGGGACCTGACGACGATCAGCGCCGCGACGGTGGATGCCACCGCCGACACCGACGTCGGCAAGCTGGTCGGCGCCCGGCATCCGCATTTTGTGATGGGCATGCGCAAGCCCGTTATCGCCGCGATCAACGGCGCCTGCGCGGGCATGGGGCTGACGCTGGCCCTGGCGTGCGACGTGCGGTTCGCGGCCGAGAACGCCAAGTTCACCACGTCGTTCGCCCGGCGCGGGTTGATCGCCGAATACGGCATCTCGTGGATCCTGCCGCGCATCGTCGGCACCGGGGTGGCCATGGACCTGCTGCTGTCGGGGCGGGTGTTCTTCGCCGACGAGGCCGCCCGGCTGGGCGTGGTCAACGAGGTGGTGGCACCGGACGAGTTGCTGGCCCGCGCGATCGGCTACGCCGAGGACATGGCCGCCAACTGCGCGCCCAGTTCACTGGCGGTGATCAAACAACAGGTGTACGCAGACAGCATGCGCGATGTCTTCGACGCCAGCGACCACGCCGAGAAGCTGATGCACGAGTCGATGACCCGACCCGACTTCCTCGAGGGCATCACGAGTTTCTTCGAGAAGCGCCCGCCGAACTTTCCGCCCCTGAAACCTGAGAAGGAGGATGCGTCGTGAGCGCACCACAGCCCTTGGACTACATGGCGATCGACGTGGACAACCACTACTACGAACCGCTGGACGCGTGCACCCGGCACCTGCCCAAAGAATTCCGCAGCCGCGGCGTGCAGATGCTGAGCGACGGAAAACGCACCTACGCGGTGTTCGGCGGTGTGATCAACCATTTCATCCCCAACCCGACGTTCGACCCGATCATTGAACCCGGCTGCCTGGACCTCCTGTTCCGCGGCGAGATACCCGAAGGTGTGGATCCGGCGTCGCTGATGAAGGTCGACCGCCTGGCCGATCATCCCGAGTACCAGAACCGCGACGCACGCGTGAAGATTCTCGACAAGCAGAACCTCGAAACCGTGTTCATGCTGCCGACTTTCGCGTGCGGCGTCGAGGAGGGCCTCAAACACGACATCCCGGCCACCATGGCGACAGTCCATGCTTTCAACCTTTGGCTCGACGAGGACTGGGGCTTCGACCGGCCCGATCACCGCATCATCGCCGCGCCGATCATCTCGCTGGCCGACCCCGTGAAGGCCGTCGAGGAGGTCGAGTTCGTGCTGAGCCGGGATGCGAAGCTGGTGTGCGTGCGGCCGGCGCCGGTGCCGGGTGAAGTAAGGCCGCGCTCACTCGGCGATCCGCTGCACGACCCGGTGTGGGCGCGCCTGGCCGAAGCCGGTGTCCCCGTGGTCTTCCATCTGTCGGATTCGGGCTACATGGCGATCCCGGCGCTGTGGGGTGGCAGCGGTGTGTTCAAGGGCTTCGGTAGGCGCGATCCGCTCGACATGGTGATCATGGACGACCGCGCCATCCACGACAGCATCGCCTCGATGATCGTCCATCAGGTGTTCACCCGCCACCCCAAGCTCAAGGTGGTGAGCATCGAGAACGGCTCCTACTTCGTCTACCGGCTCATCAAGCGGCTCAAGAAGTCCGCCAACAACGCGCCGTACCACTACAAGGAGGATCCGGTCGAGCAGCTGCGCAACAACGTGTGGATCGCGCCGTACTACGAGGACGACGTGAAGCTGCTCGCCGACACCATCGGCGTCGACAAGATCCTGTTCGGGTCGGACTGGCCGCACGGTGAGGGGCTGGCGGATCCCACCTCGTTCACCGCCGATATCCCGCAGTTCCCGGAGTTCAGCCACGAGGACACTCGAAAGGTGATGCGCGACAACGCTCTCGAACTGCTGGGCGTGACCGTGACGGCCAAGTGATGCCGACCGGATTCGGAATCAGGCGCCACTGTGCGGTTTCATCCGGACATGGCCGCGTGTCGCGGATGAAACCGCACAACGGGAACCTCGGGGGCGCTGGCAGATGAGCGAGTGGACGATCGGGGCGGTCCTCGACGCAATCGCGCAGGCCGCGCCGGACCGGTTGATGACGGTCTGCGGTGACCGGCGCAGCACGTTCGGCGAGTCCGCAGAGCGCACCCGCCGGCTAGCGAACTTCCTGGCCGGTCAGGGGTTCGGCGCGCACCGGGAACGCGCGGATCTGCAGAACTGGGAGTGCGGACAGGACCGGGTCGCGCTGCTCATGCACAACGACCTGTACCCGGACATGGTGATCGGATGTCTGAAGGCCCGGACGGTTCCGGTCAACGTCAACTACAACTACACCCCGCGCGAGGTCGCCGAGCTCCTCGACTACCTGCGTCCGCGCGCGGTGATCTACCACCGGTCGTTCGGCCCGAAGTTCGCCGACGTGCTGCCGCCCGCTTCGGCGGACCTGTTGATCGAGATCGACGACGACGCTTACGTACGACAGCTCGCCGACGCCATCACACTCGATGATGTTCTCGCGCAAGGCGATAGCGACGTCGACATCACCGCCTCGCCCGATGACGTCATGATGGTGTGCACGGGCGGGACAACCGGCAGGCCCAAGGGCGTGATGTGGCGCCAGAGCGACACCTACGTCATCTCGATGAACGGGGCCGACCACGAGTCGGTCGACGAGATCCACGCCAAGGTCGCGCACGGCGGTCAGGCCTGGTTCGCGGTCTCGCCGCTGATGCATGCGGCGGGGATGTGGACGGCGTTCGCCGCCCTGCTCAACGGCTTGCCCGTGATCCTCTACGACCGAACGCGATTCGACGCGCGGGCGGTGCTGGAAACCGCCCAGCGGGAGAAGGTCGGGCTGATGACGATGGTCGGCGACGCCTACGCGGCACCGTTGGTCGAGGAGCTGCGTCGCGGCTCCTATGACCTGTCGTCCTTGTTCGCGATCGGGACCGGCGGGGCGGCCACCAATCCGAAACATCAACGCGCCCTGCTGGAGTTGCTTCCTCAGATCACCCTCATCAACGGATACGGGTCCTCCGAGACCGGCAACGTCGGATTCGGTCGCAGCCAGCGCGGCGAGCAGAAGGAGACCTTCGAGCTGCGCGAGGGCGCGCTGGTGCTGTCCGAGGACTACCGCCGCTTCCTCGAGCCCGGCGAGGACGAGATCGGCTTCGTCGCCCGCGGCGGCCGAATCCCGCTCGGCTACTTCGACGACGAGGCGGCGACGCGCCGGACCTTCCCGGTGGTCGACGGTCAGCGCGTGGTCATCTCGGGTGACCGCGGATCGCTGGCCGCCGACGGCACGCTGCGGTTGTTCGGACGCGATTCGTTGGTCGTCAACACGGGAGGCGAGAAGGTGTTCGTCGAGGAGGTCGAAGAGGTGCTGCGCGCGCATCCGGCGATATCGGATGCCCTGGTGGTGGGGCGGCCGAGCGAGCGGTGGGGTGAGGAGATCGTGGCGCTCGTTTCGCTGCGCGACGGCGCTCAAACCGCTCACGAGCCGTTGCACGCGCACTGCACGTCGAGCCTGGCCCGGTTCAAGGCGCCCAAGGAGTTCATCTTCGTCGACCAGGTGCGTCGGCTTGGAAACGGCAAGCCCGACTACCGCTGGGCCAAAGCCGCTGCGACACAACAGGTGAGCGCATGAGCACACGGGCCATTGATTGTCTGGTCAACGTCCACTTCGGCGAGACCGAACAACAGCCGACATGGATGCTCAAGGTCCGCGACGACTACTTCAAGGGCCCACAGTCGATGTTCGCCCCCGTCGACCTCGGCGAACTGCTCGAGGAGATGGACGAGCAGGGGGTCCAGAAGGCGATCCTGATGGACAGTATCGCCAAACCCTCGACCACGGCGCGCAAGTTCGTCGACGCCAGACCCGACAGGTTCGCGCTGGCGATCGGCGGGGTCAACCTGCTGCGCCCGATCCCGTCGCTGCGCGAGTTGGCGTCCGTCGTCAACGACTTGCCGGTGGCGTATGCGGCGGTGGGACCGAGCTTTTGGGGCGACGGGCAATACCCGCCCAGCGACGCCGTGTACTACCCGCTCTACACCAAGTGCGCCGAACTCGGGCTGCCGCTGTGCGTCAACACCGGGATACCCGGCCCGCCGATCCCCGGCGAGGTGCAGAACCCGATCCACCTCGACCGCGTCTGCGTGCGATTCCCCGAACTCAAACTGTGCATGATCCACGGCGCCGACCCGTGGTGGGACGTCGCGATCCGCCTGCTGATCAAATACCAGAACCTTCGCCTGATGACGTCGGCGTGGTCGCCGAAGCGGCTGCCTGACAGCCTGCTGCACTACATGCGCACCCGTGGTCCGAACAAGGTGATCTACGCGTCGGACTGGCCGGTGCTCAAGATGCGTCGGATCGTGCCCGAGGCGCTCGCTCTTGACCTGCCGGCCGAGGTGCTGGACAACTACCTGTACAACAACGCGCAGGAGTTCTTCTTCGGCGCCGACGAGGAGCAGTGATGGACCGCTACGAACTGCGCAGGCTCGACTACAGCCTGTCGGATGATCACCAGGCGCTGCAGGCGGCGTACAAGGACTTCTTCAAGACGCACTGTTCGATCGAGACCGTCCGCGCCGCAGAGGCATCCGGCTTCGACAAGAGCCTCTGGGAGCGGCTGTGTACGATGGGCGCGACCACGATGGCCCTGCCCGAGGACGTGGGCGGCGACGGAGCGACGCTGGTCGATCTGACCTTGGTGGCCGAGGAGATCGGCCGCTCGCTGGCGCCGGTGCCGTGGATCGACCACGTGAGCGCGGCGCGCCTGCTCGGCCGACTCGGCGCGACCGCCCCTGACATCGTGAGTGGTACGCAGGTCGTGGGGCTGGACCCGCAGCAGGACAGCGCTTCTGGTGTGCGCCTGCTGCCGAGCGGATCGGTTGCCGACCACATCGTGCTGCGCGACGGTGACGACATCGTCAAGCTGACGTTCGCCACCCGACCCACCAAGGTCGACAACATCGGCCGACTGCCCATGGCGTGGATCGACCCGGCCGCCGCAGACACCCGCACCGTCCTGACCAGCGGGACCGACGCGCTCGCGGAGTATCAACGGGCACTTGACGAATGGCGGGTGCTGACCGGAGCGGCGCTCGTCGGTCTGGTCGAGGAGACGATGACGATCGCCGCGGAGTTCGCCAAGTCGCGTTACACCCTCGGAGTGCCCATCTCGACACTGCAGGCGATCTCGCATCCACTGGCCAACATCGCCATCACGGTGCAGGGCGGGCGCAACCTGGCCCGGCGCGCCGCATGGTTCCTCGACAACGAACCCGACGAGCGGCCCGAACTGGCGCCGTCGGCGTTCGTGTTCATGGCCGAAGAGGCGTCCAAGGCCGCCACGATGGCGGTGCAGGTTCAAGGCGGGCTCGGGGTGTCGGCGGAGGCCGCCGCCAGTGCGTACCTCCTGCGTGCCCGCGGGTGGGCGCTCGCCGGGGGAGATCCGGCCGCCGCCGCCAAGTACATCGCCGGGATCGTCGCGGCTCGCGAGAGTGGAGAGGGCAAGTAATGGATTTCTCACGGGTCGAACTCTCCGAAGAGGACCAGGCGTTCCTCGAGGAGTCGCGCGCCTTCCTGCGCGAGATCGTCACCGACGACGTCATCCGGCGCGACCGTGAGACCGGCGACAACTTCGACGAGGGCGTGCATTTGGCGCTGGGCAAGGCCGGTTACCTTGCCCGCGAATGGAAGCCCGAGTCCGAGGGCGGGTTCAACCGGGTTCGGCGGCGCATCTGGGAGCTGGAGAAGCGCCGCGCCCACGTGCCATGGGTGACGTTCGGCACCACGGCCATGATCGCCCGGTCGGTCGACAAGTTCGGCTCACCCGAACTCAAGGCCGAGGTCATGCCGCGGGTGTACACCGGCGAGGTCCGGCTCTGCCTGGGCTACACCGAACCCGAGGGCGGATCCGACGTGGCCACGTGCAAGACCAGGGCCGTGCGCGACGGCGACGGGTGGGTTATCAACGGCTCCAAGATGTTCACCACCGGCGCGCACAACTGCCAGTACGTCTTCCTGATCACCAACACCGACCCCGACGCACCGAAACACAAGAGCCTCACCATGTTTCTGGTTCCATTGGATTCGCCCGGCATCGAGATCCAGGGCATCCGCACCGTCGACGGCGACCGGACGAACATCGTCTACTACAGCGACGTACGCGTCGACGACAAGTACCGTCTCGGTGAGGTCAACGACGGCTGGACCGTGGTGCGCGAACCGCTCAACGTCGAACACGGCGCCGTCGAGGCGGCCGCCGACGGCCTGCAGGACGTCTCGATCATGATGCACCAGGCCAACACCATGGCCGCCGCTGTCGACAAGGCCGCAGCCAAGGTCACGGAACCGGATCCCAACGGCCGCAGGCTGATCGACGATGGGTCGGTCGCATACCGCTTGGGCCGCAGCGTCGCCCGCATGGAGGCGTCGTTCTCGGCCACCAGCATCTTCGGTCGGGTGGCCTTGGCGCAGACGATGCGCGACATCTCACCCGATCTGATGGATCTGCTCGGTACTGCGGCCTCGCTGCCGCTGGGCACCGACGGTGCCGCCGACGACGGCGCGGCCGAATACGTGTACCGCTTCGCGCCGCTGGTCGGGATCTACGGCGGCACGCTGGAGGTGTTCCGCAACATGATCGCCCAGTACGTGCTCGGCCTCGGCAAGCCCGCATACGCCCCGCCGGCCAAGAAAGCCTCTTGACCTTGATTCCGCGAGCGTCCGCGTTTGCACACGACACGCCGCGACAAGGTGACAATTTCCGGTCGCTCGCGAGGTAGAGAGAATGACAGAAACGCCCCCGACAGCTACACCGCCCGCCCGCCGCGCGCTGGTGATGGGCCCGAGCGGTTTCGTCGGTTCGCACGTCACACGCAAACTCGCCGAACGCGGCGACGACGTCCGGGTGTATCTGCGTCAGACGAGCTCGACGGTGGCGATCGATGACCTCGACGTCGAACGCTGTTACGGCGATCTCTACGACGAGGAAGCGCTGCGCGCGGCGATGGCCGACCGTGACGTCGTCTACTACTGCGTCGTCGACACCCGATTCCATCTGAGCGACCCGGCCCCGCTGTTCGAGACAAACGTCAACTGCCTGCGCCGCGTGCTCGACGTCGCGGCGAAGGCCGGGCTGCACCGGTTCGTCTTCTGCAGCACCATCGGCACGATCGCGCTCGGCGACGGGAGCCGCCCGGTGACCGAGGACATGCCCTTCGACTGGGGAGACAAGGGCGGTGCGTACATCGAATCGCGCCGCCAGGCCGAGGAACTGGTCCTGTCCTACGCCCGCGACCGTGGCCTTCCCGCCGTGGTGATGAACGTGTCCAACCCGTACGGGCCCCGCGACTGGCAACCGCACCAGGGGCTGATGGTGCAGTACGCGGCGCTCGGCAAGATCCCGGCCTACATCAAAGGCGTGTCCACCGAGGTCGTCGGTATCGAAGACGTCGCCGAGGCGTTCCTGCTCGCCGGCGAGCGCGGCGCGGTCGGCGAGCGCTACATCATCTCCGAGAGCTACATGCCGATGCGCGATATGCTCACGACGGCGGCCAGGGCGGTCGGGGCCAAAGGACCGCGATTCGGAGTCCCGCTTCCCGTGGTTTACGCGGCGGTGCGGGTCGCAGGCGCGCTGGCCCGACTGTTGCGGCGAGAACTCCCGATCAACACAACCGGTATTCGGCTCTTGCACATCATGGCGCCTGCAGACCACGGTAAGGCGACCCGAGAACTCGGCTGGCACCCGCGGCCCACCGCCGAGTCGCTCGAGCGGGCCGCGCATTTCTACGTCGAACAGGCGAAGAGGACGACCGCAAGATGACCACGAGATGACCGAAGCCGACCTCGTCGAGATCGAGGCGATCAAACAACTGAAGGCCCGCTACTGTCGTCTCCTCGACACCAAGGACTGGGTGGCGTGGCGGGGACTGTTCGCCGACGACTTCCTCAGCGACACTTCCCCTGCCGGTGGGAAGGTGATCCGTGGCGCCGACGACTTCGTCGCGTTCACCCGTAAGAGCCTGCGCAGTCAGGTCACCGTCCATCAGGTGCACGCCCCTGAGATCGAGCTGACCTCACCGACGACGGCACGCGGCGTATGGGCTCTTGAAGACGTCGTGCGCTTCGGCCCCGGCGTCAACCTGCGCGGCTACGGCCACTATCACGAGACCTACGAGAAGATCGACGGCCAGTGGCGCTTCACCAGTTCGACCTTGACGCGCCTGCGCGAAGACGTCTTCAACGGCATTGTCGCCGTGTACATCTCCGCCCGCGTGCGCAAGCTCATCATGGCGGCCTCCCGCCGCGCGATGAAGTGAGCCGCCCGCGGTCAGGACCGGATGAACTCAAGCAGGTCGGGGTTGATGACGTCGTGGTGGGTGACGAACGCGCCGTGCGGAAAGCCGGGGTAGGTCTTCAAGGTTCCGTTCGGCAGTAGCTTCGCCGACAGCGGACCGGAGTTCTCGTAAGGCACGATCTGGTCGTCGTCGCCGTGCATCACCAGGACCGGAATGGTGATCTTCTTCAGGTCCTCGGTGAAGTCGGTCTGCGAGAAGGCGACGATGCCGTCGTAATGCGCCTTGGCACCACCCATCATGCCTTGGCGCCACCAGTTCTCGATGATCGCTTCCGACGGTTCCACGCCCGGGCGGTTGAACCCGTAGAACGGGCCGGCGGCCAGAGAGCGATAGAACTCCGAGCGGTTCGCCGCCAACTGCGCCTGCAGATCGTCGAACACGTCCTTGGGCAGGCCGCCGGGATTGGCGTCCGTCTTGACCATCAGCGGCGGTACGGAACTGATCAGCACCGCCTTGGCCGCACGCGACTGCCCGTGCCGAGCCAGATAGTGCGCCACCTCGCCACCGCCGGTGGAGTGGCCGATGTGGACCGCGTCGTGCAGATCGAGGTGCTCGACGACGGCCGCGAGATCGTCGGCGTAGTGGTCCATGTCGTGGCCGTCGGCGACCTGAGCGGAGCGGCCATGCCCACGGCGGTCGTGGGCGATCACACGGTATCCGTGTTGTAGGAAGAACACCATCTGCGTGTCCCAGTCGTCGGCCGACAGCGGCCAACCGTGGCTGAACACGATCGGCTGACCCGACCCCCAATCCTTGAAGAAGATCTCGACGCCGTCGTTCGTGGTGATCGTGGGCATTGGTGGCTCCTTCCCGGGAGGCTACGCGCACTCTGCCACGCCATGTCCTCCCGCGCGAGCGTGCGAGTCTGCACAGGACACGCCGGTCACGAGCGACACTGCACGCACGCTCACCCCGCGGTGACTGTGCGTCTCCCGCGGTCAGGCGTTCGACAGCGCGGGCGGTCTGACCGCGTCCGGGTCCGGGTTCGCGATCGGCAGGCCCATGAACCGGCGTGCGTTGTCGCCCATGAAGTCATAGGTGCGACGCACGTCCATGCCCTCGGCGTACTTCCAGAACCCCTTCGGTTCCGCGAGCCCCTCCGGGTGCGGGTAGTCCGAACCGAACAGCACCTTGTCCCAGCCCACGGTGTCGACGACGTCGGACACGCAGCCCTCCCAGAACGGGCTCACCCAGATGTTGCGCCGGAACACGTCGTGCGGATGTTCACCGAAGTTCTGCGGCATCTTGCGGTAAAGATCACCGAAGTCCTTGAACAGCGGCTCGATCCACGAGCTGCCGTTCTCGACGCTGGCGATGCGCAGCTTTGGGAAGCGCGTCAGCGTGCCGTGGCAGATCAGGGCGGTGATCATGTCGGCGATCTCGCGGTGTCCCAGCACCATCCACCGAAACGCGCTCTGCGCCATGAAGTTCTGGGTATAGGGCGGTTCCCACTGCCCGACGTAGTCGTCGAGCGGCGGATAGCTGGCGTGCAACACGATGGGTAACCCGGCCGCTTCGACGTCGCGCCAGAACGGGTCGAACTCGGGCAGCGCCGGTGAGCGCCAACCGTGCAGCCCCCGAACCGGTCCCGGTTTGATCAGCGCGACCTTGGCGCCGTTGTCGAGGATGTACTCCAGTTCGCGCTGTGCGCCGTCGACCTCGGAGAGGTTGATGATCGGAGTGGAGAAGATCCGGTCGTCGTAGTTGAAGCTCCAGTGCTCGGCCATCCACTGGTTGAGCGCATGGATGACCGCGAGGCTCAGTTGGGGATCGTCGGCGGTGGCGTGTTCGATCAGGCTGGCCAACGTTGGGTAGTTCAGCGCCTCGACGACGCCCTGCCGGTCGAGTTCGGCGATGCGGTCCACCGGATTACGGGTCGCGGCCGGTGCCTCGATCGCCGGGCCTTGCATTTCGCGCAGTGTCAGCCCGTCGGTGTTCTCACCGGCGAAGAACTTTTCGTGGGCACCGGGCGCGGCCACCCGTTCGGATGTCGGGTTGGGGATGAAGTCGTTGACGCGGTTGTTGATGACGATTCGTGTGTGCCGACCGATCTGGGCGAATTGCACGGCCCGCGAGTACTTGTCGGGTAGATACTTGACCAGCGCGTCGGCGGTCTCGTACATGTGCTGGTCCGCGTCGAAGATCGGCGCATCGGTGAACTGGGTCATGGTCACCTCGTCAGGATCGTCGCGGCGGCGGTTCCGGGTGCGCCGTAAAGCTGCGCGAAGCCGACCTTCGGCTCGCCGGGCACCTGGCGGTCGCCGGCTTCGCCGCGCAATTGGCGGACCAACTCGTGGATCTGACGCAGGCCCGATGCACCGATCGGCTCACCGTTGGCGATCAGCCCGCCGTCGGTGTTGATCGGCAGCGGACCGGTGATCTCGGTGGCCCCGTCGGCCAACAGCTTCTCCTGGTCGCCGTCGGCGCAGAAGCCGCATTCGGCCATGTGGATGATCTCGGCACCGGCGTCGGTGTCCTGCAACTGGACGACGTCGACGTCCTGCGGCGCCACACCGGCCTTTTCGAAGGCGGCTTTTGCTGCGTAGACGGTGGGCGCGACGTCCTCCTCGACGGGGGCGAACGTCGTGTTCACCTCGTACGCACCGTATTTGCGGGTCCGGACCTCGACCGCGCGCAGGTACACGGGTTTGGTGGTGTAGCGCTCGGCGATGTCGGCGCGACACATCACGACCGCGGCCGCTCCCTCGTCGGGTGCGCAGAACATGTACTGGGTGAGCGGATAGTTCAGCATCGTCGAGTTGAGGATCTGGTCTTCGGGGATGGGTTTGCGGCGGAACGCGTTGGGGTTTAGCGCGCCGTTGCGGAAGTTCTTGGCCGCCACCTTGGCCAGCGTTTGCTGGGAAATGCCGTGCTCGTGCAGGTAGCGGTTGGCTTTCATCCCGAAGAACTGGGTGGTGAGGTACTGACCGTTCTCGGCGTACCAGCGCGGCATGCCGACCAGGGCGGGATCTTCGGTGAACGCGCCGCGCGGATGTTTGTCCAGCCCGATCGCGATGCCGATGTCGTAGTCGCCCAACCGGATTCCGTCGGCGCACGCCTTGGCTGCGCTGGCCGCCGTCGCGCAGGCGTTGAACACGTTGGTGAACGGGATTCCCGACAGCCCCACCATGCCGACGATCGCGTCGGGGTTGGCCACGGTCCAGCTGCCTCCGGTGGCGAACTGCACGTCCTTCCACTCGACACCGGCGTCGGCGACGGCGGCGAAAATCGCGTCAACCCCCATCTCCATCGCGGATTTGCCCTCGAAACGCCCGAAGGGATGCAGTCCGACACCGATGATCGCCACGTCGTGCATGCCTGATCCTCTCTGGTCAACGCCGATCCGACGTGTAACTGTAACTCTTACAGTATCGTAATCGGCGTGGCGCCGGTCATCGAGAACAAGCCGACCTTCTGCCGGATCTGCGAGCCGTTGTGCGGAATGATCGCGACGGTCGAGGACGGTCGCCTGGTGGCGCTGCGACCGGACAAGGAACATCCGCTGTCGGCCGGCTTCGCGTGCCAGAAGGGCATCGCGTTCACCGAGGTCGTCAACGATCCGGACCGGGTGACGCGGCCGCTGCGTCGCGGGCCGTCCGGCTTCGAAGAGGTGACGTGGGATGAGGCGATGGCCGACATCGCCGACCGCCTGTCGCGAATCTTGCGTCGCCGCGGCTCCGGCGCGGTGGGCTGGTACATGGGCAATCCGGGGGCCTTCAGCTACGCGCACACTTTCGCGGCGTTGTTGTTCATGAAGGGTCTCGGCCGCCACGGGCACTACTTCACCGCGTCGTCACAAGACACCAACAGCAGGCTCATCGCGAGCCAGTTGCTCTACGGGGTTCCCACGTCGGTGCCGATTCCAGATCTGACGCGAACCGACCTCCTGGTGATGATGGGCGCGAATCCGGTTGTGTCACACGGCAGCTTCTTGACCGCGCCGCGGATCAAGGACCGCATGCACCACATCGTGAAGCGTGGTGGACGCGTGGTGATCGTCGACCCGCGGCGCAGCGAGACCGCTGTGGCGTTCGAGTGGCTCGGTATCGCGCCGGACACCGACTCGCTGCTGCTGCTCTCGTTGCTGCACGTGATGTTCGCCGACGGCCTGGTCGACGTGGCCGCGGTGAAACGCAAGGCCGACGGCGTGGACTGGCTGCGCGACCTGTGCAGGCCCTTCACCCCGGAGTCGACGTCAGCGCGAACCGGGATCGACGCGGACAGCGTGCGGGGCTTGGCGCGTGACCTGGTGAGCACACCGCGCGCGGCTATCTATGGCAGGCTCGGCACCTGTGTCGGCAGCCATGGCACGCTGACCACGTACCTGATCGACGCGGTGAACCTGGTGGCAGGCAATCTCGACGTGCCCGGCGGTTCGGTGTTCAGCTCTATGCACACCGTCGGCCAGAAGTGGCAGAACGTCGCGATGGGTGCCGTGATGCGCCGGTCCTACCGGCGGAAGCGCTCGCGGGTCGGCGCGATCCCGAGCGCGATCGGTTCGGAGCCTGCGGCGCTGATGGCCAAGGAGATCACAACACCGGGCGAGCGCCAGATCCGGGCGATGTTCGTTTCGGCAGGCAATCCTGTGCTGTCGGTGCCCAACGGTGAGGAACTCGAGGCGGCGTTCGGTGAGCTGGAGCTGTCGGTCGCGCTCGACTTCTACGTCACCGAGACGAGCGCGCAGTGCGACTACATCCTGCCGGTGACGACAATGTACGAGCGCGACGACTTCCCGTATACGTTCCAAGGGTTTCAGGCCACGCCGTTTCGCCAAGCGACCGAGGCCGTGCTGGCCCCGGTGGGCGACGCCCGCGGAGAGTGGGACATTGTCGAGGAGCTGGCTCGACGGCTGGCCCGTCGAGTGCCTGCGTTCGCGGTGTTCTCCGGAATGCGAAAGCTCGTGCAGTTGCTGGGATCCGAGGCATCGCCGCGGGCCATGATCGACGCCCTGATCCGGATGTCGGAGGGCGGCGACAGGTTCGGTCTGCGCCGCGGCGGGCTGACGCTGCGACGGCTGACCGAGCAGCATCCGCACGGCGTCGTGGTCGCACCGCACATCCGCACGGGCGTGTTGCGCGAGGCGGTCGGTTATCTGTCGCGCCGGGTTCGGCTGGCGCATCAGGGGATTGCCACCGAGACCGACAAGTTGTCGCGGCGGGCGCTGCCCGACGGCTACCCGCTGCGGATGATCGGGTTGCGCGAGCCGCGCTCGGAGAACTCGTGGATGCACAACTCGCCGTTGTTGATGCGGGGTGACCGTCGCCAGCATGCGCTGATGCATGTCGACGACGCGGCTGAGCAGCACATCGTCGACGGCGACGAGGTGCGGATCGCCTCACCGTACGGCGCGATCACCGTGCCGGTGTCGACGACGAAGGACCTCCTGCCCGGGGTCGTCGCGGTGCCACACGGCTGGGGGCACAAGGGAACCGGGAGCTGGCGGCTGGCCAACCGGGCCGGCGGCGCGAACGTCAACCAGCTGACATCCAGCGACCCGGCCGACGTCGAGGCGCTGTCCGGGATGGCGTGGCTGACGGGCGTGCCCATACGGGTCGAGCGCGTTCCGTAACTCCGCGAGCATGCGTCTGCTGCCGACAGGCCACATCCTCGCCATTTCGCGCACGCTCACGGGGCGCCCGGCGTGCGCAAAGTGCTGTTGTAGCGCGGTGTTTCGTGTGCAGACACGCGCTCGCGCAACAAGGAAGCTCAGGCGATCGCGCCCTTTTCCTTCAGCGCCTCGATGCGGTCCCAGTCCATGCCGATATCCATCAGCACCAGCTCGGTGTGCTCGCTGGCCTGCGGTGCGCGCGTCGTCTCCAGCGGCTCGTGGTTGAACTGCACCGGGCCGCGAACGACCTTGAAGGGCTCGCCCCCGTCGGCCGCCTCGACCTCGACGACCATGTCGTTGGCGAGCGCCTGCTCGTCGGTGGTCAGATCGAGGAAGCTCTGGAACGGCGCCCACTGGCCCTTCATGGTCTTCAGCCGTTGACGCCAGTACTCGAAAGGCTTGCTGCGGATCTTCTCGCGAATCAATTCGACTGCCGCGGCAGCGTTCTCGATCAGCGGCATCACGTCGCCGAAACGCGGATCGTCGGCGAGTTCTGGCAGTTCTAGATGCTCGAACGCGTCGCGGATGTAACCGGTCGGGCTGACGATGCACAAGTTGATCGTGCCGCCGTCGGAGGTCAGATAGTTTGCCATGAACGGATTCACGCTCGGGCCCGCGGCATCCGGCATCAGCGAGCGCATGGTCTCGCCGGTCTCCATGCCCTGTGTCACGCTGGCCCCGCCGGCCCACCATGCCGTGCTCAGCAGCGAGACGTCGAGTTCGACCGCCTCACCGGTACGCATCCGGTGAAAAAGTGCGGCCGAGATACCACCCGCGATGTTCATCCCGCCGATCGAGTCGCCGAACGCCGGGATGCCCTGTGACAGCGCCCCGCCGATTTCCTCGGGGGTCAAGGCGTGCCCGACCCCGCTGCGGGTCCAGAAGGCGGTGCCGTCGAATCCGCCGGTGTCGCGCTCGGGCCCCTTGTCGCCGTATGCGCTGCCGCGCGCGTAGATGATGTCGGGGTTCGCGGCGCGAATGTGCTCGACGTCGAACTTGTTCTTCTGTCGTTGCGCGGGAAGGTAATTGGTGAGGAAGACATCCGAGGTCTTGGCGATCTCGTAGAGCACCTCCTGACCCTCGGGCGTCGACACGTCGATGCCGACACTGCGCTTACCGCGGTTGGGGTGTTCGATCAGTGGATGGCGGTTGGGGTCGAGTTGGAATCCGCCCATGTTGATGAACCCCCGTTGGGTGTCGCCGCGCACTGGGTGTTCGACCTTGATGACGTCGGCGCCCCAGTCGGCGAGGATCGCTCCCGCTGCCGGAACGAAGGTGAACTGTGCGACCTCGAGGACGCGCACGCCCTCCATGACCTTGACCAAAATCGGCTCCTCATACCCGGCGCTCCGGCTGTTGTATAAACTTACTGTAAGCATTACAGTTAGTCGTCCCGCTATGAGAGTCTACGAGGTAGCCGCTTGAGCTCCGCCAGGAATCCAGAGGAACCGACCGAGACCAGCATCGACGTCGGCCAGCGAGCCGCGGGACGCGCCGAATCGCGGATGCTCATCGACGGGGAGCTCGTGTCGTCGGCCTCCGGCGCGCAATTCGACAACCTGAGCCCGGCCACCGGCCGACTGTTGGGCAGCACGGCCGCCGCTGAGGCCGAGGATATGGATCGCGCGATCGCCGCCGCCCGTCGCGCTTTCGACGAGACCGACTGGGCCACCAATCGACACCTGCGCGCGCGCTGCCTGGATCAGCTGCAGTTCGCGATCGAGGCCGAGCAGGAGGAGCTGCGTGAAGAGCTGATCGCCGAGGTCGGCGCTCCGGTGATGACAACCCGGTCCGCACAACTGGATTGGCCGTTGGCAGACGGCCTGCGGTACCCCGCCCGGCTGATGCTCGATTTCGGATGGGAGCGAACGCTCGACGGAGGCGGGCTGTTCGGCGAGCGCAACGTGCGCACGGTGATCAAGGAGCCGGTCGGCGTCGTCGCCGCGATCACCCCGTCCAACTTCCCGATCGAGGTGATCCTCAACAAGCTCGGGCCCGCGCTCGCGACCGGAAACACTCTGGTGCTCAAGCCGGATCCGAACACGCCGTGGAACGCCACTCGGCTCGGCCGGCTCATCGCCGAGCACACCGACATCCCTCCCGGCGTCGTCAACGTGGTGCCCACACCGTCCAACGACGTCGCCGGGCTGCTCGGCACCGACCCCCGCGTCGACATGGTCTCGTTCACCGGCTCGACAGACGTCGGCAAGCGGTTGATGCGGCAGGGCGCCGACACGATGAAGCGGATGTTTCTGGAACTGGGCGGCAAGTCAGTGTCGATCGTGCTCGACGACGCCCCGCCCGCGGCGATCGTCGGGTCGGCGGTGGGAGTGTGCGTGCACGCGGGTCAGGCCTGTGCGGCCACGACGCGCATGCTGGTGCACCGGTCGCGCTACGACGAGGCCGTCGCCACGGTCACCGCCGCCTATCAGGGTGTGCCGGTCGGCGATCCGGTCCAGCCCGACACGTTGGTGGGGCCGGTGATCAGCGCCGCGCAGAAGAAGCGGGTCCTCGACGCGATCGAGCAGGCCCGCGCGGACGGTGCCGAGATCGCCGCGGGCGGCGGGCCCGTCGCAAACCTTCCCGACCATCTGGCGGACGGGCATTACGTGGCGCCGACGGTGATCGTCGGCGTCGGCAACGATGCGGCGATCGCGCAGCAGGAAGTATTCGGCCCGGTGCTGGTGGTGATGTCGTTCGATGACGACGACGAGGCGGTGCGGATCGCCAACGACAGCGCATACGGATTGGCGGGTGCGGTTTCGTCGCGCTCACTGGAGCGCGGGATGGGGATCGCCCGTCGCATCCGCACCGGTTCGTTCGGCGTGAACGGGGGCATGTTCTACGGGGCCGATGCGCCGTTCGGCGGATTCAAAAGCAGCGGTGTCGGAAGACAGTGCGGCGTCGAAGGTTTCGAACAGTACCTCGAGTCGAAAACGGTGGCCTACCGCGCACCGAAGAACAGCGCTACGCCGCCGCGATGATCGCTTCGGCGTGGTCGAGGATGCTGTCGAGGATGTAGCCGAAGTCGATGTCGTCGGCGAACCCGATGTAGCGGCCGCCGTCGTCGCGCTGAGAGGGGAAGCCCTCGGTACGCTCCTGGAGTCGCTCGAGAACCACCGAACCCCGGATGTGCACCGAAATCGCGCCATACGTCTCGGCGGCCTGGTCGACCGTGAGCCCCGCTTCGACCAGCGCCCCGATCGGCTGCCCCAGTTTCTGCAGCGCACCGTGCATCGCACGGTGTCCGAACTGCCCGCGGATCAGCACCAGATCGCAGAGGATGGGGTCCGCACGGAACCGCTTACGCATGGTCAAGGCGTGGTCGCGCAACGACTCTCGCCAATTCGACGCCGAGATGGTCGGTACCGTGAACTCGAACCGCTCCAGCGCCCGGTCGGTCATCGCGTCGAGAAGATCGTCCTTGCGGCGGAAGTACCAGTAGATGCTGGTGACGCCGACGCCGAGGTGTTTGGCGAGTTGCGGCATGCTCAGGTTCTCGATCGACACCTCCTGCGCGACCTGCAGTGCGCCCTCGAGGATCTCATCGGCATTGATGGAGCCGCGGTCACGGCGCCGGCGGGTACGGCCGCCCGCGGCTTTGGCCATGGATCAACCGGCCGGATCGAACGTCACGGGCAACGCCGTGGGTGAGCGGAAGGGTTGGCCGGCGATGTGGGGGTTGTCGTCGGTGACGAGTTCGATGTTGGTCAGCCGGTCCAGTAGGGATTCCATCGCGACCCGGGTCTCCATGCGCGCTAGATGCAGTCCCATACAGGTGTGCTCGCCCGCCGCGAAGGAGATGTGCGGTGTGCGCTTGCGGAAGATGTCGAACTCCTCGGAGCGTTCCCACCGGTTTTCGTCGCGGTTGGCCGATCCGATGCATACGTCGATCACCGAACCCTCGGGGATGGTGACACCTCCGAGCTCGGTTTCCTCGGTCGCGTAGCGCTGCACGGTGGTCAACGGCGTCTCAAACCGTAGGCCTTCTTCGATGGCCGGCGAGATGAGCTCCCGGTCGGCCTGTACCGCTGCGAACTGCTCAGGGTGGGTGAGCAACAGGTACAGCAGGTTTCCCGACGACCGGTACGTTGTCTCCAGCCCCGCGGGCAGCAGCAGCCGCAGGAACGAGTAGATGGACTCGTCGCTGAGTTTCTCGCCGTCGATCTCGGCGGTGACCAGATCGCCGATGATGTCCTCGGTCGGCTTGGACCTGCGCTTGTCGATCTGCGCCAGGAAGTAATCCTTCAGCGCGGCGGACGCCTCGAATGCGCGCTTGTACCGGACGTGGTAGCTGATCAATTCGACGGCCCGCTTACGGAACCACGGCAGGTCCTCCTCGGGCAGGCCAAGCAGCTTGGAGATGACGCGGGTCGGGAACTCGAATGTGAATTCCCGAACCAGGTCTGCGCTCCCGTTGTCGATGAACTCATCGATCAGCGCGGTGACCACCGGGCGCACGACCTCGGGTTCCCAGCGCGCCAACGACTTCGACTTAAACGCCGAGGACACCAGGTTGCGGTGGTCCCAGTGTTTCTTACCCTCCATCGCCAGGATGGTCGGCCCGATGAACAGGCCGATGGTGTTGTCGTAGATGTGTGAGTTGAACACCTTGCCGTCGCGGAAGACCCGGTTGACTGCATCGAAAGACACGGCCGCATAGAGGTTTTCCGGCATCGCCTCCGGCGCCTGGGACCAGTCCATGACGCTGCCGCGAAAGACACCGCTGGTTTCCCGCCGCTTCTGCGCGAACATCGGGTAGGGGTCTCGCAGCAGGTCGAAGGTTTCGTCGACCGTGGCGTCCTGTACGGGGCTATCCACGATTGATCTCCCTCGTCTGGTCCGGACAGGTAACGAGCATGGGTACTGTAAAGCTTACAGTATAGGGCTACGTGACGATAGGTGCTGGCTGGGGAAGTTGCACCGGTGCGCCCGCGAGCATCGAGTTGACGAAGCCGGCATCGACCTGGAGGTCTTGGCCGGTGATCCACCGCGCCTCCGGGGACCCGAGGAACGAGATCACCGGGACGATGTCGTCGACCGAGGCGTGCCGCCCGACGGTGGCCTTGCACATGTCCAAGACCTCCTTGCCCATGGTCTGCTCGAAGTCGGTGAGGATCGGCGTCTCGACCGGTCCGGGGCTGACCGTGTTGATCCGCACGCCGTAGGTGGTCCACGCCGGACCCGCGAGCCGTTTGGCGTACAGGATCACCGCCTGCTTGGAGGTGCTGTACACGGGATAGTCCGGATCCTGCTCGGCCTGCCAGCGCTCGACGGCGTCGGCGTCGGTGAGTTCGAGGAGTCCGGTCAGGGTCTCGACGCGTTGGTCCCATCCGAGCGCGGCGGTCGAGGCGACCGCGACGATCGATCCGCCTCGGCGCATTCGGGGGAGCATGCCCTCGACGACCAGTCGCATGCCGAGGTAATTGACCTTGAGCACGTCAGCGGGCGGCGCCGTACCGGGGACGCCGGCGACGTGCGCCACCATGTCCCAGTCCGACCCGATCGAGTCGAGCAGGCCGCGAATGGCGGCCGGATCGCGCAGATCGCAGCGCGCGGATTCGGAGGCCGGCGTTCGGTGGTCGCGGACGTCGACCGCGAGGACGTGATCGCCGCGGTCGTGGAAATGCGTCGCGACCGCCGCCCCGATACCCGACCCCGCGCCGATCACGACGACTTTGCGCTTTTCGGTCATCTCGTGCATTCCCTTCGCGGCAGACCGGGTCGGCGTACCATTCGAACGGCCGACTGTAAGCACGACAGTAAACAATTCGGGTCCGGCAGACAATCTCTTCTGGCGATGGTGGTGTGATGAGCGAGAGCACAATTCAGGTGGGCACCGCCGAGGGCAGCGCGCGCGACGCGATGATGACCGCGCTCGAGCGCCAACGGAGCGCGTTCCTGGCAGACGGCCCGCCGAGTGCTGCCGAGCGGCGCCATCGCATCGACCGATTGCTGTCGCTGGTGCTGGACAACGCCGACTCGTTCGTCGACGCCATGGCCGCCGACTACGGGACCCGGCCGAGGGCGGGCTCGCTGTTCACCGAGATACTCGGCATGATCTCGGTCATCGAGCACACCAGATCCCATGTGGCGCAGTGGATGCGGGCGACGCCGTTGATGCGGGCCGGCCGGTTGTTCGGGCTTCGGGCCGAGGTCGAGCCGTCACCGCTGGGCGTGGTCGGCATCATCGGGCCGTGGAACTTCCCGCTGAACCTGGTGGTGCTGCCCGCTGCAGCGGCTTTCGCGGCGGGCAACCGGGTGATGATCAAGATGTCGGAGATAACGCCGCACACCGCGGCCCTGATGAAGTCGACGGCGCCGAAGTACTTCGATCCCACCGAACTCGATGTGGTGACCGGCGGACCTGATGTCGCAGCCGAGTTCTCGTCACTGCCGTTCGACCACCTGTTCTTCACCGGCTCGCCCTCCGTTGGCGCTTTGGTCCAGCGGGCGGCCGCCGAGAACCTGGTGCCCGTGACGCTCGAACTCGGGGGCAAGAACCCGGTCGTCGTCGCGCGGGACGCGGACCTGCGCCGGTCCGCAGCCCGCATCGCGCGTTCACGGATGATCAACGGAGGTCAGGTCTGCGTCTGCCCCGACTACGTCTTCGTACCTGACGACCGAATCGACGCGTTCGTTGCGATCGTGAAACAGACTTGGCGACAGATGTTTCCGAGCATTGTCGACAATGACGAGTACTGCTCGTCGGTGAACAAGGCGAATTTCGACCGTGTCGTCGCTCTTATCGACGACGCACGAGCTAAGGGCGCGCGCGTGGAGGCGGTCGCACCGGACGGCGAGGTTCTGCCCGACCGCGAGTCGCGAAAGATCGCCCCCACCCTCGTGCGCGGCATCGACGACCGGATGGCGATCGCCGCCGAAGAGGTCTTCGGCCCGGTGCTCGGGGTGCGGGCCTACCAGCGCCTCGACGAGGCGATCGACTACATCAATCGGCGCCCGTCACCACTGGTCGCGTACTGGTACGGACCTGACAACAGCGAGTTTCGGCGCTTCGTGCGCGACACCCGCAGCGGCGGCGTGGCACGCAACGACTTCGCCGCGCAGATGATTCCGTCGGCGGCACCGTTCGGCGGAGTGGGCCGCAGCGGGATGGGCGCCTACCACGGCAAGGCGGGGTTCTACGCGTTCAGCCACCACCGCACCGTCGTCGGGACCGACCTGCCGTTCACCATCACCGGACGCGCGGCGCCGCCGTTCACCGCGTCGATGCGGGCGACGACCGCGCTCGGGCTGCGTCTGGCGCGCAACCGGACCAGGCGTCGGCTCAGGCGTTCGCGCTGATCGCCTGCTCCCGGGCCCACCGGTAGTCGGCCTTGCCCGCGGGACTGCGTTCGATCACCGGCCGGAACACCACGGCTTTCGGAAGTTTGTAGCGCGCAATGGAATTCGCGGCATGGTCAATGAGTTCCTGGGCGTCGGCGCTGGCGCCCTCGGTGAGGGCGACGACCGCGACGACCTCCTGCCCCCACCGCTCGCTGGGCCGCCCCGACACCACGACGTCCGCGACGGCCGGATGCGACAGCAGCGCCGTCTCGACCTCCTCGGCGAAGATCTTCTCGCCGCCGGAGTTGATGGTCACCGAATCGCGGCCCAGCAACTCGATGGATCCGTCGGCCTGGTGGCGGGCGCGGTCGCCCGGGATCGAGTACCGCACCCCGTCGATCACCGGGAAGGTCTTGGCGGTCTTGTCCGCATCGCCCTTATAGCCCAGCGGCACGTAACCCCGCTGCGCCAACCATCCGATGCCGTCGTGGCCGGGTTCGAGGATCGCGGTGAAGTCCTCGGACGCGACGAAGGTATCGGGACCCGCGTTGAACTGGCCGGTCGACACCGCACCGGGGGCCGACATGTGGTTCATCTGGATGCCGGTCTCCGAGGACCCCACGCCGTCCATGACGATCAGGCCGGGTTTGACGTCGATGAGCCGTTGTTTGGCGGTCGGGGTGAGCAGCGCTCCGCCGTTGGCCACCACAGCGAGCGACGACAGGTCGGCCGAACTGCGCTCGATCGCGTCGGCGAGCGGACGTGCCACCGCGTCGCCGACCACCTGCACCACGAGGACTTTCTCCCGCTCGATCGTCTGCACCACCTCGTCGACGTCGAGGCTGGCGGGATTCGCGGTGAACACGATGGTCTGGCCCGTCGTCATCGCGGTCATCGCCGCCCACTGGGCGGCGCCGTGCATGAGTGGCGGCAGGGTGAGGATCTTGGTGCCGGGGCCTTCGGTGACCCGCTTGGCAATGTCCTCGAGTGAGGTGATGAGCTCGCCGGTGGCCATGTTGCGTCCGCCGAACGAGGTCATGAAGATGTCGTGCTGGCGCCACAGCACGCCCTTCGGCATGCCGGTCGTGCCGCCGGTGTACAGCACGTAGAGGTCATCGGGGGATGGCTCGATCGGCGGCAGCACCGCGGTGCCGTCGCCGACGATCGATTCGTAGTCGACGGCGCCGTCGAGCAGGTCGTTGCCCGAGTCGTCGGCGATCTGGATCAGCACGCGAAGGTCGGGCAGACCCGGTAGCACCTCGGCGACACGGGGTGCAAACGTCGCGTGGTACAGCAGCGCACCGGCCCCGGAATCGTTGAGCAGATACTGCAATTCGTTCTTGACGTAGCGGTAGTTGACGTTGAACGGCGCGACGCGGGCCCGCCACGAGCCGAGCATGCCTTCGATGTACTCGGGGCCGTTGTAGGCGTAGATGCCCAACAGGTCCTGGCCCACCTCGTGCCCGGCGAGCTCGGAGCGCTCGACGTGGCAGCCGAGCCCGCGGCTGTGCAGAAACGCGGCCAGGCGGTTGGCCCGCTCGACAACCTGGGCGTAGGTGTATCGGCGATCGCCTTGGACGATGAACTCTCGGTCGCCGATCACGGCGGCGACGGTGTCGGCGGCGGCCGGGACGGTGAACTGTGTGGTCACAGACATTGCTTCTTTCCGGGGTGCCTTTCACGGCTGGTGGGCAAGCAGTTTGATCATCAGACCGTTGGCCTCGGATAGTACGTTGCCGTCCGCGTCCGTCATCGCCGCCCTCACGAACAGTTTCCGCCCCTCGACCGAATCGATCCACGCCCGAGCCTCGAGCGGTACCTCGATCGGCGTCACTCGCCGGTAGTCCACGTGCAGGTAGGCGGTGCGGCTGTCTGGGCGGCCGGCCGCCGAGACCACCATGCCGAAGTGCCAGTCGTAGAACAGCGGGATCACCCCGCCGTGCACGGCGTCGTTGCCTCCGACGTGGAAGCGGCCGAAATGCCCGCGCATCGTGACCTCGTCCGGTCCGGACGTCACGACCTGCCACGGCGGCATCAGGGGGTGTCCGTTGCCGGGCAGATTGGCAGCCCGGCCGGCGGGGGCGACGCCCGCGGGAGCCTTATGTGCTTCCAGGCGTTCGCACATGTCCTCGAGCAGTGCGGCCGAGTCGTTCCACAGCACGGCGTCCGGATCGGTGGAGACCGTGATGTTCTGCAGTCTCCGCAGCGCGGAGATGAACCGACCCATCTCCGGAGAACCCAGAGTCGGTTTGACCCTGGCGAATTCGCGGATGTGGTCCTCGGTGTCGGTCACTGCGCGGCTACCGCGGGCTTCATACCGTTGCGGGGAGGTCGTAAAACTGTTTCGCCCACTTCCGCAGCGCCATATACGGTTTCGCGTCCGTGCGGGACAACGCGGGGTTCTCGATGTATTCCTGGTAGCGCCAGATGTTGAGGTCGTCCCACACCGTACCCATGAATTGGCGCTCGACCTTGCGGCGCACCTCCTCGGGCGGGACGTCGGAGGTGTCACCGGGCAGGCGCGGCCACCAGATCGAATAGAACATGTCCGAGTAGCCGTCCTCGACCGGAGTGCACGCGAAGATCAGCCGGTGGTTCGACGAGCCCTCGAACGCGCTGATCGCGAACCCGAGACCGGACAGGTGGCTGTGGATGTAGAGCGCCATCTTGTCCGGATCGTCGCTGGAGGCGTCGGGCCACCCGGTCAGGAACCGCCACTCCTCATCGACTATCTCCCAGTTGAGGCACTTCGGGGTGACGGTCGCGTGATGCACGTAGTGGAAGTGCGCGCTGTCGGGGCCGTTCTCCGCGACGATCTGCGGATGCACCGGCTCGCGTTCTGCGCGGCTCGAAAACTCTGGGTACGGGCGATAATACGCGTCTTCTGCGGTCGGGAACTGCGGAAATTTGTGGAACAAGTCCGGCAGTTCCCACCGCGGCGGCTCGCCTTCGGGGTGATGCCAGGCGAACACGCAGCCGTACTGCTCGCGCACCGGGAAGACGCGAAGACGCAGCGCCTTGTTGGGCCGGTCGGGCTGGTAGGGGATGTAGCGGTTGGTGCCGTCCGGGCCCCACCGCCAACCGTGGAAGGGACATTCGACGCATTCGCCGACGACCTTGCCGCCGTGGCCGATGTGCGCGCCGAGATGCCGACAGTGCGCAGAAAGCATGTGCAGCTCGCCGGCCTCGTCGCGGTAGGCGACCAGGTCTTCGCCGAAGTACCGCAGCGGCCGCGTCTCGCCCGCGGGGAATTCCGCGGACCAGCCGATCATGAACCAACCGGTGACCTTCCAGGTGAACGGTACTTTCATGCCGCGCCGCCTCCCATATCCGCGTAGTAATGGAAGAGCTTACAGTAGTGGTTTCAGGAACAGCGACGATCCGGTCGTGTTCACCGAAATCCGCCTGCGGTCCGGCGCAATACTGTAATAGTTACAGTATCTCCACTTCCTGGACGTGAGGGCCCACCTGTGACGACATCCGATTCCACCCGCTTCGACGCGATCATCGTCGGGGCCGGGTTCTCCGGGCTGTACGCGCTGCATCGACTGCGTGAGCAGGGGCTGCGCACCATCGTCCTGGAGAAGGCCGAGAACGTCGGGGGCACATGGCTGTTCAACCGGTATCCCGGTGCCCGCTGTGACATCGAGAGCATCGAGTACTCCTACAGCTTCTCCGAGGAGATCGAGCAGGAGTGGGTGTGGACCGAGACGATGCCGCGCCAGCCCGAGATCGAGGCGTACCTGAACTTCGTTGCCGACCGACTCGATCTCCGCCGCGACATCCGGTTCCACACCGAGGTCACCGCGATGACCTTCGACGAGACCGCCTCCGAGTGGGAGGTGCGGGCCGCGGACGGGAAGGTGTTCGTCGCACCGTTCGTCGTGGCGGCGACGGGGATCCTGTCGGTCCCGAAGGAGCCGGAGATCCCCGGCATGGGTGCCTTCGAGGGTGTCTCGCTGTTCACCAGTCGGTGGCCGCAGCACGACGTGGACTTGGCTGGCAAGCGGGTCGGCGTGATCGGGACGGGTTCGACTGGCGTACAACTGATCCCGGTCGTGGCTCAACAGGCCGGCCACCTCACCGTCTTTCAGCGCTCGCCGGCCTATACGCTGCCGTGGGAGGTTCGCCCCTTCGACGACGGCGAACTCGACGAGTTGAAGGCGAACTACGCCCAGATCCGCGCCGCGCAACGCGAACACGCGGTGGGCGCGGCCCGGCTGAGCGCGTTCTCGGTGATGTTCGAGATGATGACCAAACCGCCGCTGAAGTCGGCTTCTCGCGAGGAGCAACTGCGCGCCGTCGAGGAGGGCGGCATCATCGGCGCGCTCAGCTGGGGCGACGTGTTCTTCGACATCGAGGCCAACCAGATGGCGGCCAAACTCTACGGCGAGGCGGTGGCGCGCATCGTCAAGAACCCCGAGACCGCGGCGGCGCTGACCCCGACGCACCCGTTCGGATGTAAGCGTCCGATCATCGACCAGGGTTACTACGAGACATTCAACCGCGCCAACGTGACGCTGGTTGACCTGCGCAAGGGTCCGATCGTGGAGGTCACCTCGACGGGCATCCGCACGGAACAGGGCGACCACGAGCTCGACGTGATCATCTACGCCACCGGCTTCGACGCGATGACCGGGGCGATGACGAGGATCGCGGTGACCGGGCGCGACGAGCTGTCCCTGGGCGACTTTTGGACGACCGAGGGGCCGTACGCATACCTGGGGATCGCGGTGGCGGGCTTCCCGAACCTGTTCATCATCCAGGCGCCCGGAAGCCCGGCCCCGGCAAGCAATTTCGTGACCGCGCTCGAACAGCACGTCGAGTGGATCGGCGACTGCATCGGGTACCTGAAGGACAAGGGGTATCGCAGCATCGAAGCGTTGCCCGACGCGCAACGCGAGTGGATCGAACACGCGACGTCGTTGGTGGCGCCGACGGTGCTCGACCATCCGTCGTGCAACTCCTGGTACAACGGCGGCAACGTACCGGGCAAGAAGCGGATGTACATGGGCTACACCGCGGGCATTCCCGAGTACCGGCGCCGCTGCGACGAGGTCGCCGACGCCGGCTACGCCGGGTTCAAGCTGGCATGAGACCCGCCGAACGCGCGTACCGCGTCGGGCGCGACTTCGCGGGCGTGGTGCCCAGAGCACACGCCGCGGTGGCCGGACCCGGCGACTGGAAGCCGCTGTCGCGCAGCGGTGCCCGCCAACTCGGTGAGGTCGTGCTCGACGAACTGGCGCTGACGGGAATGACGCTGACCGCACCTCCACCGCGGCTGGAGCGCACGGTCGAGTCCTGCGCCGCCGCCGCTGAGGAGCTAGAGGGCTTGGGCATGGGGGGTGTGCACGTCGAGCCGGATGCGCTGCGGCCCAGAATGATCCGGCACCGCCGGTTCGGCCGATCCCGATACGAACAATTGAGCTTCGAGCACGACCCCCACCTGCCGTCGTCGCTGCAGGGATTCGGCGGTCCCGCCACGGCGGTGGTCCATCTGTGCCGAAGCGGTGACGAGGCGCGGCCGTGGCTGGTGTGGGTGCACGGCGCCGGTCAGGGGCTGCCGATCGACCTGGTGTTCTCGCGGGCGCGGCGGCTGCAGGAACAGCTCGGGTACAACATTGCGCTGCCGGTGCAACCCGGATGCGGGGTGCGGCGCGACCGGTGGCCGACATATCCGAACATGGATCCGCTGAACAACCTGGCGGGCATGATCCGGGTGGTGTCCGAGGTGCGGGCGGTGCTCCGTTGGCTTCGGCCGCAGGCGAGTGCGATTGCCGTATCAGGGGTTTCGATGGGCAGCCCGGTGGCGGGTCTGGTCTCGCACCTCGAAGCGGTCGACGCCGTCGCGGTCTACACCCCGATCTTCGGGCTCAACGCGATGATCGCCGCACACCTCGGGCGGTGGGGACCGTCGGTGCGCGAGACGGTCGACCTGTTGCGGTCAGAACCCGTCGAACGCGTGATGTCGGTCGTGGACTACCAGTCCGTCGAGCCCACGGCTCCGCCCGAGCGTCGGCTCATCGTCGGGGCGTGGCACGACCAGATGGCGCGTCGCGAGCCGGCCGAGCGACTGCACGAACGGTGGGGCGGCGAACTGTACTGGCACTGCGGCAGCCACGTCGGCCACCTGTTCGCGGGCGGTGTGCAGCGGGCGTCGGAACGCTTCCTCAGGGCGGTCAGCGGGAGCGGGGCGTGATGACGGCGAGTACGGCCGCCGCGGTGCCCGGCGGAATCGACGAGATCGACGCCGCGTGGTTGACCGAGGCGCTCCGCACCGACGCGGGGCTCCACGGCGCGACAGTCGACGACGTCCGCGCCGAGCAGATCGCGATGGACAGCGGTTTCTCGTCGCTGCTGTACCGGCTGCACCTGACCGGCGCGGCGGTGCCGTCCACGCTGATCGCCAAACTTCCCGCGGTGTCGGAGGCGCGCGGCGCGATGGAGCTGCTGGGTGGCTACCGGCGCGAGGTGTCCTTCTACCGTGACGTCGCCGGGCGGGCGCCGATGGACACACCGCGGGTCTACACCGCCCGGATGGCTGATGACGGCGTCGATTTCGTGCTGCTGCTCGAGGACCTCTCGGAGTGGGACAACGCCGATCACCTGGCGGGGCTGACGATGGACCGGGCCCGCACCTGCATCGGAGAACTGGCCGGCCTGCATGCGTGGTCGGGCGAACCGGCTGTGCTCGAGCAGTTTCCGAGCATCGACACCCCGATCGCACGGGACCTGCTGCTTCCGGCGTTCGGGCCGGGATGGCAGATCTACCGTGCGCAGACCGCGGTGCGAGTCCCGCCCGGTGTGGCGGCGTTCGCGGAACGCTTCGCCGAACGCGCGGTCGCGGCGCTGCCCGTGCTTGCCGAACGGGACATGGTGCTGCACGGCGATATCCGGGCCGACAACCTCTTCTTCTCCGGCGACCGGATGAAGGTGGTCGACTTCCAGTTCACCGCCCGCGGCGCGGGTGCGGCCGACATCGCGTACCTCGTCACCCAGGGCCTGCCGACCGACGTCCGGGAAGGCCACGACGAGGCGCTGCTGCGTGAGTACCTCGACCACGTCGCCGCGCACGGATCTGCATACGACTTCGAGGAGGCGTGGCGGCACTACCGCTTCGCCGCGGTCTATCTGATGGTGCTGCCGGTCATCACGCTCAACGGGTGGGACGCGTTGCCGGAACGGTCCCGGCGACTGTGCCTGACGCTCACCGACCGCGCCGTGGCCGCGATCGATGCCATCGACGCCCTGGAGGTGTTCTCATGAGCCGGTCCGCACGCGAGGTGGTGGAGTTGTACAACCTGGTGGCGTGGAACAAGGCGGACTTTGCACTGGCCGAGGAACTGTTGGGCGAGACGGTGATTCGCCACGAAGTGGGGGAGCCGGCGCATGTTCTGACGCACGAGCAGGCGGTGCGACGGGTGGTCGATATGTGGCAGGTGTCGGAGAGCATCCGCTTCGACCTGAACCTCGTGGTCGCCGGTGACGACGGTGAGCACGTCGCGATCGTCTACCAGTCACCGATCACGATGAAGGACGGGACGCAGACCACGATCGGCAGTATGGAAGTCTTCCGGGTGGTCGACGGCAGAATCGTCGAGGTGTGGAACTGCGGCTACAAGCAAGGAGTGTGGGCGTGACGGATCCGGCGGGCTGGGGAGCGAAGCGACGTGGGGAAATGAGCGGCGAACAAGTGCTCGACGAGCTGGGCTACTACCTGTTGGCGGGCGCCGGGGGTGAGGGCCCGGCCACGCTGATGGACGAGGCTCGCCGCGGCGAGGAGCTCGGGTTCGGCACCGCGTTCATCTCCGAACGCTGGAACGTCAAGGAAGCGTCGTCGCTGGTGGGTGCGGCGTGCGCGGTGACGTCGCGCATGCAGATCGCCACGGCGGCAACGAATCACAACACACGTCATCCGCTCATCACCGGATCGTGGGCCACGACGATGCACCGCCTCTCGGGCGGCCGCTTCACCTTGGGCATCGGGCGGGGGGTCGCGGCGATGTACGCGGCGTTCGGCATCCCGTCGGTCACGACCGCGCAGATGGAGGATTTCGCCCAGGTCGTGCGTCGGCTGTGGAACGGCGAGGTGATCTTCAACCACGACGGACCGATCGGCAAGTATCAGGTGCTGTTCCTCGACCCGGACTTCCGCGAAGACATCCGGCTGGCGATCGTGGCGTTCGGCCCGCAGACGCTGGCGCTGGGCGGGCGGGCGTTCGACGACGTCGTCCTGCACACCTACTTCACTCCCGAGACGCTGCAGCGGGCCGTGAAGACGGTCAAGGACGCCGCCGAGAAGGCGGGCCGCGATCCGTCGAGCGTGCGGGTGTGGTCATGCTTTGCCACGGTCGGCGACCATCTGCCCGAAGAGCTGCGGTTGAAAAAGACGGTGGCCCGGCTGGCCACGTACCTGCAGGGCTACGGTGATCTCCTGGTCAGCACCAACGGCTGGGATCCTGCTGTGCTGCAACGCTTCCGCGACGACAAGGTCGTCCAGTCGATCCCCGGCGGTATCGACCACAAGGCGTCGGCCGAGCAGATCGAACACATCGCGACCCTGATCCCCGACGAATGGTTGGAGCCGTCGGCCACCGGATCGGCCCGGCAGTGCGTCGAGCGCATCCGCAAGGAGTTCGACTACGGCGCCGACGCGCTGATCATGCACGGCGCGACGCCCGACGAACTGGAACCGATCGTCGCCGCCTACCGCGCCTCTGAGTAACCCCACAGCGCTTCTTGTGGCGAGCGTGCGTGTCTGTTCACGCCACGCCGCGAAAAGTGCGCGCGATTTGCACGCTCACCGCTGCGCGAGCGTGCGCGTTCGCGGAAAAAAGGGCGGCGCGTCGTGTGCAGACACGCTCGCTCGAGCGGACTGGGGTTAGCGCGGACTGGGTTCAGGGCGTGATGACCGTGCGGGCGACCGGTTCGGGGGCAGCCTGGCGGCTGTAGACCGCTCGCTGCAGCCCCCACAGCAGTGCGTTGCGGGTCTCCTCGGGATGGATCAGGTCGTCGAAACCGAGGTGACCCGCCGACCGGAACGACGCCTCGACCTCCATCTGGCGAAGCCGCGCCTCGACATCCTCGGCGGCGTGTGAGGCCTTGCTGAGTGCGGCCGCGCTCATCGCGCCCATCGTGGCGCCCGGGTAGGCGAACGTCGCGCTCTGGTTGTCAAACCCCAACAGCGACATCACCATCGAGCCGAAACCGTACGCCTTGCGCAGTGTGACGTGCAGCTTGATCGTCGTCGCGGCGGTCTGCGCGGCGAACATCCGCGCACCGCTGCGCAGCACACCGGCTTTCTCCGAGCGGCTCCCGGGCAGCATCCCCGGGTTGTCGGCGAGGAACACGATCGGCAGGTGGAACGAGTCGGCGACGGTGATGAAGTGTGCCGCTTTGTCCGCGGCGTCGGCGTCGATGGAACCGGCGATGACCTGCGGTTGGTTGGCCACCACCGCGACGGGGTGGCCGCCGAGATGGGCCAGCGCGCAGATGATCGCCGGCCCGAACTTCGGCTGGACCTCGAACCAGTCGGGGCGGTCGAAGACGACGTCGAGCACGCGCCGCATGTCGTAGACGCGCCGATTGCCGCGGGGCACAAGCTCGAGCAGCTCCGGGGTGTTCCGCGGGGCGGCCGCCTCATCGGCGGGAAGCGAATCCGGATACGACCACGCGCTGGCCGGAAAGTACGACAGGTAGCGGCGGATGTCGTCGAGCACCGCTTCGTCGTCCTCGGCGAGGTTGTGGATCACGCCGCTGGCGAGGGCCACCGTCGGACCGCCGAGGTCCTCCTTCGAGATGTCCTCGCCCGTCGACTCTTTCACCACGGGAGGGCCCGCGGTGAAGATGGCGCCCTGGCGGCTCATGATCGTCCAGTCGCAGACCGGAGCGACCAGCGCGCCGTGCCCGGCCGACGGCCCGAGCAAACCGGCGACCATCGGCACCTTGCCCGAACACTGGGCTTGCGCGAGAAGGTCGGTCGGGGTGCGGCCGTAGTGCTCGCCGCTGGGGCGAAAGCCCGCGCCCTCGAGCAGCATCACCAGCGGCACCTTGTCGCGCACGGCCAGCTCCGCCAATCGGTACCGCTTGGCGTTTCCGCCGGGGCCGATGCTGCCCGCCAGTGTCGTGAAATCCTCGGCGCCGACCATCACCGGCTTGCCGTCGAGATAGCCGGAGCCGGCGACGATGCCGTCGGCGGCGATGTCACCGCCGACCAGGGTGCCGAACTCGCGGAACGTGCCCTTGTCGAGCAGGTACTCGATGCGCGCGCGGGCGTCGAGCTTGCCTTTGTGGCGGTGCTTGGCGACCCGTTCGGCGCCGCCCATGTCGTAGGCGGTCTGACGTCGCCGCGACAGCTCGTCGAGCGTGGCATGCCAATCCTCGGCCTTGGTCATCACAACTCCTGTCCATGGATAGGCGATCGTCGCACCGGCATGACCTCGTTGACCATACTGAATCGCTTACTGTAGCGTCTACGACCATGCTTAGCGGCGCCGGCCTGAAGGTCGACGGGGCGGTCTCCAGTCGGCTCGCCGACGTGGCCGAAACGGCGGGCACGCTGCAGCGGCGCGGGTATGACGGGTGCTGGACGGCCGAGGTCGCCCACGACCCGTTCCTGCCGCTGACGCTCGCCGCCGAGCACACCCAAACCCTCGATCTCGGCACCAGCATCGCGGTGGCGTTCGCCCGAAACCCCATGACCGTGGCCAACATCGGCTGGGATCTGCAGGACTATTCGCGGGGCCGGCTCATCGTGGGGCTGGGTTCGCAGATCCGGCCGCACATCGAGAAGCGGTTCAGCATGCCGTGGAGCCAGCCCGTGCGCCGCATGGGCGAATTCGTGCACGCGATGCGCGAAATCTGGACATGCTGGCGCGACGGTTCGCGGCTGCGGTTCGAGGGCGACTTCTACACGCACAAGCTGATGACGCCGATGTTCACTCCCGAACCGCATGACTACGGGTTCCCGAAGGTGTTCATCGCCGCGGTGGGTGAGGCGATGACCGAGATGGCCGGCGAGGTCGCCGACGGCGTTCTGGCCCACGCGTTCACGACCAAACGCTACTTTCAAGAGGTCACCATCCCGGCGCTCGAACGCGGTATGGCCCGATCGGGCAGGCGGCGCAGCGACTTTCAGGTGTCGTGTCCCATTTTCGTAGTGACCGGCGCCGACGAGCGCCAGGTCACCGACGCCGCCGTCGCCACCCGCAAGCAGATCGCCTTCTACGGGTCGACCCCGGCCTATCGCAAAGTGCTTGCGCTGCACGGGTGGTCCGATCTGCACGACGAACTGCACCGGCTCAGCCTCGCCGGCGAGTGGGACGCGATGGGCACGCTGATCGACGACCAGATTCTGGAGGCATTCGCGGTGGTCGCCCCGATCGACAAGTTGGCGGCCAAGATCGCAGACCGGTGCGACGGCGTGATCGACCGGGTGATGATCGGATTTCCGCGCTCGATCGAGGAAACGACGATAGTTGCCGTGCTGGAGGAAGTGCGCGGCAGGTGACGGTTCGGCAGAGGAGTTCTTGTGAGCACACCGATTATGGACGAGGCGGCCAGGGTGTTTGCCACCCCGCAGGCCTACACCGATGAAACCAAACTGCATTCGGCGCTGACGCATCTGCGCGCCAACGCGCCCGTCTCGTGGGTCGACGTGCCGAACTACCGCCCGTTCTGGGCGATCACCAAGCACGCCGACATCATGGACATCGAGCGGGCCAACACGCTGTTCACCAATCATCCGCGGCCGGTATTGGTCACCGAGGAGGGCGACGAGCAGCAGGCGGCGATCGGCGTACGCACCCTGATCCACATGGACGATCCGCAGCATCGCGTGGTGCGTGCCATCGGGGCCGACTGGTTTCGGCCGAAGGCGATGCGCGCGTTGAAGATCCGCGTCGACGAACTCGCCAAGGTGTACGTCGACAAAATGTTGGACATCGGCACCGAGTGCGACTTCGTCCAACAGGTCGCGGTGAACTTCCCGCTCTACGTCATCATGTCGTTGCTGGGCATCCCGGAGTCGGACTTCCCGCTGATGCTCAAGCTCACCCAGGAGTTGTTCGGCAGTGACGACGACGAATTCAAGCGGAGTGCGGACCAGGCCGACCAGATGTCGGCGCTGGTCGAGATGTTCGAGTACTTCACCGCGTTGACCGCCTCGCGCCGCGAGAGCCCGACCGCTGACCTCGCATCAGCGATCGCCAACGCGACCATCAACGGCGAACCGCTGTCGGACATCGACACGATCTCCTACTACGCGATCATCGCCGCAGCGGGGCACGACACCACGAGCGCGACCATCTCCGGCGGGATGCTGGCGCTCATCGAGAGTCCCGAACAACGCCACAAGCTGAGCCGCGACCTCGTCAAGATGCCGCTGGCGGTCGAGGAGATGATCCGCTGGGTGACGCCGGTAAAGGCCTTCATGCGGACGGCCGCCGAGGACACCACCGTGCGGGGCGTTCCGATCGCGGCAGGCGAATCGGTTCTGCTGTCCTATGTCTCAGGCAACCGTGACGAGGACGTGTTCGACGATCCCTTCCGCTTCGACATCGCCCGCGACCCGAACAAGCACGTCGCCTTCGGGTACGGCGTGCACTTCTGCCTGGGGGCGGCGTTGGCACGCATGGAGGTCAACAGCTTCTTCAGCGAGCTGCTGCCCCGCCTGAAGGGTGTCGAGTTGGCGGGCCGCCCCGAGTATGTGGCGACGACCTTCGTCGGCGGGCTCAAACACCTGCCGATCCGGTATTCACTGACGGCCTGAGCGGAAGCCCGGATACTCGCCGAATCGGTTGTTGTCCCGCGCTTGGTTTGACCCACGGTTGCGACCGCGCGAGATATCGTGGCCCCACCCGAGAACCGCTGCGATGTGAGGTGGCCATGTCCCGAGTTGTGCCGTCGACGGCCTTTGCTGCGATTCCGACCGACGATCTGGGCCAAGGTGATCGGATCAACCTCGGCGTGGCCTCGATACTCGGCCATCGGCCCGACGTCGCTGCCGCGCTGGGCTCGCTTCGGGCCGCGCTGCAGTCCAGCGGCACCTTGTCGCCGAGGCTCGTCGAGCTCGTGCGACTGCGCATCGCGTTCCACAACCAGTGCCGCAGTTGCATGTCGGTGCGCTACCAGAGTGCGGTCGATGCCGGGCTCACCGAGGAAGCGGTCTGTTCACTGGAACGTCCCGAGGAGGCCGACGACCTGTCAGACGCCGAGCGCAGCGCGCTGCGGTTCGCCGACTTGTTCGCCACCGACCACCTCGCGATCGACGATGCCGTGTACGACGACCTTCGGCGCCACTTCACCGAAGAGGAACTCGTCGAACTCGGCGTGCATTGTGCGTACGCGGTAGGCATGGGCCGATTGGCCGCGACGTGGGCCGTCACCGACGACGTCCCCAGCGCGTTCCGGAGCGCCAAAACGACTGCGGCACCCTGGATTTCCGAGGGGGTCGTCGCCTCGGGCTAGCCGGCGAGGCCGACGGCCGGGTTAACAGCAGCGCGCACCCGGATTGGCCTCGGCTGCGGCGTGCCGCATCCGCCAGTAGTCCCGTTCGGAGAGCACCGGTTCACCCGGATGGGTCCGCAACCGGTGCTCGACATACCGCCGGTAGTGGGTGTCGCCCATCAGGTCGCCTACGAAGGTGCGCCAGTACGAGCCGATTTTGCGTGCGCTTTTGGTAACGCGTCCCACTGCTTGGCCACCTCCTTCTCCGGCTTGGTCATGAGCAGGTCCGAGGGCGCGAAGATCCGGGACGGCACCGGTTCGTCCTCGGTCGTCGGCGGTGCGGTGCCGCGAAGCGTCCGGATCACCATGATCACCCCGGTGATGAACACGATCAGCACGAGCAGCGCGAACACGATCGACAGTGTGCCCTGGATGAACGTGTTGCGGATGACCGCGTCGAGCTCGCCGGCGTCCTTGGCCGCGCCGAATGCCGTCTCACCGGCGTCCTTCGCGTTGCGGTACTGGAAATGCTGAGTCCAGTAGCCGACCTTCGGATCGCCGGAGAAGATCTTCTGCCACGACGCCGTCATCGTCACGATCAGATCCCACAGCAACGGGATCGCCGGTATCCAAGCCCATTTCAGTAGGCCCTTCTTCACCACCACCACGGTCACGACCGTCAAGGCGATCGCGGCCAGCAACTGGTTGGCGATACCGAACAGCGGGAACAGCGTGTTGATGCCGCCGAGCGGGTCGGTGACGCCCATCAGCAGGATGCTGCCCCAGCCCGCCACCACGAGCAGACTGCAGACCCACGCTCCCACACGCCAACTCGGGTCCTTCAGCTTGCGCAGCGGACCTCCGAGGTTGCTCAGACCGTCGGAGAGCATGAACCGCGCGACCCGGGTGCCCGCGTCCACGGTGGTGAGGATGAACAGCGCTTCGAACATGATCGCGAAGTGATACCAGAACGCCTTGAGGGCGTCACCGCCGAACACTTTGCTCAGCACCTCGGACATGCCGAACGCCAGTGTGGGAGCACCGCCGGTCCTCGACACGATGGACTCTTCACCGACGCTCTCGGCGGCTTGAGTGATCTGCTCGGCGGTGATCGGCGGACTGTCGATCGGCAGGCTGTTGACGTAGGCCGCGGCGGTCTCGGCGGTGGAACCGGTCGAGGCCGCGGGCGCGTTGATCGCGAAGTACAGGTGCTGATTGAGGATGGCCGCGGTGATCAACGCCATGATCGCGACGAACGACTCGGTGATCATGCCGCCGTAGCCGATCAGGCGCATCTGGCCTTCTTTTTCGAGCAGTTTCGGGGTGGTGCCCGACGAGATCAGCGCATGAAAGCCCGACAGCGCACCACACGCGATCGTGATGAACAAGAAGGGGAACAGCGATCCCGCGAACACCGGACCGGTGCCCTCAGCCGCGAACGCCGAGATCGCCGGGGCCTCCATGATTGGGCGGGCGAGCACGATGCCGACTGCAAGCAGGGCGATGGTGCCGACCTTCATGAAGGTCGACAGGTAGTCGCGCGGCGCGAGCAGGAACCACACCGGCAGCACCGACGCGGCGAATCCGTAGATGATGAGGGCCCACGACAGGCTCACCTTCGACAGCGTGAACCATTCCGTGCCCCAGGCGGTTTCGGCGACCCACCCGCCGGAGGCGACCGCGAGCAGCAGCAGCGCAACGCCGATGAGCGACACCTCCGACACCCGGCCCGGCCGCAGGAACCTCAGGTACAGGCCCATGAAGATCGCGATCGGGATCGTCATGGCGATCGAGAAGACGCCCCACGGGCTCTCGGCGAGCGCACCCACGACCACCAGGGCCAGCACCGCCAGCAGGATCACCATGATGACGAGCACGCCGACGATGGCGGCCACACCGCCGATCGTCCCGAGTTCGTCACGGGCCATCTGTCCCAGCGAGCGGCCCCGCCGGCGCGTCGAGATCGCCAACACGAGATAGTCCTGGACGCAGCCCGCGACGACCGCGCCGATGATGATCCAGATGGTTCCCGGCAGGTAACCCATCTGCATAGCCAGGACGGGTCCGACGAGCGGGCCCGCGCCGGCGATCGCGGCGAAGTGGTGTCCGAACAACACCCGCCGGTCGGTGGGCATGTAGTCCGTGCCGTTCTCGAAAAGCTCGGCGGGAGTGGCATGGTCGTCGCGCGGACGCACGATCTTCATCTCGATGAGCCGGGCGTAGAACCGGAAGCCGATCACGTAGGTGCAGATCGCGGCGATGACGAACCACACGGCGTTGACGGTCTCCCCGCGGAAGAACGCGATCACCGCCCACGCGACCGCGCCGAGCAGGGCGATGACGCCGAAGATGATCCGGTGCCGAACCGTAATCGGTGACCGGTCGATGATCGCGACCGGCGGCAGGTCCTTGACGGTGCGGATATAGGTGACGTCGCCTTGGGTTTCCTCTGTGCGCTCTGCGGGAGCGGTCGGAGATGCCATGTGGCGATCCTTTCATCGGCGGCGCCGGCGACGTGTCAAAACCGCGGGCTTCAGCTTCCGCGCTGGTAGAACGCGCGCACCGTGTCGATGGTGTCGGCTTCGACGGGGCTCTTGTCGTCGCGGTAGCGCAGCACCCTGGCGAACCGCAATGCCATCCCGCCGGGGTAGCGCGTCGACGTCTGCACGCCGTCGAACGCGATCTCGACGACCTGCTCGGGTCTGACCCGCACCACACGGCCGGCCGAGCCGGCCATCGAGCCGGAGCCATCGGTCGGCCCGTCGGCCAACTCGAGGAACCGGGTGGTCTGCCATTCGAGCATGGCGTCGGTCATACCCTTGAAAGTCTTTCCGAGCATGACGAATTCGCCCGTCTGCGGATCCCGCGCGCCGAGATGGATGTTGGACAATTTACCGGTGCGACGGCCCGAACCCCACTCGACCGCGAGCACCACCAGGTCGAGGGTGTGCACGGGTTTGACCTTGAGCCAGCCGGCCCCGCGTCGGCCCGCCTCGTACGGCGCGGTCAACGACTTGGCCATCACGCCCTCGTGGCCGGCGGCCAGCGTCACCTCCAGGAACTCGCGCGCCTGTTCGACGTCGTCGGTGACGAGGCGGTCGACGCGGTGCAGCTTCGGGACGAGCGCGTCGAGCACCTCGATGCGCTCGGAGGCCGTTTTGTCGAGCAGGTCGACGCCGTCGACGTGCAGCAGGTCGAACACGAAGACCGACAGCGGCTGGGCCGCCGCGGCGGCGGCGATGTCGGCGGAGCGACCGAACCGCGATGCCGTCACCTGGAAGCGGTGCGGGCGTCCGTCGGGTTTGAGTGCGATCGCCTCGGCATCGGCGATCACGGTCGTGACCGGCAACGCCAGCGCGGCGTCTACGACCTCCGGGAGGCGCGCCGTCACGTCGTCGAGGCTTCGGGTGTATATCGACACCTCATCGCCTCGCCGATGCACCTGTACCCGGGCGCCGTCCAGCTTCGCTTCGAAAACTGCTGTGCCGCCGAGACGTTCGAGTGCCTCGGCCACGCCGGCTGCCGTCTGCGCCAGCATCGGGCCCACCGGACGGCCGACCGTCAGCGTGAACCGCTCTAGCGCGGCTTCACCGATGGTCAGGGCGGCGGCCGCGACGGCGGGCAGGTCGCCGCCAAGCATCGCGGCACGGCGCACCGCGGCGGCCGGGAGGCCGGCGGCCTTGGCGACTGCATCGGCCATCACGCCGACGAGTGCGCCCTGGCGCAGCTCGCCGCCCAGCAGCCGACGCAGGAACGTCTGCTCCTCTGCGGTCGCGGCGCCGAACAGTCCGGTGAGCAGCCCGGCGCGCCGTGCCTGCGAGCCCTTGCCCGCGACCTGCCCGATCTCGGTGAACCGCGCGTGGACATCGGACACCGTCAACGATGCGAGCTCCGCCGGGGGCGGAAGCGAGCGCAGCGAGGCCCACCCGACACCGATCTGCCGTTGCGGCAGCTCACCGGAGAGCCACGACACCACGACCGCGACCTGGTCGGCGTCGTCCTCGTCGCCGGCGCGGCCCAGCAGGTCGGCGATTCTGGCCGTCTTGGCCAGCCGCGACGAGGACGCACCGACCTCGGCGGACGCCGTGGCGACGTCGAGTAACTGCACGGGTTCAGCCTGTCACGCCGATCCGACATTGTTGAGCCGCGAGAGGCCATCCGTCGGGCGCGTGGGCCCACACGCCAGTAGGGGACGACCGCAATTGCACGCCTATTAGCGGCGTGTCGAGGGACTGAACGGTCGCTCGCAGCAGAGAACTAGGTGACTTCGAAGTCGACGCTGTGCCAGCCGGTGGCGCCGTCGGGGATCGGTTGGGCGATGGCGGCGGTCTGTGTCGCGCCGGTGTTGTCGGTGGCCCGCACCGTGATGGTGTGCGGTCCGGGCTGAGCGGCCTGCCACGGGAAACTCCACAGCCGCCAGGTCTCGTTGGAGTAGGCGGCGCCGAGTTCGGCCGGTTGCCAATCGCCCTGTCCGGCGGGTCCGTCGACGCGCACCTCGACGTTGCGCACCCCGCGGTTCTGCGCCCACGCCACGCCACCGAATGTCACCGCCCCGCGGGGCACGTCTTGACCACTGCGCGGCACGTCGATCCGCGACTCGGTCTTGATCGGCCCGCGCGGTGACCACCCCAGACGGGTCCAGTAGGCCTGGGCGCGGTCGAACCGCGTCACCTCGAGGTCGACCACCCACTTCGTCGCCGAGACATACCCGTACAACCCGGGAACCACCAGGCGGGCGGGATAGCCGTGCTCGGTCGGCAGCGGTTCGCCGTTCATGCCGACCGCCAGCAGCGAGCCTCGGTCGTCGGTGAGCGCCTCGACCGGAGTGCCTGCGGTGAACCCGTCGATCGACATCGACAGCACCATGTCCGCGTCACGGTGAATCCCGGCTTCGGCCAACAGGTCTGACACGCGGTATCCCGTCCACGTGGCGTTGCCGATCAGGTCACCGCCGACCGGGTTCGATACACACGTGAGCGTCACCACTTTCTCGACCACGTCGAATCGGTCGAGATCGTCGAAGCGCAAAGTGATTTCGCGATCGACCATGCCGTGGATCCGCAGCTGCCAGCTCTCGCGACTCAACTGCGGCACGCTCAGCGCGGTGTCGATCCGGTAGAAGTCAGCGTTGTTGGTGACGAATGACGGCAGCCCAACACCTTTCGGCTGCACCGTCGCGGGGATCGGGGGAGCGGCGACGTCGACCGGCGGCAGCGCGAATGCCGTGCGGTCACCGGAGACCGAGGTCGTGAGGCGCGACAGCACAACGCCACCCACTCCGGTCAGCGCGCCCGCCCCGAGGAAGCCCAGCGTGAGCAACGACAGCCGTCGGCCGGGATCGGGTCCCTCGTCGGTGGCGGCCTGCCCGTCGTCGGTGAACCGCCCCGACGTCAGCAGTCGCAGCACCGCGACGCCGCACGCGGCGCCGACCACCGTGGGCAGGGTGTCCAACAGCGTCGCCCCCGCGCGCGAGAGCACCGCTGCGCACCCGGCGACGCCGGCTGCGACGATCGCGACGCTGCCGATCGGGAAGCGCCGGGTCTCCAGCGCCGCGGTGGCGGCGGCCACGACGGCGATCACCGCGAGCACGAGCATCGACAGGACGAGTTTGTCGGCCATCCCGAAGGTCTGGATCGCCCACTCTTTGACCGGGGCGGGCGTCAGGTCGATCACCGCCGACCCGACGGCGGTACGCGAGTCGGCCCGCGGCCCGACGAAGACCGCCAGCAATTGGGTCACGCCCAGCGCGACGGCGGCCGCTGCGATGCCGCCCATCGCCTTGGTGCTGCGCGACGTCATGCCGCTCAAAGTACTCACGTTGGCGACCCGACGGGCTTACCGAATGGTGACGTCAGCTAGGTTGCTTTACGAATCGAGCTCTTTTTGGAAAGGGGAGACCCAGGTGGAGATTTCTGGCAAGAAGGCCATCGTCGTCGGCGGAGCGTCCGGCTTCGGCAAGGCGACGGCCGAGTTGCTGGCTCAACGCGGCGCGGACGTGGCGATTCTGGACCGCCCGCAGTCGAAGGGCAAGGAAGTTGCCGACGCGATCGGCGCCTCCTTCTTCGAGGTGGACGTCACCGACTTCGAGGGCACCGAGAAGGTGCTGCAGCAGGCGATCGACAAGCTCGGCGCGCTGCACATCATCGTGACGACGGCCGGCGGCGGCGCCGCCGAGCGCACGGTCAAGAAGGACGGTCCGCACAGCCTCGACACGTTCCGTAAGTGCGTGGACCTCAACCTCATCGGCACGTTCAACATCAGCAGGCTGGCCGGCTGGCAGATGAGCCAGCAGGACCTCGTCGACGACGAGCAGGAAGAGCGCGGCGTCATCATCAACACCGCCTCGATCGCGGCGTTCGAGGGCCAGATCGGGCAGGTCGCCTACACCGCGTCCAAGGCCGCAATCGCCGGGATGTGCCTGACGATGGCCCGCGACATGGGCAGCCTGGGCATCCGGGCGCTGGCAATCGCGCCGAGTCTGTTCGCCACGGGGCTGACCGAGGGCATTCCCGACGAGTTCGCCAAGGCACTGACCAAGGACGCGGCGTTCCCGAAGCGGCTCGGCAAGCCCGAGGAGTACGCCAAGCTGGTGGCCGCGATCGTCGAGAACCCGATGCTCAACGGCCAGTGCCTGCGCCTGGATGCGGGCCAGCGCTTCGCCCCCAAGTAGAAGCGGGATTTCGGTGTAGTTGGTTGCGCTCACCGCCACCAACTACACCGAAATCGCCGATAGGGTGAGCGGCCGACTCCCGTGCGGCTTCCGCGACCGACCTGACACGATGGCTGCATGCCCGACGACGCGCATCAACTTCCGACACTGAGCCACGACGACCAGGCCGCGCTGCAGCAGTGGGTGCGCGCGCAGGGTCTGGGGACGACGGTCAGCGACGTCGAGCCACTGACCGGCGGTACGCAGAACATCGTGGTGCGCTTGCTGATCGACGACCGGCCCATGGTGCTTCGTCGACCGCCGGCACATCCGCGGCCGACGAGCGACAAGACGATGCTGCGCGAGGTCGCGGCGTTGCGGACGCTGGCGGGGACACCGGTGCCGCATCCCGGATTCGTCGCCGGCTGTGAGGATCTCAGCGTCCTCGGCGTGGTCTTCTACCTGATGGAAGTGGTCGACGGCTTCAACCCCGGCGATGACATGTCCGAGGCCTACGTGCGCGATCCGGCTATGCGCCATCAAGTGGGGCTGTCGTACGCGGCGAGCCTGGCCGCGCTCGGGCAGGTCGAGTGGGAGGGCAGTCCGCTCGCCGAGCTCAAACGGCCGGGATCCTTTCTGGAGCGCCAGGTTCCGCAGTTCCTCCGCTTGCTCGAGAGCTACCGCCACGACCGATACGACCCCGAGTCGCTGGCCGTGACCGAACTCGCCGAGTGGCTGGCGTCGAACCTGCCGCCGGAGGGTCGGCCGGGTGTCCTGCACGGTGACCCGCACCTGAGCAATGTGCTGCTGCGTCGCGACAGGCCAGAGGTGGCGGCGTTCGTCGACTGGGAGATGTGCACGATCGGCGATCCGCTGCTCGATCTGGGCTGGATGCTGATCTGCTGGCCGTTGGAGACCAACACGATCACCGCGGGCGCAGAGCTCGCCGCGCTCGGCGGACTGGCCACCCGTCGCGAACTCCTCGACGCCTACCTCGAAGCCGGCGGCCGCGAAACATCAAGCCTCGATTGGTATGTCGCGATGGCGTGCTTCAAGCTGGGGATCGTCATCGAGGGCACCTGGTCGCGGTTCCTGATCGGTCAGGCGAGCCGGGACGCGGGGGAGCGGTTGCATGCCAACGCCCAGAACCTCATCGACCTCGGCAAGCGGGTGATCAAGGGCGCCAGCCCCTTCGAGCTCTAGGCGTAGGTGTCGATCGCCAGCTGGACGGCCAGCGCCACGCCGGCCGCGCCGATCATCACACGCAACGGCCCGGCGGGTGCGTGCCGCACGACGACCGGCCCGAGCCGGGAGCCGATCAGACAGCCCAGGCCCAGCACCAACATCGCACCCCACTGCACCGGCGCCAGCATCGCGAACACCACGGCCGCCACGAGGTTCGCCACACCCAGGATCACGTTCTTGCCCGCGTTGGCCTCCGCAAGCGACGCGTGGCCGGTGCGCAAGAGGAGCGCCAGCAGCAGCACACCCGCGGCCGCACCGAAATAGCCGCCGTAGATACAGATCAGGAACACCGCGCTCGCCTCGATGACCACCGCTGCACGGCGACGCCCCGTGCTCGGCTCGTCACCGGGAGCCCGGCGGGGCAGCAGGATCGCGACCGAGGCGACAGCGAGCAGAATCGGCACCGATCTCTCGAAGCCCTCGGCGGGCGTGGTGAGCAGCAGTGCGGCGCCGGCCACACCACCGAACACCGCGATCGGTGCGGTGCGCAGGATCCACCTGCCCTGCCCCTTGAGTTCTGGACGCGACCCGAGCACCGAGCCGATGCCGTTGAACACCAGCGCCACGGTGTTCGTCACATTGGCGGTGACCGGGGGCAACCCGAAGAGCAGCAGCGCGGGATAGGTGGCCACCGAAGCCAACCCGGCGATGCTGCCGGTGAGCCCGCCGAGAACGCCGGCGGCGAACAGCAGGGCCCACGTCATCGAAGGTCACGCTACGGCCAGCACGTGGCGTCCGAAGATTCAAGGCGCTGTGATCTGCCTCGCTCGGCCGCCGTCAGTCAGCAGGCGTTGCTGCGCTCGCCGCCCTGGCCGCGGATCCGCCGGTGCGAGGTGAGCAGCAGGTGGTCGGCTCGCTGTCGGACCCCGTCGGGCACTTTCAGCTCACCGGTGAAGTCGTCGACGATCTGGGAGGCCAGAGTGCGCAGTTTGGTGTTCGTCTCCTGTGACCGCCACACGAGGATGTCGAAGGCCCGCTCGGCGGTGATGCCATACGTCATCATCACCACACCTTTGGCCTGTTCGATGACCGCCCGGTGCTCGGTGAAGTCGGCGATGGCGGCATCGACCGTTCCCGTCTCGTCGACGTTGCTCAGATCCACGTACAGCCCCTGGGTACCGACGACCTCGTTGTTGACGTCGCGCATGCGTTCCCCGATGACGAGCACGGGATGAACCTGGCCTTGCGTGTCGATGATGCGGTGACGGCTGCTGAAGGGTCGGCCCAAGCCGGTCACCGTCTCGATCAGCAACGCGACGCTGGCCGCATCGTCGGGGTGCTTGTGCGACAGCACCAGCGAGGTGCTGGGCGCGACCGTGCCGGGCGGATAGCCGTGCATCCGGGCGACAGCGTCGGACCACTCCCAGCGGTCTTCGGCGCGGAAGTAGCGAAATGAGCCCACGCGTTCGCCGGCGGACGCCTGCGTGTTGCCCCCCGCCGTCGTCATGCGGTTGCCTGCACCTTCGTTTCGCACTCGTCCCCCAGCTCATCGCGACACCAGAAGCAAGATCACACTTTTTCAAAGCGCCCGGCAGAAAGACAGTCGGAAGGCGAAGGACCCACGGTCAGTTTGCGAACGGTTTTTTCTTTGCGGCCCGGTCGGTGGTTGTCTACGATCGAACGCGTGCCGAGGCGACTCGTAGTAGCAACCCGCAGCGGGGTCTGATCTGACCGACCCCTCGCTGTGGGTCGTCGCTACGTAGTCGGTCACTTCTCTTGGAAGAAAAGACCGGCACATGACCTCGTTTGCAACACAATCCGCTACCAGCGCACCGTCGGCGTTCGCGGCCTGTCTCGACGCCCCGCCGCCCCGCGGTCTGCGCGAGGAGGCCGACGCGATGTCTTTCGACACCTTTCTCGCCGAGTACGCGCCCACGTCGGGACCGGTGAGGCTGGGCAACTGGAGCTGCGCCGACGGCAGTCGCCCCGCTCACCGGCTGGGCCCGCGCAATTATCAGGCGACGCTGGCCATCGGGGACCGCATCTGCACGACGACAGCGGCCGCGCCCGGTCCCGTCGCCGCACTGACCTCGATGCTCTACGACCGCGGGATCTCGGTGGAGATGACCGCCTTTCACCAGGTGCGCGCCGGTGAGCGCACCGCCACCTTCATCCGCGGCTCCGACGGGCTGAATTCGGAGTGGGCGATGGGGCTATCCGAGGACGCCACGCAGTCGGCGTTGAGCGCCGTCATCGCGTGTGCCAATCGCCTGCTGGTGGCGTCCTGATTGACCCGCCGCCTGAGCGCCGCGAAATTGCATTCCGGCAGGCCGTCACTCGAACAATCGCTGCTGGAATGCCATTTCGCGGCAACGACGGGTCAGTGCAGCGGACGCAGCACGATGTGCATGCCGTCCTTGGGCACCGGCATGCCGCCGTAATCCCACTCGGTCGTGTAGTCCGGGCGGGGCAGTTCGAGCCGGTACTTGCGCAGCAGCCGGTGCAGGATTGTCTTGACCTCTAGCTGGCCGAACGTCATGCCGATGCACTTGTGCGCCCCGCCGCCGAAGGGGCTGAACGCGTAGCGGTGCTGCTTGTGCTCGTTGCGCGGCTCGGTGAACCGCAACGGGTCGAACTTCATCGGGTCGGGGTAGAACTCCTCGAGACGGTGGTTCATCCCCGGGTAGGCGATGACGTTGGTGCCCTTGGGCAGGTAGTAGCCGAGCAGCTCGGTGTCGCGCACGGTTTGACGCATGGCCCACTGCACCGGGGTGACCAGACGGATCGACTCGTTCATGACCAGATCCAGCGACTCGAGCTTTTCGAGGGACTCGATATCGGCCGGCCCGTCGCCGAGGCGGTCGGACTCCTCGCGGCAGCGTTCCTGCCACTCGGGGTGCTTGGCCAGGTGGTAGATCATCGTGGTCGCGGTGGAGGTCGAGGTGTCGTGCGCGGCCATCATCAGGAAGATCATGTGGTTGACGATGTCCTCGTCGGAGAACTTGTTGCCGTCCTCGTCCTCGGTGTGGCACAGCACCGTCAACAGATCCGAGCCGTCCTTGCCCCGGCGTTCCTTGACCCGCTCCTCGAAGTAGTCCTCGAGCAGCTTGCGGGCCTGCATGCCGCGCCACCAGGTGAACGGGCGCACGGGTTTGCGGATGATGGCGTTGCCGGCGCGGGTCGTGGTGGTGAACGCCTGGTTGACCTTGGTCACCAGTTCCTTGTCAGAGCCGGGCTCGTGGCCCATGAACACCATCGAGGCGATGTCGAGGGTCAACTCCTTCATCGCCGGGTACATCAGGAAACGCCCGTCGTTGACGACCCAGTCGTTGGCGATCACCTGCGAAACCACTTTGTCCACCTGCTCCTGGTAGCCGACCAGGCGGGTGCGTACGAACGCCTCCTGCATGATGCGCCGGTGGAACATGTGCTCCTCGAAGTCCAGGAGCATCAGGCCGCGATGGAAGAACGGCCCGATCACCGGAACCCAGCCCTGCTGGGAGAAATCCTTGTTTCGGTTGGAGTAGACGGCCTGAGCGGCGTCGGGGCCCAGCGCCGCGACGGCGGGCAGCGCAGGCGAGTCGGCGTAGTACAGCGGGCCGTACTTGCGGTAGACGTGCAGCAGATAGTCCGGTCCGCCACGGAACATCTCGATCATGTGTCCGAGGATCGGCAGACCGGCGTCGCCGATCACCGGCTTGAGATCGCTGCCCGGGGGCGGCTCGGCCATCGGCTTCTGTGGGAAATCCGTGTTGAGCAGCTTGCGCTCAACGATTCCCATGCCGGGGAAGTTGTTGAACGACGGGGTCAACCGGCGCTTGGCCTGGTCGAGCAGATAGTCCGTCGTGCTGATCGTCGCGGTCATTCACGAGCTCCTGATGCAAAGGAATGTGGCCGTTGTCACTCTCATCACCATCCTGGATGGCAGACTTGACGCATGTCAAGTTTTGTTCTGGCGCGGCGCGGTGCAAAGGTCTAGGGCGATGAGCGCCCAACCAGCATCGCAAACGCGTCGCAGCCGCGGTGACCGGCAGCGTGACGCGATCCTCAGCGCCGTGCGCGACCTGGTTCAGGAACAGCCGTTCGCGGATCTGTCGGTCAGCGCCATCAGCGAACACGCCGGCGTCGCCCGCTCCGGGTTCTACTTCTACTTCGACTCCAAGTACGCGGTGCTCGCCGAGATCCTGGCCGGCGCCGGCGAGATGCTCGACAGCCTCACCCACCACTTCGCACCCCGCGAGCCGGGGGAGACGCCGGAGGCGTTCGCGAAACGGATGGTGGGCAGCGCGGCAGCGGTATACGCCAACGACGACCCGGTGCTGACCGCGTGTGCGGTGGCGCGCAACACCGACGCCAAGATCCGCGAGATGATGGACGACTTCTACGACGGCATCATCGACAAGCTGATCGCGCTGCTGGAGAACGACGCCGACGCGCGCCCGATCTCCGGTGACCTCCCCGCGCTCGTCCGGACACTGGCCGCGACCACGACGATGACGCTGACGCACGACAGTACGTTCGTCGGCCGCGGGATCGACCCCCGCCGGGCCGTGGACACCCTCGAGCGGCTGTGGGTGGCGGCGTTCTGGGGGCACATGCAGCCGTCCGGCCAGCGGTAAGGCCGAGGGTCAGTATCCTCACCGCCATGGCGCACACCGGGTATGCGAACAAGCGTTGTTTTTTGACCGGGGCCGCCAGCGGCATCGGCCGCGCGACCGCATTGAAGCTGGCCGCCGAGGGCGCCGAGCTCTATCTGACCGACCGCGACGCCGAAGGTCTGGAAAAGACCGTCGCCGACGCGCGCGCCCTGGGTGCCGAAGTGGCCGAGTACCGCGCTCTTGATATCTCCGACTACGACGCGGTGGTCGCGTTCGCCGACGACATTCATTCGCGTCACCCCGCGATGGACATCGTGATGAACATCGCGGGGGTATCGGCGTGGGGCACCGTCTCGACGCTGACGCACCAACACTGGAAGTCCATGGTCGACATCAACCTGATGGGACCGATCCACGTCATCGAGGCGTTCGTGCCGCGGATGGTCGCGGCAGGCACGGGCGGCCACATCGTCAACGTGTCCTCGGCGGCCGGGCTGGTCGCGCTGCCCTGGCATGCGGCCTACAGCGCGAGCAAGTTCGGGCTGCGCGGCATGTCCGAGGTACTGCGCTTCGATCTGGCCCGCCACCGCATCGGCGTGTCGGTGGTGGTTCCGGGGGCGGTGAAAACGCCTCTGGTGCAGACGGTTCAGATCGCCGGCGTCGACCGCGAAGACCCACGGGTCAAGAAGTGGACCGATCGCTTCAGCGGGCACGCGGTCTCGCCCGAGCGTGCCGCCGAGTGCATCCTCAAAGGCGTGCGGCGCAACCGGTTTCTGATCTACACCTCGGCCGACATCAGGGCGCTCTATCTGTTCAAGCGCACGTTGTGGTGGCCGTACAGCGTCGCGATGCGCGGGGCGAACGTGTTATTCACCAAGGCGCTGCGACCGTCGGCGCAACGGGGTTAGCGCTTACCCCAGTCCCATGGGGGCATGGTCAGCATGCCGAGGCCCTCGACCCGTGTCTCGCCTAGGTCCTTGTACAACGGGATCTCCACCGCGACCGCCGCCCTCTCGGGGTCCTTGCCGACGGGCACGGTGTCGAGGTGCTCCAGCAGGGCCTTGGAATGGGTGACGACGACGACCTGCGTGGTGTCAGCCGCAGCGCGGATCAACGACGCCAGCGGGCCCACCAGGTCGGGGTGCAAGGACGTCTCCGGTTCGTTGAGCACCATCAGCGACGGTGGTCGCGGGCTCAGCAGCGCAGCGGCCCATAGAAGGAATCGCAGTGTGCCATCGGACAATTCGGCAGCCCGCAGCGGTCGCAGCATACCCGGCTGATGCAGCTGCAGATCGAACAGCCCGTCGTGCCCGGATATGGTTACCGTCGCGCCGTCGAAGGCCTCGGCAATGGCCCGTTGGAGGTCGTCGTGGCCGGCCTCGATGACGGTCTGGATCGCGGCGGCCAGGTCGCTGCCGTCGTCGGAGAGCACGGGTGTGCGGGTCCCGACCGTGCGTTGCCGCGAGGGCGCCGCGGGGTCGACGCGAAAGCCGTCGTAGAACCGCCAGTTGCGCAACCGGTCCCGCACCGCGGCAAGCTCTGGATGCGCACCCGGATGGGCGTATTCGGAGAGCGCACTGCGGTAGGCCGGAAGTGCTTGCGTCACTTTGTCGAATCCGCGCCCGTTTTCGGCGCGCGCCTCGACGTAGTCACGAGTCCGGCGCACCAGGGTCGAACTGTTGCGCATGACGGGGCCCGCGAACACCGCCTCGCGCTTGATCTCCGGATCGAGTGAGAACAGCGATTCATGGCCCGCCATCTGAGGAAGACCGAGGTCGACGAGGTATCCGAAGTCATCTGTGGCGAAACCCAGTTCGAGTGACACCGGACCCGTGCGCGTCGTGCCTTGCACCTGTCCGGTGCGGCGCGCTCCGCCGAGTTCTTCGGGACCCGCCCACAGCACCGACTGCAGCCCACCCTCGCGGGCCAGCGATCCGATCACCTCACCGCGGCCGCAGTCGGCGAGCAGGCGCAACGCCCGATACAGCGACGACTTCCCCGTCCCGTTGGCGCCGGTGACGACGGTCAGCTGCGCGAGCGGCAGCACGATCTCGCGCAGCGAGCGGTATCCGCGGATGGCGACCGTGGTGAGCACCTCAGTACCCGCCTTCCGGCGGCGCCAGTTCGAGTCGCACGCCCAACAACCGGACAGGCCGGTCGAGTTCGAACTGGGCGAGTATGTCGAGCGCCGTTCGCGTGATCTGCGTTTCGTCCACTGTGGGTTCGGGGAGCTTGCGGATCTTGGTCCTGGTGTAGAAGGTCTTGGTTCGCACCGTCACCGCCACCCGGGTGACGACCCGATTGTGCTCGACGATCTCGTTCAGCGTCTGCCGCGCCAAATCGACGACCGCGGTGTTCATCTCGTCGCGCTCGGTCAAGTCGCGAGGGAAGGTGATGACGTGGCTGCGCGACCGCGGCACCCATGGTGCGGCGCTGACGACGGTGTCGCCGCCGCCCTTGGCCAGCAGCAGGATCCACAGCCCGGTGGTCGGGCCGAAAGCCTCAGTGAGCACCGTAGCGTCGGTGCCAGCGAGGTCGGCGACGGTGCTGATGCCCATCGTCGCAAGCTTTTTCGCCGTCTTCGGGCCGATTCCCCAGAGCGCGTCGACTTCACGGTCGCCCATCACGGCCATCCAGTTCTCGTCGGTGAGTTGGTACACCCCCGCCGACTCACCGGGCTCCCGTCTCGGCTTGCCGAAGCCGGTCGCGACCTTGGCGCGCTGCTTGTTGTCGCTGATCCCCACCGAGCACGACAGACCCGTTTCGGCGGCGATCACCTCGCGGATCCGCTCGGCGAACTCGAACGGGCTCTGCGAGTCATCCAGCTCGATGCCGACGTAGGCCTCGTCCCAACCCCACACCTCCACGGGATGGCCGAAGTCGCGCAGCAAGCCCATGACCTCCTCGGAGGCCTCGTCGTAGGCATCGGTGTCAAACGGAAGAAACGTCGCATCCGGGCACTTGCGGGCGGCGCTGCGCAACGGCATGCCCGCCCGCACGCCGTATGTCCTGGCCGGATACGACGCGCACGTGACGACCTTGCGGGGCTCGTCCGGGTCGCCGTTGCCGCCGACGATGATCGGCAGCCCGGCCAGTTGCGGCTTGCGGCGGATCTCGACGGCGGCCTGGAACTGGTCGAGATCGACATGCAGGACCCAGCGTCTCATCGGGGCCTTCTGCTCGTCGCGCACGCACTCATCGGCCGCACAGCTTGCGCGCCACCGACTCCCACGCGTCACCGAGCGACTCGATCGTCGCGCCGCGCTCCTGGAGCTGATGCTGCACATAGTCCGCGTCGAGCAATGCCACCAGCGCGGCGGCCTGTGCATCGAGGTCGCCGGTCGTGCCCGCGGACTCCAGCAAGACCCGAACGTGGCGATGGTGCAGCGTCGCGGGGGTGGTGAACCGCATTTGGGGGTCCCGGTTGGCGTCGGAGAGCAGCGCGTGATGCTTGTGTACGAACGTCAACCGATCCCGCCCGTAGGCCAGCAGCCGCTCCAGCGGCGGCGCGCCGGGACCCAGAGGCGGCGGACCGAACAGGAACGCTTCCTGGTGCGCCTTCTCGTCCTCATCGAGCAGCACGATCATCAACCCGGCGCGGCTGCCGAATCGGCGGAACAAGGTGCCCTTGCCGACGCCTGCCGCGGTGGCGATGTCGTCGGTGGTGACCGAGTCCGCACCCCGATCGGCGATGAGACGGCGCGCGGCGTCCAGAAGTAAGGTGCGGTTGCGCGCAGCGTCACCGCGTTCCTGGGGACTCTGGTCGGTGACCGGCAGCTCGTTGAGCGGACGAGGGGCGGCCATGTCAGCAGTTTAGTTCAGACGGAATTATTCGGACCGCAGTCCGGTTCTCTTGTGCGAATGTTTTCATCGGCGATTGAAGGGACTGGAAAGATGTCGGACACTGCGAAGGCGAACGTGCTGGTGTTGCTGGGCAGCCTGCGAGCGGCGTCGATCAACCGGCAGTTGGTCGAACTCGCACTGGAAGCCGCTCCCGACGGTGTTCGTCTGGACTTTTTCGACAGGCTGGGCGAGTTGCCGTTCTACAACGAGGACATCGACAACGACACCCAACGCGGGGGAGCGGCCGACCCCGTGGCGGCGCTGCGCCAAGCTGCCGCCGATGCCGACGCCGCGTTGGTCGTGACCCCCGAGTACAACGGCAGCATCCCGGGCGTGCTCAAGAACGCGATCGACTGGTTGTCGCGGCCGTACGGCAACAGCGCGCTCAAGGACAAGCCGCTCGCGGTCGTCGGCGCGGCCCTCGGGCAGTACGGCGGCCAGTGGGCGCATGACGAGACCCGTAAGAGCTTCGCCATCGCCGGACCGCGGGTCATCGAGGATCTCAAGCTGTCGGTGCCGAGCAAGTCCTTCGGCGGGAGGCATCCGCGGGAGAACGCCGAGGTGGCGGCGAACCTGCGCGACGTCATCGGGAAACTGGTCGCGGAAATCGGCTGACCGTTTGGCGCGGACAGGGCCGTCGGCTCGGGGTCTGAGAAGCTCACGGCGGCTTTGCTGGCGGGATTCCACGTTCGGCAGCTATGTCGGTACCGGCTGCTATATCTGGCGCATCGCTGGCCACATCTAGCGCGGAGGGTGCGACACGCCCTCGGTGTGACGTGCGACACGCCGAGGCGCGCCGCTACAAAGAGCTTACGACCTGGGAATTCCAGAATTGTTATTCAGAACATCTGGTATTCCTTCGCAATGTCGGACACTAGGTGTAGTGTTTCGAAGCACCGACAGGCCCCACGATTCCCAAGCTTTCCGAGGGTCGGCCGGAGCCCCCGACCCCGGTTGTATGGGTTTCCCAGACACGGCGGCGGCGGCCTCGGACGGCAGGAATTTTCCGGGTCTGCGGGTTGCTGAAATTCCATGAATCTCGGCAACAAGAAGTGTCCGACCAGTTGCCAGCCAGCGTGCAGGGCCAGTTGTAGAGGAGCCGAACCGCAGATGACTCAGCACTCGATCACCGTGTACACGAAGCCCGCATGCGTGCAGTGCAACGCCACCTACAAGGCGTTGGACAAGCAGGGCATCGCCTACGAGACCGTCGACATCAGCCTCGACAGCGAAGCCCGCGACTACGTGATGGCCCTGGGCTACCTGCAGGCCCCGGTCGTCGTGGCCGGCAACGAGCACTGGTCGGGCTTCCGGCCCGACCGCATCAAGGCACTCGGAGCGGTCGCGGCAACGGCTTAAGCGGCTCAGCCGGCCTACGGGTACTCGACGGGCAGAAAGGGGGGTGCGTGATGAGCAACCTCGTGTACTTCTCCAGTGTCTCGGAGAACACCCATCGCTTCGTCCAGAAGCTGGGCCTGCCCGCGATCCGGATCCCGCTGCATGGGCGCATCGAGGTCGACGAACCCTACGTGTTGGTTCTGCCCACCTACGGCGGTGGGCGGGCCACGCCGGACATCAACGACGGTGGCTATGTGCCCAAACAGGTCATCGCGTTCCTCAACAATGAACACAACCGGTCGTTGATCCGCGGCGTCATCGCCGCGGGCAACAACAACTTCGGCGCCGAGTTCGCCTACGCGGGCAATGTCGTGTCCCGCAAGTGCGGCGTTCCGTACCTGTACCGCTTCGAACTGATGGGAACCCCGGACGACGTCGCCGCCGTCCGTTCGGGTTTGGAAGACTTTTGGAAGGACCAGACGTGTCACCAACCGTCACAGCTGCAGAGCCTGTAACGTCCGCGCCGGCAACGCTGCCGGGCGAGACGGACTACCACGCGCTCAATGCGATGCTGAATCTGTACGACGCCGACGGCAGGATTCAGTTCGACAAGGATGTGCTGGCCGCGCGCGAGTACTTCCTGCAGCACGTCAACCAGAACACGGTCTTCTTCCACAACCAGGACGAGAAACTCGACTACCTGATCCAGAAGGAGTACTACGAGCGTGAGGTACTCGACCAGTACTCGCGTAACTTCGTCAAGACGCTGCTGGATCGGGCGTACGCCAAGAAGTTTCGGTTCCCGACGTTCCTCGGTGCGTTCAAGTACTACACCTCCTACACGCTGAAGACCTTTGACGGAAAGCGGTACCTCGAGCGCTTCGAGGACCGCGTAGTCATGGTGGCGCTCACCCTGGCCGCCGGTGACACCACGCTGGCCGAGAAGCTCGTCGACGAGATCATCGACGGCCGCTTCCAGCCGGCCACGCCGACGTTCCTCAACTCGGGCAAGAAGCAGCGCGGCGAGCCGGTGTCGTGCTTCCTGCTGCGCATCGAGGACAACATGGAGTCGATCGGACGCTCCATCAACTCGGCGCTGCAGCTGTCCAAGCGCGGCGGCGGAGTCGCGTTGCTGCTGACCAACATTCGGGAACACGGCGCACCGATCAAGAACATCGAGAACCAGAGCTCGGGCGTCATCCCGATCATGAAGCTGCTCGAGGACTCGTTCTCCTACGCCAATCAGCTCGGCGCACGCCAGGGCGCTGGTGCGGTCTATCTGCACGCCCACCATCCCGATATCTACCGGTTCCTCGACACCAAGCGCGAGAACGCCGACGAGAAGATCCGGATCAAGACGCTGAGTCTGGGCGTGGTGATCCCCGACATCACGTTCGAGCTGGCCAAGAAGAACGAGGACATGTACCTGTTCTCGCCGTATGACGTCGAACGGGTCTACGGTTTGCCGTTCGCCGACATCTCGGTCACCGAGAAGTACTACGAGATGGTCGACGACAGCCGGATCCGCAAGACGAAGATCAAGGCGCGAGAGTTCTTCCAGACCCTGGCCGAGCTGCAGTTCGAGTCGGGCTACCCGTACATCATGTTCGAGGACACGGTGAACCGGTCGAACCCGATCGACGGCAAGATCACCCACTCGAACCTGTGCTCAGAGATCCTGCAGGTGTCGACTCCCTCGGAGTTCAACGAGGACTTGTCCTACAAGAAGATCGGCAAGGACATCTCGTGCAATTTGGGCTCGTTGAACATCGCCAAGGCGATGGACTCGCCTGACTTCGCACAGACCATCGAGGTGGCCATCCGTGCGCTGACCGCGGTGAGCGATCAGACGCACATCACGTCCGTGCCGTCGATCGAACAGGGCAACAACGACTCTCACGCCATCGGCCTCGGCCAGATGAACCTTCACGGGTACCTGGCCCGCGAGCGGATCTTCTACGGATCCGAAGAGGGTGTGGATTTCACGAACATCTACTTCTACACCGTGCTGTATCACGCGCTGCGGGCGTCGAATCGCATTGCGATCGAACGGGGTAGCGCGTTCAAGGGGTTCGAGAAGTCGAAGTACAAGTCGGGGGAGTTCTTCGACAAGTACACCGAGCAGGTGTGGGAGCCCAAGACCGACAAGGTTCGTCAGCTCTTCGCCGATGCCGGCATCCGGATCCCCGACCAGGAGGACTGGAATCGGCTGAAGGAGTCGGTGCAGCAGCACGGCATCTACAACCAGAACCTGCAGGCCGTGCCGCCGACGGGGTCGATCTCCTACATCAATCACTCGACCAGCTCGATCCACCCGATCGCCAGCAAGGTCGAGATCCGCAAGGAAGGCAAGATCGGCCGCGTCTACTACCCGGCGCCGTACATGACCAACGACAACCTGGAGTACTTCCAGGACGCGTACGAGATCGGGTACGAGAAGGTCATCGACACCTACGCCGCGGCCACCCAACATGTGGACCAGGGTTTGAGCCTGACGCTGTTCTTCAAGGACACGGCCACCACGCGCGACGTCAACAAGGCGCAGATCTACGCCTGGCGTAAGGGCATCAAGACGCTGTACTACATCCGGCTGCGCCAAATGGCTTTGGAAGGCACTGAGGTGGAGGGCTGCGTGTCCTGCATGTTGTAGAGCCGGCGTGAGGAACGAGGGTTACACCCGCGGTCTGCCCCCGGCTCCCAAGCCCCTAACCGACGCACACAGGGTCGGCGCCTTCGAGGTCGAAGCGGTCCTTTTCGGCTTCGGACAGGTCCCGTCGATGCACCTCGCACCCCTCGGCGATCCAATCATCGGGGTTCAACGACCAGATCGCCAGTCGCCCGTCCGCGTTTGACGCAGTGACGGCGACGTCTCGAGCAACTCCGAGGCTTGTCGCCAACCGTCCGGCTCCTGCGGCGCTACGCTCAACCGCTATTAGGGGCCGGTCGGCCAACCTGGACCGGCTGGCCACATCCCAGATGATCAGGCTGCCGTCTTCGGAGACCGTGACGAGATTCTTGCCGTCTTGATCAAAAGCCATGTCGCTCACCCGACTTGCCACCCGTAGATCGTCCCCGGTGACCTTGCCGGTCTGCGTGTCGACCAACCGTACGGGTCCGCTGAACAGGCCAACTGCGACCGTCGCGCCGTCAGGGGAGACGGCCAGCGAACGTGTTGAGTCGTCCGGGAACTCGGCCGTGACCGTGTCCCCGCCATCCAGGGGGACGACTACCAATTTGTTGGCGCCGCCGACGATCAGGCGCGAGCCGTCCGGTGTGAATGCCAGCCCATAGCCATACGGCATGTTGTCGATACGGTCCTTCTCGACGAGCTTGCTGCCGTCCAACCGCCAGGTTCGCACAGTTGCCGAGTCGAGCGATTCGGTGTTCAGGTCGAGCGCGCCGGTGGCGACGGTGGCGCCATCGGAGGAAACGGCGAGCCGGTTCACGGCTTGATCTTCGGCTACGGCGGTCAGGGTCACCTCAGGGACGCTGCCATCCCACACCGCCACGCTGCCGTCATCGGTGGCGGCCAGCAACCTCGAGCCGTCCGGAGTGAAGACGAGCTTGTTGACGTCGGCATCGATCACCGCCGACGGGCCGGTGGCGGCCACCTCGTCAGGGTCGGTCATAAACAGTTCGCTGACGACTTCGATACTGCCCTCGCGGCCTTCCCGCCAGTCCTTGACACGGGTCAAGGCCAGCCGGTCACCTGATGCTGAGATCGCCACAGACGCCACATCGCCCAAATCTTTCGGCGTGCGGGCGAGCGGACGACGTTGATCCTCACCGTAGTCCAACAGCAAGGCGCCCCCAGCTTGGCCGCCCGTGACGCCGTGGCTCGGGTTGGCGGGATCCCACGCGACCGAGGTCGCGGCCTGCTCGTCGACTCGGATAGGGGGTAGCGGCGGCGTGCCCACCAGATGGTTCCAGTACAGCAGGGAGCCGTCGTCGCTCACCGACGCCACAGACCCCTCTTCGGGTGGGTCACCGGTGACCGCGAGGGCGCGCACCGAGTCGAGGTGCATCGAGGCCCGGCCGGCGTCGGTCAGCTCACCCGTCGCGGCATCCCAGAACCCGATCGAGCCGTCGGTGCCGCCGGTCACGATGGTGCCGTCGTCGACGACGGTGACTGCCGACACCCACCCGCCGGGATCGCTGGTGTCTTGCTGGTGCCAGACCGGGGTCTCGGGCGTGGCGGGGTTGAAGCGGCGAAGGCCGCCGTCCTGACCCGCCACAATCAGGTCGCCGTCGGGTGTCCAGGCCAGCGCGGTGATCCACGCATACTCGCCGTCTGTGCCGTCGACGATCCCCCTGAATGTCGTGGCCGCCCGGGTGTTGTCAGGCTCCCAGACGAGAACCCCGCCGCTGACGGTGCCCGCCGCGATGCGGCCCGACGCATCCACAGCAAGGCTGAGAACCGCTTGGTCGGGGGTGCGCAGTGACGTCGTGGCAGCCGCGCCATCGAGGGTGGCGATGACCGTGCCGTCGGTGACGACAACGGAGTCGTCGCCGGATCTGGCCATCGCCACGACCTCGCGATTGAAATGTGCATCCGACCGGGCCAGTTCCGTGCCGTCCGAGAAGCGATGAACAATGACGTCACCGTCGGCCGTACCGATCCATACGCGATCGGTTGCTTCGGAAATGGCTACCCCTGTCACCGGCGAGGCGGTGGGGATGCGTTGTTTGATCTCGGGCATATTCGCCACGGCCGTGAGTAGAGCGCTCGCGGTCCTGACGGACGGATCGAGTCGGTACCCCTGAGCGGCCAGCAGGAAAGCGAGGTCGGGCCGTTCGAGCTCCGTCTGGCTCTGGGCCGCGAGTCGCTGAGCGCCGGCTTGGATCCGCCGTTGCTCGGCGCGGTTGGCGTTGTAGACCGCAATGGTGCCTGCCACGACGGCAACAACGGTCAGAACGGCAAGGGTGGCGGCCGCCGACCAGGCGATGCGCACGGTTCGCCGGTGCTGGCGGACATCCTCACCTTCGATCTCGTCCTTGGTGCAGCCGTGCATCGGCGCGGCGATCTCCGCGACCGCATTACGAAATCTGCTGTCGCGCAACTCAAGTTGTTCTTCTTCCCGCGCCCAGCGCAGATCCAAATGGCGAGGCTCGTCGGTGAATACCCCGCGAAGCGCGGGCGGCACCGCATCGGAGTCCTCGGTGAAGTCGCCTGCGGCTTCGTCCCATTCCCAGTGCCCGTCGGTGACCACCGGCAGGATCCGGTCGACGGAGCGATGGGCCTTCCAGTGCTCGATCTCCCGGTTGACCCATTCGGACTGCGCCGCTCGTGGCGAGGTCAGCAGGACGAACCAGGCGGCGTCATCGAGTGCTTTGACGATGGCTCCCCACAGGTGCGGATCGACCGACAAACCCGTTTCGTCACGGAAGATTTCGAGCGAACGCCGCCGGTACCACGGCTTGGCAAGTCGCTGTAGCGCCTTCTGTAACGACGGCGCCAACCGGCCGTCTGCCGCATGCGAATACGAGATGAAGCCGTCGTAGCGCATCTCAGATCATGCTCGCGATGGCCGCCACCCCCGCGACGAGCGTGGCCGCCGCGGCTCTCACCCTCAGGACGGAACCCATACAGACCCCCTCGCCGAATGGCGTGGCAAATGTTTCGCCGCGAGCCTCAACGGCAGCGAATCACCCGCAAACTACCACGATCGGCTTTCGCGGGGCGACAAGATATCGAACTCAGCAACTACGGCGGGAGCGGGCCCTCGTATCGTTGCGCAAACTCGTCACCGGGAACCGGCCAGTGATCCCCGTGCTCGCCGCGCACTACCCAGTCGCCGGCAGCGGCAGTTACGGGCCCTTCGAGGGTGTCAACGATCTCGCCGTCTCGTGCCGGTCGTGCTTCGACCGTGCCATAGCGTCGCCAACAGCGGCCGTCGACGTGCTCGTAGCGGGCGCGGAAGATGTCGTCGCGAACCGACCACAGCTGCCCATCTGCCGAATCCTTGACCGCCCAATCCCCGGCGCTGGCCTGCATGGTCTGGCCCGAGCGAGTTTTCCACGTCCACGCCTCGTCTCGTCGCTCGGCCATGACGGTGCCCGTCTGGCGAAACCGTCGCCATTGGTCGTCGTCACCGTCTCGAGCCGAAGCTGCGTCGTCCCTCGGTCTTGACCGGTAACCCAACTCACGCAGCTTCAACAGAGTGCCGGCCAGGCTGCCCAGCGCTTTGTCCAGTAACGCGGCATCGGCCTCGATGACAGACCAGTCCACTAGCTTGTCGTGAACCTTGCGGGAGTCGTCCCGCGGGGTTCCGAACTTCCAGCCGGCCCTGACGTAGTAGCGACACCAGTCCTCATGCTCGGCGCGGGCCATCGCGATGGCTGTCTCGCGATCAAATCCCATCAGCAGGAGTTGTTCGAGTGGATTTTTCTCGCCGAGTGCGGTGATCGACAGCGAATCAGGTGGACTGCCGAAGGTGTTCCACGTATGGCCGCCGATCTTTTCGACCATCCACAACGCGTTCTGGACTTGGCGGCGGTTCGAGCCCCGGTAGAACTCGTCGAGCTCAACCCAGGGCGCCGATGCGGGAGTTGCATGACCGGCGGCGGCGGCGTAGCGCTCGTGAATCAGTCGGGCCGCCCGTTCCCACGCATCGTGAGCTTGTCCGCCCGGCAGGTCCATGCTCAATCGGTACGTGCGCAGCCTTCCGACCAGCGAGACCGGACTCTCCGACCCCCCTGCGTTCGGGTCCCAAGCCCAGATCGGCGTGGTCAATAACCGTGCGGCCAGGCGGGTGCCCTTGCTGACCTCACTGGTCGCCCCGTCCACCAAAATCACGGCGGTGGTGTCTCGGCCGTTCTGAGCGCCGACCATCGACATCACTTGAGCAACGGATGGATCCTCATTGAGCGCCTCCACAGTGGGCCGGCGAGGCGGCAGGCCAAGTTGCTCGCGCAGATACTCGTGGTCGTGCCGATACTCTTCAGCGGTCTCGGAGATCAATGTGAGCCGCGGCAGCGGCGCAGCGTCGGGCGCGGAATAGTAGTCCTGCTCCAACTGGCGTTGTGCCATGTCCGCACACAGGGCCAACGTCAACGGCGAGGTACCGCATACCAGGATGCGCTCGATTTGGGGGTCGGCGACGATTTGGTCGAGCAGCCGACGAGCCGTCACCTCGTACTTGCCCACCGTATCTGCTGCCCAGCGCGTCTCCGCGCCGCCGAAGTGCTGCGCCCGCCAAGCGATCGCTTGCCACGGGTCATCGATCCGGACGATGAGTGGAATCCGTTGTCGCTGAACAACTTCGCTCAGCCGCTTCGTGATTATTCCGAGGCGTTGGACATTGCTGGACGGATCTATCGATAGCAGGTAGAGCCGGTCCAGCTTGTGCCAGAACGGCAGAGAGGCGAGTGCTTCGGCTTGGGCGAAGTCGGTGGTGACGATGCGTGCCCCATGCTGGCGGGCCGCGCTCACGTATTGCGTGTCCGGTACCGAGGTAACGACCACCAGGGTGCTGCTGTGCCCCAGAGTGCGGGCGATGGCGCTGACCATCGGCTCTGAATCCTCGTCGACTCCGACAAGTGCGGTTACCGATCGAGCGAAGTAGACGCGGAGGCGGTCCATTCTCGATCTGAAAAGGGCGAGCGCCACGCCGACGACACTGAGAAAAACCGCGGAAAGGGCACACAGCCGTGCGATTTCGAGCGCCACGGGCGTAGGCGACGGGCACGTCCCGGAATTGAGCGATTGATCACCGGTGCCGCCTTTGACGACGCCGGCCGTCCACATCAACGGTGTGAAAAACCTCGGGTGCGATTCGTCGTGGCAGTCCCAGTACGCGGCGAGCGCCAGAGTCAGACTTATCAGCGCGAGGCCGACCACGACCGCCAACGGCGCCCCTGTGTGCCGGACTCCGTGCGCCTGAAAAATGAGCAGGCCTAACAAGATAAGAAGCGCGGTGACGATCGCGATGGAAACCCATGAGGCCGGCTCCCCGAACCAGCGCAGTCCCGCTGGCATCCTGTCACGCAGTTCCGGTAGGAGGGCTAGGACTGCGACGTAACCGAGCAGCAGAAAGGTGATCGCTGACAGGGTCCGCCGAGCGAGGGTGAATCGCAGTGATGAAGACCCCACAGCGCGCAACTGTAGCCGTGTCCGAACGACAGCTCCCGTAGTTGATCAGGTAAGGCTTGCCTCATCTCACTTCGACGCCTACATTAACCGCAAAGATTTCCTCTAAATAGGAGTCCGGATGATGCTCAAGCGCTTGTGCGTTCTCGCGGCCGCGACGATCGCCGCCGCCACATTTGCTCCCGCGGCGCATGCTCAGCCCGCTCCCGCGCATGAATTCGCGATCACCTCCGAGGTCCCGACTCTTGCCGAACTCGATGCGCAGATCCGGCTGCTGGTCGGCACTCCCGCCCCGGACGCGGTCAAGGCCGCTCAGCTCGAGGGCGGCGAGCGGGCGGTGGTGGTGCCGAAGATGGTCTACCGGATCGGTTTCTTCCGCCCGCCGCGCGGTTCGAGCGCGGTGACCGGTCCCGAGACCCACGACGGCGATCGCCACACCGCGATCATCAACGCCAGTAGGCAGGGGGCGCCGACCGTGCGCGTAGAAGCCGAATGGCGCCGGATCGACGGTCAGTGGAAGCTGGCGAGCAAGTCGCTGTGCAACGGCATCAAGACTCTCGGCCTGCCGATCCCATGCAATTTCGAATGATGTCCGCGTGATCGAAGTCGTTGGGTTGACCAAGTCGTTCGGGCCCCACCGCGCCGTCGACGACGTCACCGTCACCTTTCCCGCCGGCTCCGTCACCGCGCTGCTCGGTCTCAACGGCGCTGGCAAGACCACGTTGCTGCGGTTGCTGGCCGGGCTGACCCGTCCCGACAGCGGGACGATCTCGGTGTGCGGACAGCGCCCCGGCCACGACCCACGCCTGCTGGGATTCCACCTGGGCCCGACCTCCATGAACCCCCGTCACACCGTACAACGCCACTTGTTTTGGCTCGCAGCACTCTCGGGCATCGACGGCGCACGCCTCGACGAGGTCGTCCGCGAGACCGAACTGCACGACTACCGGTCGATGCGCATCGACCGGCTGTCACTGGGCATGCGGCAACGCGTGGCCATCGCCGCCACGCTGCTGGCCGACCCGCAGACACTGCTGTTCGACGAACCCCTCAACGGTCTCGACGTTCCCGGCATCGTCTGGTTCCGGTCCCTACTTCGTCAACTCGCCGACCAGGGGCGCACGGTCGTCGTTGCCACCCATCTGCTCGGCGAGGTGGCGCTGACCGCCGATCACGTCGCGGTGCTCAGCCGCGGCCGGATGCAGGCCGCCGGCGAGCTGTCGCAGTTGACGCCCATCGGTGCCGACGCCCGGCAATGGCTCGAGGAAACCCTGCTGGAGTGCGCGTGAGCACCGTCGCGGTGGCGCGCAGCGCGCGTGCCGAGATCATCCGCACCGGCGGGCGCAGCCGGCTGTGGACGGTGGTGGCGCCCGCGGCGGTGATCGTCCCGGTGGTAATCACGTTCGGCATCGCGCTCGTGGCGGAGTCGTTCGCGCGGATCCCCGGCCAGATCTCGGTGCTGCAGGTGACGACCTCGAACGCGGCCTACTGGGTCATCACGATCACCGTCGCGCTGGTGGCCGTTGCGGGAGCCGACGGTCAGGCCGCTGAAAGCCGGTACGGCGCAGGCGAACACGTACGCCTCGCCATTCCGCAGGCCTGGCCGGTGTTGCTCGGCCGGTGGGTGTTCTACGGTGCTCTGGGCGCGCTGGTGGCCATCGCGACCCTCGTCGTGGTGCTCGCGGGCCTACCTGCGGTCGCGCCGATCGTTTACGGACCGGTGTCGCTGACCGACGATGTCGGGCTGCGACTGTTGTGGACGGTGCCGATGCTGGCGCTGTTCGCGGCGGGGGCGGGTGTGGGAGTCGGGGCCCTCACCCGCTCGCCGCTCGCCGCGGTCGGCGGCATCCTGCTGTGGGCGTTCGTAGCCGAAACCGCGGCCGGTTATCTGCCGAGCGGAGCGACGCTCCAGCGTTTCATGCCCCTGTTGAACGCGGTGTACGCCACCGGACAGGACACCGTACTCACGCCGCCGTGGGGCCAGACCGGCGCTCTGCTCTACGCATGCTCAGTTTTCACGGCGATCTTCATGATCGCCGCCGTTGGAAGGACAATCCGAAGATGACAGGCAAAGAATCACTTCCGCTCGCGCAGCGGTCCGATGCGGACCTGCCGGGCCACTGGCTGCTGGCCCGGCTGGGCAAGCGGGTGCTGCGGCCGGGCGGACTCGAGCTGACCAGCCGGCTGCTCGCGGCCGCCAAGATCGGCGGCGCCGACGTCGTCGAACTCGGTCCGGGTCTGGGCCGCACCGCCACCGACATCGTCGCCCAACAGCCGCGCTCCTACGTCGGGGTCGACGACACCGCCGCCACCAGTGAGACGGTGCGCGCGGTTGTCGCCCCCGTCGACGGCAAGGTCGTGGTGGCCAACGCCGCCGAGACCGGATTGCCTTCGGGCAGCGCGGATGTGGTGATCGGTGAGGCGATGCTGACGATGCAGGGCGACCGCGACAAGCGTGCGATCGTCGCCGAGGCCTTCCGGGTGCTGCGGCCTGGCGGCCGCTACGCGATCCACGAACTGGGTCTGCAGCCCGATGACCTCCCGCAGGACACCAAGGACGTGATCCGCCGGGACATGGCGCGCGCGATCAAGGTCAACGCGCGGCCGCTGACGACGTCGGAATGGGTGGCGCTGCTGACCGAGGCCGGCTTCGAAATCGTGACCGTCGACCACGCGAAGATGGCGCTGCTCAATCCAGCGCGGGTCCTGGCCGACGAGGGGCTCACCGGTGCGTTACGCATCGTCGGCAACTTGGTCGGCAGGCCTGCCGCGCGCAAGCGGGTCATCGGTATGCGCAAGACGTTCCACCGCTATCGGCGCGCACTGACCGCGGTTGCGGTGGTCGGTGTCGTGCCGACGACGTGACAGACTCGAACCATGCCAGTGTCGCGCCACGACCTCGATGCGCAGCCGGAACGGGCGGCAGGCCAGCAGCGCCAGAAAGTGTTGAGCCTGCTGAAGAACGCCGCGGACCCGGTCGACGCCCAACAAGTCGCCGACGCGCTGCAGATCCACATCACCACGGCCCGCTTCCACCTGACGACGCTGGAGGAGCAGGGCTTCATCCGGCGGGGCAACACGGCCAAGGCCGGTCGAGCGGGGCGACCGCGGCTCACGTACGAACCGGCGCCCCGGTTCGACTACGCCGACATCGTGTCGCTGTTCGCCACCCACCTGGGCGGAACGGTGCGGGAGCGCGAACAACGTGCTCTGCAGATCGGTGCGGACCTGGCCCATCGGGTCCGGTTGGCCCGCAGGCGACCCGAGGCCACAATCGCCGACATGGTGGTCGCCACCCTCAACGAACTCGGCTTCCAGGTTCGTTCGTTGCTGACCTCGTTCGGCGAAGTGACGGTGCAGATCTGCACGTGCCCACTGGCCGAGGTGGCCGCGTCGGCGCCGGAAGTCGTGCGCGGCATCCAGCAGGGCCTCATCCAAGAGGTGATCAACCTGAACGCCGACGCCGTCGGCGCCCGCTATCAGGCGTCGGTCACGCCCGACCCGCACGGTGGCTCGTGCGAAGTCAGTTTGGTATTGCGTCCCGAACGGTGAATATCGGGGCGAGAAGGGAAGACTCATGACCGCGACAACCGCGCTGTCGTTACAACAGCTCGCCGACGAGCAACTCGCCGCCGCGAAGGCCGCTTCGTCGGGCCGTTCCGCGCAGACCGTGTACGGCGGCAGCGGGCGCACGCTACGTCAGACCGTGCTGGCACTGACCGCCGACCACGGCCTCGACGACCACGAAAGCCCCGGCGAGGCAACGCTGTTGGTGTTGCGAGGCCGGGTGCAGCTGCGTTCGGTGAGCTCCTCGGTGGAGGGCCGCACAGGAGACTACCTCCCGATACCGCACGAACGTCACAGCCTTGCCGCCCTCGAGGATTCGGCGGTGTTGTTGACGGTCGTCGCCAAGAAGTGAGCTAGGCCTACGGTCTCACTTGATGGTGTGCTGCGGGCCTTGGGCCTTCTTGTAGAGAGCCTTGAGCATCCGGTCACGGAACATCGCGTTATCGATGAGCTTCACCCCGGCGTTGGCCAGCTTGGGTTGTCCGATCAACTTGTGCATGTAGCGGCCGCGGCGATATTCGCGGCCCCACGCGGCCTCCATGCGCTGCGCATAGTTCGTGAAGTCGTCGGGCCCGCCGTTCTGCAGGGCCGCGATCGCGCATTCGCCTGCGGCCAAGCCGGATTCGAGCGCCTTGGAGATGCCCGCGCCTGAGGCCGGTTTGCCCGCACCCAGCGAGTCGCCGGTGAACAGCACGCCCGGGCGCCACGGCGGCCACGCGGTGAACCCCATCGGCAGTCGCCACGCCCGCACGCTCTTGTTCTTCTTGAGTTCCTCGATCGGCGGTAGGTCCCAGTCACGCGGCAGGGTGCGGAGAAAATCGCCGAGGAACTGCGTGGCGTTGATCGACTGCCAGTTCTTGTAGCTGTTGACGTAGCCCAGCCCGATGTTGAAGATGCCGTTGCCCATCGGGAACACCCAGCCGTACCCGGGCAGCTGGTCGCCCTCAAAGACGAGCTTGAGATAGATGTCGAGGCTGTCGGAGTCGGGCCGGTTGGCGTGCATCTCGGAGCGGATCGCGATCGCCGAGTAGCCGTTGTACTCGGAGTCGATCTTGAGGGCTCGCTTGATCGGGGAGTAGGCGCCGTCGGCGGCGATCACCGCGTCGCCGTAGACCTTTTCGCCGCTCTTGAGCGCCACTCCCACGACGCGACCCTTCTCGAGGATCGGCCCGGAAACCTCCGCGCCCTGGCGCACCTCGGCACCCGCGGACTCGGCGTGCTTGAGCAGCGTGGTGTCGAGGCGCTCGCGACTCACGGTGTGGCCGTGGTCGGGCATACCGGGCCGCTTCGGGAACGACAGTTCCCACTCGCTCGGACTGAAGACCGTCACGCGATTCACCCGGTGATAGGTGGCCACCTCGTCGGCCAGTCCCATCTTCTGCAGATAACTCACCGCGCGGGCGGTTAGCCCGTCGCCGCAGGGCTTGGCCCGCGGGAACTCGGCCTTGTCCAGAACCACGACCCTCGCGCCGGTCTGAGCGGCCTGCCACGCGGCTGCCGAGCCGGAGGGCCCGCCACCTGCGATGACCAGGTCGTATTGCTGCGTCATGAAACTCGTCTCGTCGATCGGCTGTCGCAGCGATATTACCCGCGCTGCGTCTGCCTCTCTTGTCGGACGGAGTTGCCCAGAGGTGGCGCCCGGAAACGCATGCGACGTGGTCTGAGCTGGTCAGCAGTGCTTGAGCGGTAGAGTGACCGGGTGCGACGAGCGGGCAGGCCACGGTCGAGTGGCGAGCCGGGTGTCAAGGTGGACGCCCGCAGCGAGCGCTGGCGCGAGCACCGCAAAAAGGTGCGCGCCGAGATCGTCGACGCCGCGTTCCGCGCCATCGACCGGCTGGGTCCCAACGTCAGCGTGCGCGAGATCGCCGAAGAGGCCGGCACCGCCAAACCCAAGATCTACCGCCACTTCACCGACAAGTCCGACATGTTCGGCGAGATCGGCCAGCGCATGCGAGACATGTTGTGGGCGGCGATCATCCCGTCGATCGATGTGGAGCATGACTCCGCGCGCCAGATAGTCGGGCGTGGCGTCGGGCACTATGTCGAGCTGGTCGAACAGCACCCCAACGTGGTGCGGTTCCTGTTGCAGGGCCGGTTCGCCGACAAGTCAGCAGCCGCGATGACGACCGTCAACCGGGGCAGCGAGATCACGCTGGCCGTGGCCGACATGATCAGCGAGGAACTCAAGGATCTGGCGCCGGACCCGGCGGCCTTCGAGCTCGCGGCGTATGCGATCTTCGGTACCGCGGCATCAGCGACGGACTGGTGGCTGGGCGACGATGACGACGGCACCCGCCGCATGCCCGCCGATCAGTTCGTCGCGCACATGACCACGATCATGGTCGGCGCGATCAACGGCACCGCCGAGCTGCTCGGCATCCAGATCGATCCTGACCAGCCGATTAACACCGCCGTTCGCAAGCAGCAGCCCGTCGCCTGACTCCGGCGTTGACACCACTTCGCGCGGACCGGAGACTGGAAAGTACCCAGTACCGGCGTTCCCAGGATGTGCCCACCACGGAGGGTGCACGCGTCAACTGGGGTAATAGGGGAGACCATGACCGTTGCCGAGCAGACGGCCGAGGACACCACTGCCCAACAACCGGTGCACACCCGCGCACTGATCATCGGCACCGGCTTCTCCGGTCTCGGAATGGCCATTGCGCTGCAACGTCAGAACGTCGACTTCCTGATGCTGGAGAAGGCCGACGAGATCGGCGGCACCTGGCGCGACAACACCTACCCCGGGTGCGCCTGCGACATCCCGTCGCACATGTACTCGTTCTCGTTCGAGCCCAAGGCCGACTGGCGTCACATGTGGTCGTTTCAGCCGGAGATCTTCGACTACCTCAAGGGCGTGACCGACAAATACGGGCTGCGTCGCTACATCCGGTTCGGCGCCCACGTCGACCGTGCCCATTGGGACGACAACGAACTGCGCTGGCACGTGTTCACCAAGGACGGCCGCGAGTTCGTCGCGCAGTTCGTCGTCTCCGGTGCGGGCGGCCTGCACATCCCGTTCGTCCCCGAATTCCCCGGGCTCGACGAATTCGCCGGCGCCACTTTTCATTCCGCCGAGTGGGACCATGATGTCGATCTGAACGGCAAACGGGTCGCGGTGATCGGCACCGGTGCGAGTGCGATTCAGATCGTGCCGGAGATCGTCAAGGACGTCGGCGCGCTGCACCTGTATCAGCGCACGCCCGCATGGGTGATGCCGCGGCCCAACAACCCGATTCCGCGATGGGCGCGCGACCTGTTCACCAACGTGCCCGGCACCCGGCAATTGATGCGGGCGGCCATCTACTGGATCCACGAGGGCGTCGGTTTCGCGATGACCCGCGAGCCGCGGCTGCTGAAAATCGGTGAGCTGCTGGGTAAGTGGAACATCAACAAGTCGATCAAGGACCGCGAGCTGCGCCGCAAGCTGACTCCGACCTACCGGGCCGGTTGTAAGCGAATCCTGAACTCCGACACCTATTATCGCGGCATCGCCGACCCGAAGACCGATGTCGTCACCGACGCCATCGCGCGGTTCACGCCGACGGGCATCGTCACCGCCGACGGCGTCGAAAGGGCAACCGACGTCGTCGTGTTCGCCACCGGATTCCACGTCACCGACTCCTATACGTACGTCCACATCAAGGGCCCGCGTGGCGAAGACTTGGTGGACCGCTGGAACCGCGAGGGCATCGCGGCGCTGCGCGGCATCACGGTCGCCGACATGCCGAACCTGTTCTTCCTGCTCGGGCCCAACACCGCGCTGGGGCACAACTCGGTGGTGTTCATGATCGAGTCGCAGATCCGCTACGCCGCTCAGGCGATCGCGGCCGTCGACCGGGCCGGCGCGCAGGCGTTGGCGCCGACCCGCGAGGCGCAGGACCGCTACAACGAGCAGCTCCAGGAGGAGCTGTCCGGGACCGTGTGGAGCACCGGCGGTTGTCAGAGCTGGTATCTCGACGAGCACGGCGTGAACCGGACGCTGTGGAGTGGTATGACATGGCAGTACTGGTTGGCCACTCGCAAGTTCGACAAGTCCGAGTATCGGTTCTTCGGAGGGCAGCGCGAGTCGCTGGCTGCCTAGTGTGCGCTGAGATCGCGATTTCGGCCGATTCGGTGCGCAGAGTCGATCAGAATGCACACTGGCCGCAGCGGTAACTCGTCGGCGGGAACGACACGCCAACACACGATGTTGTGTTAGCCGTGGATGTCGTCCCCCAGGGGTAGTGTCGATGTCGGGCGACAGAACCGCGGCAAGCGGACCAAAGACCAGGTGAAATGGGGTTCTCGTGAGTGATGGCATGAAGCTGATTGACCGTGTCTCGGCGATCAACTGGAACCGTCTCCAGGACGAGAAGGACGCCGAGGTCTGGGACCGGCTGACGGGCAACTTCTGGTTGCCGGAGAAGGTGCCGGTATCCAATGACATTCCGTCGTGGAACACGCTCAATGACCATGAGAAGCAGCTGACGATGCGGGTGTTCACCGGCCTGACGCTGCTCGACACCATCCAGGGCACGGTCGGGGCGGTCAGCCTGATCCCCGATGCGTTGACCCCGCACGAGGAAGCCGTCTACACAAACATCGCGTTCATGGAATCGGTGCACGCGCGCAGCTACAGCAACATCTTCTCCACGTTGTGCTCGACCGCCGAGATCGACGACGCGTTCCGCTGGTCGGAGGAGAACCCGAACCTGCAGCGCAAGGCCGAGATCGTCATGCAGTACTACAAGGGTGACGAGCCGCTCAAGCGCAAGGTGGCCTCGACGCTGCTCGAGAGCTTCCTGTTCTACTCCGGGTTCTACCTGCCGATGTACTGGAGCAGCCGGGCCAAGCTGACCAACACCGCCGACATGATCCGGTTGATCATCCGCGACGAGGCCGTGCACGGCTATTACATCGGCTACAAGTTCCAGCGCGGTCTGGCGCTCGAGGACGCCGCCACGCAGGCCGAACTGAAGGACTACACGTACGAGCTGCTGTTCGAGCTCTACGACAACGAGGTCGAGTACACCCAGGACCTCTACGACGGTGTCGGCCTGACCGAGGACGTCAAGAAGTTCTTGCGCTACAACGCCAATAAGGCGCTGATGAATCTCGGCTATGAGGCGTTGTTCCCGCGCGACGAGACCGACGTCAACCCGGCGATCCTGTCGGCTCTGTCGCCCAACGCCGACGAGAATCACGACTTCTTCTCGGGTTCAGGGTCGAGCTACGTGATCGGCAAGGCCGTCGTCACCGAAGACGAGGACTGGGACTTCTAGCCGGTGCGCTACGAGGTCAGTCCGGATTGACGCCGAACAGGCGCGCGCGGAGCACCATAACGAAGTCCTCCATCACCTGGACATGGCCGGGCGTCCACCGGCGGGGCCTGGTGTCCCAGGCGATGAGCGTGCCGATGGTGTGTCCCTGGCCGTCCGTCAGCGGGAAGCCCGCGTAGGCCACGACGACACCCTCCTTCACTGCCCAATGGTCGCGCAGAAGCGGTTCTTGTCGGGCGTCGGCGACGACCAACGGCTTGCCCGTAACGAGAACTTCGCGGCCGAGGGAACCCTTCAAAGGCCCCTGACGTCTGACTGCCATTTCGCCGGTCAGACCGATTGCACTGCACATGTACTGGGTGTCGCGATCGATCAGTGTCACCGCAGCTGACGGCACCCCAACCGCGGCCACCACCATGCCGACGATGCGGTCGAGGCTGCGGGCCCGTTCGGCGTTGAGCAAACCACTGTCGTAGAGCGCGCGGAGTCGATCAGGGTCGGAGATGACAGCACCCTCGGCGAGGGCTGTGACCGGGTCGTGCGTGTCCAGGTTCAACGATTTGACGTGCGCCATGAGTTCGCGCACATCGCCGTCACCTCGGCGAGCCCGCTCGATGATCATCCGGGAAGCTACGGCGCGGCCGATGTATGTCTCGGTGGATTCGCCGACCTTGTGTGCCTCCTCGATCAGAGCGGCATACAGCCACTCATCGAAGCCCGGCAACGTCGGTGTCATGGCTTCAACGCTACGCGCAGGGAATGCGATTATCGCGCCTCGGACAAAGCCTTTGGTTTGCCGAACTAACCATGGCGACCGCGGGGCACATCACCTCAACAACGTGCTGGGCGGGTCGGTTCGACGGCGGATTGCGCCGATCCGTCCAGCACGTATTTCTTACCCTGACGACGCGAGATGTGCCCGACACCGGAGCCCTTCGAGGCACGGCGTAGTGCGTGCAAATTGAGCCGAGATAGCGTCCGCTGCAGCGTCATTCGCGCGCTGGTCGTCATATGTCAGCCGTATCCGGAGCGCACTCGTACGAGACGACTGCGCCGGCGGCCGGTGGCTCGGACCAGCGATGGGCATCCGAGTTCTTGGTTTGACCCCCGACGCTCATGGCGATCTACCGAGAAGCAGCGAACCTCGCTGCGATCTGGCTTATCGTTGGCGTCACAACCGATCAGCGATGGGGACGGGGGAAGGGCGCTGATGTTGGTGGGCGGTCCGAGCCAGTCTGACGTGGAGTTCAGCGGGTCGCACTCGGTGACCCGGCTCGCCGAGCAATCCGCCGTGACAGCGTTTCTCGACAGTGCTGCCGTCACTGCGACGGGACTGATCATCGACGGAGAACCGGGAATCGGCAAAACAACGCTGTATCGTGACGCTGTCAACGCCGCTTCGGCACGCGGGTTCAAAGTTTTGATGGCGCAGGGCGATCCGGGTGACGTGACATTTTCCTTCGCTGCCCTCTCGGATCTCCTCGCGGGCGTCGATCTTGAATCATTCGAGTGTCTGTCCTCGGTACAGCGAGCGGCGGTGAACAGCCTTCTGCTTCACGATCACACTCCCGCCGCTACCGACGAACGCGGGGCGGGAGCGGCATTCCAGTCGGTGGTGCAATGATTATCGGCCCACGCACCGGTGCTGATCGCGATCGACGACGGGCAGTGGCTCGACACGCCGAGCGCCACGGCCATCCGTCATGTAGCGCGGCGGGTGCAGGGACCGGTCGGCATCCTCGTCACAACGCGGACCGGAGAGCCCGGATCTCTTGAAGCGCAGCTTCGCCTGCAAATGGCTCATCCGGACGTCCTGCGCCGCCTTCATATGACGCCGCTGACCATGGGTGGCCTTCATGCGCTGGTCGCCAACGGGAGTGGTGAACGGTCGCATACCGAACGCGCCCGGTCGGGCGGCGACCGGCGAAATCGCGGGCTCCGGACCCGAGCTTCCCGATGGGAGTCGGTTGAACCGAGAGGCGGCATCGGTCACCGGGTGTGGCAGGCGGCCAAGAACACCGCCGCCAGGATCGCCGCGCCGTCTGTACACATTCGGATCCGCAGTTGGTCGAGCGTCGCCCTGAGCAAGCGTGAAACGTGCACCTGGGAGACGCCGAGCGACGCGGCGATGTCGCGTTGCTTGCGACACTCATAGAACCGCATTCGCAGGACGGCGCGCTCCCGAGCCGGGAGTTCTCGTACCAGCTCGGCCAGGACGGTGAGGTCTTCGACACGAGCAAAGCCGGCATCCTCGACACCTCCGATCGAGCTGCGCAGTCGGGGTCCGCCGTCCTCAGTCCTCAGATCCTCGTCCAAAGAGAGCGGTCGATACGCCTGCCGGGCCTCCTCACTCTCTCTGATCTCCTCGGGACTGACGTCGAGTTCGGACGCCAGTTCCTGCACTGTCGGCATCCGGCCGATGCGCTGTGACAGGGCATCGACCGCAGCACGGATGGCCAGGGTCGACTCCTGATAGCGGCGCGGCACGTGCACTCCCCAGGTGTTGTCGCGGAAATGACGGCGAATCTCCCCGAGGACGGTCGGTACGACGAACGATACGAATCGGCCCTTGTTGCGGTCGTACCGGTGAACGGCCTTCACCAGCGCCAGGCGCGCGACCTGAAGGAGGTCCTCCCGGGATTCGCCGCGGTTGATGAACCGGTAGGCGATGTGGTCAGCCAACGGCAGGGCTTTCTCGACGATCCGTCGCCGCCAGTAGCGCCGGTCCTCCTCCGTCTTCGCTTCCTCCAGACATGCGTACAACGCGTCGACGTTGATGTAGTCGTCGGTCTCATCTTCCGGGGCGGGAGAGGCGCCGGCGGGAGATTCGATCGTGGTCATGAGGCGGCAATCCTGCCGATCGGTGGGCACACAGTCCGCTTCACTTCGTCCTCACATCGCTCTAGTCGGGTCTGGGTCCGTCGGCTGTACAGACCGGTCTGTACCGGTATTAGCCGGGCGCGGGGGGGTCCAAACTGAGAGTTATCGAAGAACTTGATAACGCTTCCAGCGCAGACGCAATGAGCGCCGCCCCGGTGGGCGGATTCGAACTGCCGACGGACTAACTGCTAACGCAGCGCCGCCGCCAGCGCCTGCACGGTGTGGATCGCTTCGCGGCCCGAGAGGTGGCCGATCTGCGTGCGGCAACTGAACCCGTCCGCCAGGACGAGGGTTTCCGCGCCGGCCGTCCGGACCGCGGGCATCAGCTTGTCCTCCGCGCAGGCGACCGATACGTCGTAGTGGCCGCGTTCAAAGCCGAAGTTTCCCGCAAGGCCGCAACAGCCGGCGTCGAGCACCTGAGTCGAGACTCCGGTCGACTCCAGCAGGTCCTTCTCGTCGGTGTAATGCAGAACCGCGTGCTGGTGACAATGTGGCTGCACGATGGCTTCTGCCGGACGCTGCGTCGGGTGCCAGTCCGGAGCGAACTTGGCGAGCACCTCGCCAATCGTGTACGTCTGGCCTGCCAGCCGGTGCGCATCCTCGTCGCCGTACAGCAGGTTGGTCAGATCCGAGCGGAACACCGCGGCGCAACTCGGCTCCAGCACGACGACCGGAGTGCCGGAACGCAGCGCGGGCCGCAGAAGTCGTAGCGTCCGCCGCAGCACCTGCTTGGCGACGCCGAGCTGGCCCGTTGAAATCCACGTCAGGCCGCAGCACACCGTGCGCTCGGGCACCTCGACCTCGAAACCGGCAACCTCCAAGACGGTGACCGCGTCACGGGCGATGTGCGCGTCGAAGTTGTTGGTGAATGTGTCGGGCCACAGCACGACCTTTCCGCGCGCGGGGGGCGTCGACTCCGGTCGCCGGCTGTGGAACCAGTGCGAGAAGCGCTCGGGCGCGAACTTCGGGATGTCGCGTTGCTCGGCGATCCCCCCCGCCTTCTTCAGCAGCGTGGACACCCCTGCGGCGTGGGCCACGGTGTTGAGCGGACCCGGCATCACCGTGGCCATACGCGCCAACAACGGCAGCCAGCCCATCGAATAGTGGGCCATCGGCCGCACGCGGTGGCGGTAATGATGGTGCAGGAACTCCGCTTTGTACGTGGCCATGTCCACGTTGACCGGGCAGTCGCTCAGGCAACCCTTGCACGCCAGGCACAGGTCAAGCGCGTCTCGTACGTCGGTGGATCGCCAACCGTCGGTGATGACATCGCCCTGCAGCATCTCGAACAACAACCGGGATCGGCCGCGCGTGGAATGTTCCTCCTCCTGGGTGGCCCGATAGCTCGGACACATCACGCCGGACTCCTCGCTCCGGCACTTGCCGACGCCGACACAGCGATTGGCCGCCTCGCTGAATCGATGATCCTCCTCGGGGTAGGAGAAGGCGGTCTTTGGCTCCAAGGGCAGATATGACGTGCCCATCCGGAGGTTGTCCGTCATGCGGAACGGCTTGACCACCTTGCCAGGGTTCATTCGGTTCCGGGGGTCGAACAACGTCTTGGTTTCCTCGAAAGCGGAAACGACTCGTTCCCCGAACATCGTGGGCAGTAGCTCACCGCGGGCCTGGCCGTCCCCGTGTTCGCCCGACAGCGATCCGTTGTAGTCGGTGACCAGGTGTGCCGATTCCTCGACAAACGAACGGAATCGGTCGACGCCCTCGGCGGTGCGCAGTTCGAAGGGAATCCGGGTATGCACGCAGCCCTGGCCGAAGTGTCCGTACAGGGCAGCCGACCCGTAGTCGTAGCGGCCGAGGAGCTTGCGGAAGTCGCGAAGGTAGTCGCCCAGCCGGTCGGGCGGGACGGCGGCATCTTCCCAGCCGGGATGTGTCTTGTCCCCCTGCGGTGGATAGGCCGTCGCGCCCAGCCCGGCCTCCCGCGCCGCCCAGACCTCTTCTTTTCGCGCCGGGTCGTCGTAGACGGCGGCACGAGCGCCCGCAGCCTTGTCGAGCGCGTCGGCCATCACCTTGGACTTGTGGTCCGCCTCCTCTTGGGTGTCGCCGTTGATCTGCACCATCAACCAGGCGCCGCCCTCGGGCAGATCGTGCAGCGCTCGTTCGGCCATCCGCCTGCTGTGTTCGAGCGAGACCAGCCGCCGGTCGATTCCCTCCAACGCGGCCGGGCGGTGCTCGAGCACCGAGGGAACCGCGTCTGCGGCGGCCACCACATCCTCGAAACCAAGGATCGTCAGGGTGCTCGCCGCCGGCCGCTTGACCAGGTCGATCTCGGCGCGAAGTACCGTCACCAATGTGCTTTCGCTGCCGACCAGGGCCTTGGCGAGGTGAAAACCGTTCTCGGGCAACAGCGAATCCAGGTTGTAACCGGAAACCCGACGCGGGATCTTCGGATAACGCGCGCGGATGTCGTCGGCGTAACTACCGACGATGTCGCAAAGCCCTTGATAGATAGCGGCTTCGCGGCCCGTCGCCGTGGCCGCGCGTGCACCCGGGTCTTCGTCGGGTCCGACCCACATGCGCAGGCCGTCATAGGTCAGGATCTCGAGGCGGCGGACGGAGTCCACCATCTTGCCGTATGCCTGTGCCGTCGCGCCGCAGGAGTTGTTGCCGATCATCCCGCCGATGGTGCAATCGAAGTGGGTGGACGGCTTGGGGCCCACCATCAGCCCGAACGGCTCGAGGTGGCGGTTGAGCAGGTCGAGCTTGATACCGGGTTCGACGATCGCGGTCGCGGCATCGGGGTCGACCGACACCACGTTGGTGCAGTACTTGCTCCAGTCCAGAACGACGGCGGCATTGCAGCACTGGCCGGCAAGACTCGTTCCGCCGCCTCGGGACAGGACGGGAACGTCGTACTCGCGACACACCGCGACGGCTTCCTCGGCACCTTCCGGTGTCGCGGGTACCATCACACCGATCGGGATCTGGCGGTAGTTGGAGGCATCGGTCGAATAGGTGGCGCGTGAACCGGCGTCGAATCGGACCTCACCGCACATGCGCTTCGCCAGGTCGTTCGACAACGACTCGAACAACGTGGGCGTGCGGCCTTTGCTCCGTTGCAGTGAAGTCACCTGAACTCCTTGGGTACTCAGTGGGTTCGGAACCGCTCGATGTCGTCGGGGCGAAGCTCGAGTCCGTGACCCGGGGCCTGGGTGTCGGGCCGTAGCACGCCGCCGACAGGGTCGTGCGCTCCGTCGAAACACATCTGTTCGATCCGGACATGGTCGCGGAACCACTCCAGGTGGCGGAAATTCGGCGTGGCGGCGGCGACGTGCAAGTGCAGATACGGCGCGCAATGGCCGGACACCTCGAGGCCGTGCGCCGCGGCGACGGCGGCGGCGCGGAGCCACTCGCTCAGTCCACCGCAACGGGTCGCGTCGATCTGCAGGCAGTCCACCGCGCGCGCCTGGCACATCCGCTGGAAGTAGTACAGGTCATAGCCGTACTCCCCGGCGGCCACGTCCGCATCGACGGCGTCGCGCACTGAGCGCAAACCGTCCAGGTCATCGGAGGAGACCGGTTCTTCGAACCAGCGCACGTCGAATGCCTTGGCCGCCTGCATCACCCGCACGGCCTGTTTGCGCTCGTAACCGCCGTTGGCGTCGACGTAGAGTTCCACATCGTCGCCCACCGCTTCCCGGGTGAGCGACATGCGGGCCAGATCCCGGTCGACCCGCGTGCCCCACGACTCACCGATCTTGATCTTCACCCGGGGGAGGCCGAGGCGAATCCAGTGCGCGAGTTGGCCGCGCAGTTCGCTGTCGTCGTAACTGGTGAAACCTCCGCTGCCGTAGACGGCTACGTCGTCGCGTGCCGCACCCAGCAGGCGGCACAAAGGCATCTGCAGCAGCCGCGCCTTGAGATCCCACAAAGCGACATCAATCGCTGAGATGGCCTGTCCGGCAACGCCTCGTCGGCCCACGTTGCGGATTGCGGCGATCATCTCCTGGAGGCGGCCGGGGATGTCGAATGCCGGTGCTCCGACCACGATGTCGGCCAGCTTGCGGTTCACCAGGTCGGCCACCACGCTCGCGCCGTACGTCCACCCGGTGCCGCATCGGTCACCGGCCCGGATCTGGACGAGGATCATCGTCGTGGAGTCCCAGCTCAACGTGCCGTCCGCCTCCGGCGCATCGGTTGGAATCGCGTAGGCCGCGGCCGTCACCGACTCCACCACCACACTGTCGACCCCGCTCTGGGGCTTGGTCATCGGACTCGCTCTCAACTGTTCTTGTGCGGCATGAACTCCTGGGCCTTGGTCTTGAGACCCTCCACGATGAACCCCCAGCGGTTCTCGTCGCCCTTCAATACGGCCGCGGCGGCCGCCTTCGCCTGATCCCACTCGGCGTGCGGCGGGATCGGCGGCATGTCCGGATCGGTGAAGACATCCAACACAGTGGGACGATTGGCCGACAATGCCTCTCGCCACGCGTCGTGCAACTCGTCTGGATCCTTGATCACCATCGCGTTCAAACCCAGGCTGGCCGCGAACGCCGCATAGTCGACATCCGGAAGCGATTGGGACTCAACAAATTTCGGCGCTCCGGCCATGGCGCGCATCTCCCACGTCACCTGATTCAGATCGTTGTTGTGCAGGATCGCGATGATCAACCGGGGATCGCTCCACTGCTGCCAGAAGCGCTTGATTGTGATCAGTTCGGCCATCCCGTTCATCTGCATGGCGCCGTCACCCTCGAAGACGATCACCGGCCGGTCGGGCGCGGCGAACTTGGCGCCGATGCCGTAGGGCACGCCCGGCCCCATCGTCGCCAGCGTGCCCGACAACGATCCCCGGATGTCGTCGCGGAACCGCAACAGCCGGGCATACCAATTGGCGGCCGAGCCGGAGTCCGCCGCGACGATCGCGTTGCCGGGGAGCTGCGGCGACAACTCCGAGAAGAGCCGGAGCGGGTTGATCGGGTGGGCCCCGACCATCGCCTCCTTCTGCATGGTTTCCCACCAGCGGGCGACATTGGACTCGATGGTCTCGCGCCAGGATCGGTCCTGTTTACGCTTCAGGTGCGGAATGAGCGCTCGCAGCGCGACTTTCGCGTCCGCGACCACATTGACCTCATAGGGGTAGCGCATGCCGATCATCTTCGGGTTGATGTCGATCTGCACGGCGCGGGCCTGGTCGAGTTCGGGCAGGAACTGCGTATAGGGGAAGCTCGAGCCGACGGTCAGCAGGGTGTCGCAGTCGCGCATCAGCTCATAGGACGGGCGAGTGCCGAGCAGCCCGATCGAGCCGGTTACCCAGGGCAGTTCGTCGGAGAGCACGTCCTTGCCGAGCAACGCCTTCGCCGCGCCGGCTCCCAGCAGCTCGGCGACCTCGGAAACCTCCTCATGTGCTCCGCGTGCCCCGGCGCCGACGAGTATCGCCACCTTCTCACCCGCGTTGAGCACCTCGGCGGCGCGTGCGATCGCGGCGTCGTCGGGCGCGGGGGTCGGCCAGTCGATGCCCAGGCTCGACGGCACCATCTTGAACGCGTGCTTGGGTGGCGAGTACTCGAGTTCCTGGACGTCGGACGGGATGATCACGGCGGTGGGCGCGTGCTCGCTCAGCGCGACGCGGATGGCGCGGTCGATCACGTTCGGCAACTGTTCGGGCACCGTCACCATCTGGACGTACTCGCTGGCGACATCCTTGTAGAGGCTGAGCAGGTCGACCTCTTGTTGATAAGAGCCCCCCATCGCGCTGCGATTGGTCTGACCGACGATCGCCACCACCGGGACATGGTCGAGCTTGGCGTCGTACAACCCGTTGAGCAGGTGGATGGCGCCGGGACCCGACGTCGCCATGCACACGCCGACCTTGTCGCCGAACTTCGCGTACCCGACCGCTTCGAACGCGCTCATCTCCTCATGCCTGGACTGGATGAACTGCGGTTTGTTGTCGGCGCGCCCGAAGGCGGCCAAGATTCCGTTGATCCCGTCGCCCGGGTACCCGAAGATATGCTCGACGTTCCATGCGCGCAGCCGTTCGAGCAGGAAATCGGCGACATTCTGGCTGGACATGGGGTCTCCCTTCACGGTCCCGGCGTCTCGGCCAACCGCATGCCCACGGCCACCTCGCGGACCAGGCTGCGGCGAACGAAGCGCGATGGGTCGGTCGGCTACGTCAGGCGTCATACCCTGGCGTTCGCCGTCCATACGTCCCGATTCCTGTGCATCGGATGAGAACGGCATCACTCGCTTTGTCGTCGATCTTGTTTGGGCGCCGGCACAGGTGGAATGACTTGGGCGGTGAGCGACGATTCGAACGCCTCGGATGTTGCGGTGGTCGGCAGCGGGCCCAACGGGTTGGCGGCTGCCGTGCTCTTCGCCGCGGCGGGCTTGTCGGTGACGGTTGTCGAGGCCCAGTCCGAGCCCGGGGGTGGAGTGCGCACCGAGGAGCTCGATCTGGGGGTGCCGCTTCGGCACGATCTGTGCTCGGCCGTGCACCCGATGGCGGCGGCGTCGCCGTTCTTCCGCGGCTTCGGGCTGGGCGAACGCGGCGTCGAGTTCGGATTTCCGGATGTGTCGTTCGCCCACCCGCTCGACGGCGCGCCCGCCGGGATCGCGTACCGCAGCCTCGACCGCACGATCGAAGAACTGGGCGGGAGCCACAGCAGCGATGGTCGGATCTGGCGGCGCGTGATGGGGCCGCTCGTCGATGCCGTGGAGACCGTGCGCGACATCGGGCTGTCCGACATGCGACATCCGCCGGCATCGGCGCTGACTCCCAAAGGTCTGGTGGCGGCGCTCACCATGGCGGGCCGTGCGCTGGAGCTCGGCACGTCGGTGTGGGACCGGGTGACCGACGCGCACCGGTGCGGCGCCATGTTGACCGGCGTCGGTGCGCACGCCAACACCGCGTTGCCGTCGCTCGCGGGAGCCGGAACGGCGCTGATGCTCGGTTCCCTCGCGCATGCGCCGGGATGGCCGTTGCCGATCGGGGGAAGCCAGGTGATAACCGATGCGCTGCTCGCCGACCTGCGGGCTCGCGGAGCGACGGTCCTATGCGATCGGCGGATCGAGTCCGCCGCGGCGCTGCCGCCGGCCCGGGTTTACGTCTTCGACACCTCGGTGTGGACGCTTGCGAAGGTGTTTGGTGACCGGCTCGCACCGCGGTACCGCCGGGCGCTGCGGAGATTCCGGCCCGGAAACGGCGTCGCCAAGGTCGACTTCGCGTTGTCTGGACCGGTGCCGTGGGCCGATCCGCGGATCTCGGCCGCCGGCACCGTCCACCTCTGCGGCGATCGGGCCCAGATGAAGCGGGCCGAGGCGGACACCACGGCGGGCAGGCACAACGAGAGGCCGATGGCACTGCTGAGTCAGCCGACCGTGGTGGATGCGACACGCATCGGCGCGGGCGGCGCGCTTCCGCTGTGGACCTATGCTCATGTGCCCAACGGGTCGACTCGCGACATGACGGCGACGATGACCGCACAGATCGAGCGCTTCGCTCCCGGCTTCCGGGACGTGATCATCGGGTCGCGATGCATTCCCGCCGCCGACCTGCACCGTCACAACGCGAACTACCGCGGCGGTGACATCGCCGTCGGGCACGTGTCGCTGTACCGGATGGCCGCGCGGCCGGTCGCCAAATGGAATCCGTACCGGACGTCGCTGCCCAACGTCTACCTCTGTTCGGGCGCCACGCCACCGGGCCCGGGGGTGCATGGGATGTCCGGGGTGCACGCCGCGACGCGCGTACTTCGGCAGCACTTCGGAATTCACTCGATGCCGGACATCGGACCCTGAATATTTTCCCTGAGCCGGAGGTTTGTGGCGGCGACGGCGGGGTAACGCCCCATCGTCTCGGCGCAGCCCCGACGGATTCGGTCTGCGCACCGGTGCGGACGAAGGGGCTGCGATGGGTGTGCGTCAGTGGATCACCGAATGGCCGGTTTATCGGCAGTTGATCGGCTCGGATCCGCTCGGGAAAGCCGCTGCCGCGCAGTCGGTTCACAGTCGGTCGCTGCAACCGCGGACGTCGACCGCCGACAAGGTGGTGACGTCGGTGTGCCCGTACTGCGGCGTCGGCTGCTCGCAGAAGGTCTACGTCAAGGACGACAAGGTCGTCCAGATCGAGGGCAATCCCGACTCGCCGGTGAGCCGGGGCCGGCTGTGCCCCAAGGGGGCGGCCAGCCTCCAGCTGACCACCGGATCGTCGCGGATGCACCAGGTGCTCTACCGGCCGCCGCGAGGCACAGACTGGCAGACCCTCTCACTGGAGCAGGCGATGCACATGGTCGCCGACCGGGTCATCGAGACGCGCGCGAACAACTGGCAGCGAGAGGTAGACGGCAAGCTCGCCGCGCGCACCATGGGAATCGCGAGCCTCGGCGGCGCGACGCTGGACAACGAAGAGAACTATCTGATCAAGAAGCTTTTCACCGCGCTGGGCATCGTGCAGATCGAGAACCAGGCGCGGGTGTGCCACAGCTCCACGGTCGTCGGCCTCGGCACGTCGTTCGGCCGCGGCGGCGCCACCACGTTCATGCAGGATCTGCAGCACGCCGACTGCATCGTCATCCAGGGGTCGAACTTTGCGGAATGCCACCCCGTCGGATTTCAGTGGGTGATGGAGGGGAAAGCCCGCGGGGCGGTGGTGATCCATGTCGACCCCAGGTTCACGCGCACGAGCGCGCTGGCCGACCTGCACGTGCCCATCCGCGCTGGCACCGACGTCGCGTTTCTCGGCGGCATCGTCAATCATGTGCTCTCCGAGGAGAAGTACTTCCGCGAGTTCGTCCTGAACTACACCAACGCCGCGATGATCGTCGACGACGATTTCGAGGATGTCGAGGACCTGGACGGGCTGTTCTCCGGCTTCGAACCGGAGGCGCGTAACTACAAGACCGCCGAATGGCAGTACGAGGGCATGGAGGTCGCGTCGGCGTCGGGCAAGCGCGGCCGGGGCTCGGGTGAAGCGCACAAGGAAGACGACGTGCGCGCGGCCGGTCGTGGTGAGCAACACGGCATGGGTGGCGCAGCCATGGAGGGCAAGCTCGACCGGGACGAAACGTTGCAGAACCCGCGGTGCGTGTTTCAGATCCTCAAACGCCACTACGCCCGCTACACGCCGGAGATGGTGCACCGCATCTGCGGCATCCCACCGGAGACGTTCGCGGAGGTCTGTCGTCACCTGACCGACAATTCCGGCCCCGAACGCACGAGCGAGTTCGTCTACGCCGTGGGCTGGACCCAGCACAGCATCGGCAGCCAGTTCATCAGGGCCGCTTGCGTTCTGCAGCTGCTGCTGGGCAACATGGGCCGCCCCGGTGGCGGGATCCAGGCGCTGCGCGGGCACGCCAGCATCCAGGGGTCAAGCGACATTCCCACGTTGTTCAACCTGCTACCGGCTACATCCCGATGCCGTACGCGATGCCCGAGCAGAGCCGGGCCGGGTTCATCGAGTCGCACGCGGCGCGCATTGGGTTTGGGCGAACATGGACGACTACCTGGTCAGCCTGCTCAAGGCGTGGTGGGGTAAAACGGCGACCGCCGATAACGACTACTGCTTCGATTACCTGCCCCGGCTGACCGGCTCGCACAGCACCTACGACACCGTGTTCGAGCAACTCGAGGGTCGATGCAAGGGCTACTTCCTGCTCGGCGAGAACCCGGCAGTCGGGTCGGCGAACGCCAAACTGCAGCGGCTCGGCATGGCCAACCTGGATTGGCTTGTGGTGCGCGACTTCTCGCTGATCGAAAGCGCCACCTGGTGGAAGGACGGGCCGGAAGTGCAGACTGGCGAGATCCGCCCGGAAGAGAACGACACCGAGGTGTTCTTCTTCCCCGCCGCCGCTCATACAGAGAAGTCCGGCAGCTTCACCAACACCAACCGGCTGCTGCAGTGGCATGACCAGGCGGTGGAGCCCGACGGTGACGCGCGCAGCGATCTGTGGTTCATGTACCACCTGGGCCGAATTATCCGTGAGAAGCTCTCGGGCTCAACGGATCCCAGGAACCGGCCGATCCTCGACCTGACATGGGAGTATCCGACGCTGGGTCGCACCGCGGAGCCGGATGCCGACGCGGTGCTCGCCGAGATCAACGGATACGACGGCCAGGGGAAACCGCTGTCGTCGTACACCGAGCTCCGCAATGACGGGTCGACCACGTGCGGCTGCTGGATCTACTGCGGGGTGCGCAAGGACGGCGTCAACCAGGCGGCGCGCCGCAAACCGCAGACCGAACAGGACTGGGTGGCGCTGGAATGGGCGTGGGCGTGGCCGGACAACCGACGCATCCTCTACAACCGCTGTTCGGCCAAGCCCGACGGCTCGCCGTGGAGCGAGCGCAAGAAGTTGGTCTGGTGGGACGGCGAGCAGCAGAAGTGGACGGGCTTGGACGCGCCCGACTTTCAGGCCACGAAGCCGCCCGACTACCGGCCGGGTGATCACGCCGCCGGGGTGGACGCATTGTCTGGCATCGACCCCTTCATCATGCAAGCCGATGGGAAAGGCTGGTTGTACGTGCCGTCCGGGTTGGCCGATGGTCCGCTGCCGACACACTACGAACCGCAGGACTCGCCGGTGCGCAACGCGCTCTACGGCCAGCAGCGCAATCCGGCCCGCATGGTGTTCTCCGATCTGCACAACCGCTACACGCCCGATCCCGGCGAGGAGGGCTCGCGGGTGTATCCCTATGTGGCGACCACGTATCGGCTCACCGAGCAGTTCACCGCCGGTGGCATGTCCCGCTGGACGCCCTACCTGTCGGAGTTGCAGCCCGAGATGTTCTGCGAGGTATCGCCCGAGCTCGCCGAGGAACGCGGGCTGACTAACGGCGAGTGGGCGACCATCGTCAGCCCCCGCGCGGTGATCGAGGCGCGGGTTCTGGTCACCGACCGGATGACACCACTGAGGGTGGCCGACCGCACGGTGCACCACGTCGGGCTGCCCTACCACTGGGGGCCCAACGGGCTCAGCACCGGTGATGCGGCGAACGAGTTGTCATCGGTTGTGCTGGACCCGAACTCGCACATCCAGGAGGTGAAGGCCTTCACGGTTGACATCCAGCCGGGGCGGCGGCCGCGCGGTGCCGAAGCCAACGCCATGGTCGCCGAGTACCAGCAGCGGGCGGGGCTCACCGAGAAGACCGGCACGGAGGTATGAGCATGGGCATCGAACACGGCCTGTCCGCCGACGACCCGCCGAGCGGCGGCGGCTATCCCGACCGACAGCCGCGGATGGGATTTTTCACCGACACCACGGTGTGCATCGGTTGCAAGGCCTGCGAGGTGGCCTGCAAGGAATGGAACCATGTTCCCGACGACGGGCTCAACTTCACCGGGATGTCCTACGACAACACCGGCGGCCTGGGTGCCGATACCTGGCGCCACGTGGCGTTCATCGAGCAACGCAAACCGCTTGCCGCCCAAGCCGGTACCGCGGAGGTGGTGGACATCGGCATGCCGTCGACGGCCAAGCCCGGCGACGGCGACGGGCAGCGCAGCGAGTTCCGTTGGCTGATGTCCTCGGATGTCTGCAAGCACTGCACCCATGCGGCTTGTCTGGACGTGTGCCCGACCGGCGCATTGTTCCGAACGGAGTTCGGAACCGTCGTGGTACAGGAGGACATCTGCAACGGCTGCGGATACTGCGTGCCCGCCTGCCCGTACGGGGTGATCGACCAGCGTAAGGATGACGGCCGGGTATGGAAGTGCACGCTGTGCTACGACCGTCTCGGCGACGGATTGGAGCCGGCATGTGCCAAGGCCTGCCCGACCGACTCGATCCAGTTCGGGGAATTGGCGGGGTTGCGCGACCACGCCGAGCAGCGCGTCGAACAACTGCATGCCGCGGGGATCACCGACGCCCGATTGTACGGCGACGATCCCGATGACGGTGTCGGTGGTACCGGCGCATTCTTCCTGTTGCTGGACAGACCGGAGGTCTACGGTCTGCCGCCGGACCCGGTGGTGACCACCAGGGATCTGCCGCAGATGTGGCGCAACGTCGGCGTGGCCGCCGCCGGGATGCTGGCCGGGATGGCGGCCTTGTTCCTGGGGGGACGACGGTGACCGAGCGTGACCGGATGACCGGAATCCCGAAAGATCCCGTCGCCCCGCCGGATCGGGCGGCCGTCACCGGCGACGTGCACCGACTGCCGCAACGCAAGCGTGGCCGGGGACGCGGCGAAAAGAAGATGGTGCCCGACGCCGCGTTCGAGTCTTACTACGGCAAGCCGATTCTCAACAAGCCGACATGGGAAGCCCGGGACATCGCGGGCTATCTTTTCCTCGGCGGGCTGGCGGGCGGTTCGTCTGTGCTGGCGGCGGGCGCCGAGTTGACGGGCCGTCGTCGACTGGCACGGTCGATGAAACTCGGCGGGCTGGTCGCGATCCTCGGTTCGCTGGCCGCCCTCATCCACGACCTCGGTCGGCCTGAGCGATTCGTCAACATGCTTCGGGTGGTCAAGCCGAGCTCTCCGATGAGCGTCGGCTCGTGGATTCTGGCCGCCTACGGCCCCCAGGCCGGTGTCGCCGCGCTCACCGACGTGACCGGTCGGTTCCCTCGGATCGGCAGGGCCGCCACGATCGGAGCGAGCCTGGTCGGTCCCGCAGTCGGGTCCTACACCGCGGCGCTGATCTCCGACACCGCCGTGCCGACATGGCATGACGGCCACCGTCAGATGCCGTTCGTCTTCGTGGGCTCGGCGGCCGCCGCCGCCGGGGGGCTGGGGGTGCTGACCGCCCCGATCGCCGAGGCGGGGCCCGCCCGACGGGCGTTGCTCCTTGGCGCCACCACCGAATTGGCGGCGACAGAGCTGATGGACCGCCGGATGGGCTTGTCGGCCGAACCGCTGCACCGGGGTCGAGCGGGCCGCCTGATGAACGCCGCCAAGGGGTTGACCGCCGCCGGTGCGGTGCTCGGGGGACTGCTCGGCCATCGATATCGCGCGGCGGCGGTGATCGGCGGATCCGCAGCGTTGGCCGGCTCGGCCTGCACCCGGTTCGGCATCTTCCACGCCGGCGTCGCCTCCGCAGAGGACCCGAAATACACCGTGGTCCCGCAGCGCGAGCGCGCCGACCGTCAGCGGGTGTCCTGACGGGGATTTCGGGCTCAGCGCCGACTGCGGATCACACCGACCGCGGCGGCCACGACCACCACCGCTCCCGCCGCGAGCGTGAGGCGGTGGTCGGTGTCGCGTGGCTTTTCGGCTCGTTCACCGTTGACCGCCGAGGGCACCGGAAACCGGTCCTTCAGTGCCGGGTAGGCCTCACCGGCGGCGGAGCGGGCCGCGCCGTCACTGGCGTAGGAATTGGTGCTGTCCAGCGAGAAGTCCTCGGATTCCAGGTAGCGCCAATGCCATTGCGAATCCGCAGAGCGTTCGACCTCGATTCGCTGCCGGAGCGGTGACGCGGCGCCATGCTTCGAGGGCCGTTGCCGCAACGCGGCTTTCAGGTCTGACCGGGTCAGGTCGGTGAACCCGCCCGACACTCCGCTGAGGGCCCGGGCCAACACGTAGGCGACCGCAGCTGCCAGCAGAGGCAACACCAGAACCGCGATCCGCAGGAACCACAGCACCGCCGCGATCGAGATACCGAGCCAGTCAGCGAACACGTCGTCGCCGGCCGCGACGACCAGGAGAAAGAAGAACGTCAGAGCGTAGACGCCGACCGCGATTCGAACGGGGTGATCGCGCGGCCGATCCAGTAACTGGTGACTGAGATCGTCTTTGGTCGCCCAGCGCTCCAGAAAAGGCCATGCGTACAACAACACGAACGTGACGCCGCCGAGCACCACCGTCGGCCAGAAGACCGTCGGGATGAGGTGACCGAAGAGGTGAAGATCCAGGCGGGGGAACAACCGCAGCGAGCCGTCACCCCAGGCCACATACCAGTCCGGCTCGGCGGGAATCGTCGCCTGCGCCGGTTTGAACGGACCATAGATCCAGATCGGGTTGATCTGGGCCAGGCCGCCAAGGCCGAACATCACGGTCAGCGTCGCGCAGAACAGCCCGAGGGTGCGCACGGTGTAACTCGGCCAGAGCCGAGACCCCACCACGTTGTGCTCGGTGCGGCCCCGCCCGGGAAACTGGCTGTGCTTCTGGCGCACCAGGATCAGCAGATGGGTGGCGATCAGCACAGCCAGCAGCGCGGGCACGATGAAGACGTGTGCGGTGAACATCCGGGGAATGGTGTGATCGGCGGGGAATTCGCCGCCGAAGACCAGGAATGCCAGCCATACCCCCACGACGGGGATCGACTGCACCGACGAGTAGATGATGCGCAGGCCGGTGCCCGACAACAGATCGTCGGGCATCGAATATCCGGTGAATCCGTTCAGCAGCGCGAGCACCAGCATTGTCACACCGACGATCCAGTTGATCTCCCGCGGACGGCGATAGGCGCCCGTGAAGAAGACTCGGCACAGGTGCATCACGATGGCTCCGACGAAGATCAGCGCCGCCCAGTGATGGGTCTGCCGCATCAGCAGACCGGCCCGCACGTCGAAGCTCATTTCCAGCGCCGAAGCAAAGGCCGCCGACGTCCGCACGCCGTTCATCGGTGCGAAGTCGCCGACGTAGGTGGTTTCGGCCCGGCTGGGATCGAAGAACAGAGCCAGGAAAATGCCGGTGAGAACCAGTACGACGAAGCTGTAGAGCGCCAACTCGCCGAACATGAAGGTCCAGTGGTCGGGAAACACCTTCTTGAGTGCCTTGCGCAGCGGAGAGGCGACGCGCAATCGACTGTCGACGCTGCGGACGATGGCTCGGGTGATCATGGTCGACTCCAGTAGCCGGGCCCCGGAGGAGAGGTGAAATCTCCGGTGGCATAAAGGAATCCCGCTTCATCGACCGCGATCGGCAGGCCCGGTAGCGATCGGGCTGCCGGTCCTTGAACCGGCTTTCCCGCCGCCAGCAGGTCGAAGATCGACTGGTGGCACGGGCACAACATCTGGGCGGTGCCCTGCTCGTAGAGCGATACCGGACAGCCCGCGTGCGTGCACACCAGCGAGTAGGCCACGACGCCGTCGATCATTCCGCCGGGAGGACGCACAGTGAACCGCGACGGCGTTATCCGCACCAGGAACGCCGGAACGTCACCGCCTTCCGTGTGCCCCTCTGGAAAAACCTTGAGCACGGTTTCCTCGGTGACGTCGCTGAGCCGGACCGGCCGGTTGTCGGCATCGACGAGACGCGGGTTGTCAAGCCGCCAAGCGGTTTGCGAGAGCTGGCGAAGTGGGTGCTCGCCGCGTGGCTGAAGCAGGGAACGAAGCGGGAACAGCAAGGCTGCGCCGACCGCGCTGACCGCCAGCATCAGCATCGCGAGCAGACCACGGCGGTGTGGGTGGGCGATGGCCGTGAGTTCTCCTGCGGCCGCGGTGGTCTCGCTTTGCGGTGACGCGAACCCCTCATGCTCTTCGACATAACCGCCCTGACGGGTCAACCGGCGCGCCCACACGGTCAGGCCGACGCTGAGCCCACCGAACGCGATGACCAGCGCCGCGCCCATGGCTTGGGTGGACCAGGCGAGCGCGTAGGCCGTCGCGAAGAGCACGGCTCCGGCGATGGCTGCGCCGAAGGAGGCGACGATGGCGATCTGGGGGCGGTCGGCGTCTTCTCGCGTTCGCGTCATTTGGTCCTGCTCCCCAACCGTCGCGACACCAGCAGCAGCAGCGGTAGGCCGACTAGCATCGCAAGCAGGCCTTCAGTGAGTGGGCCGATGCGACCGAGACTGAGCCCTCCCCTGTCCAGATCGCCGTGTGTGCCCTTGAGCCTGTCGACATACGCGGCGATGTCGTCGATGTCGTCGTCGCTCAGTACGCTCGGTGGAAACCTCGGCATGAGCCCGGGCCCGACCCGGATGGCCTCGCCGACCTGCGTCGGTGTCGCCCTGCGCAAATCGGGTGCGCTTCGACCACCGGTGAGCGCGTCGCCGGTGCCGCCCGGCGAGTGGCAGGCCGCGCAGCTCTGCGCATACAACTCGCGGCCACGTTGGGCGTCGGCCGGCCGAACGTCGGGAATTCGGGGGCCGCCCGGATGAAGGCGGGCCAGATAACCTACGACAGCATCGATCTCCGCTGGGCTCAGCTTCGCCTCCTGGTGCTTGGCCTGGTATTGCTCTTCGGGGCCGAGCGGCATACGGCCCGTACTCAGCTGGAAGTCGACCGATGCGCTGCCCACGTCGGCCAAGGAGGGTCCGCGGTCGGTGCCCTCGGCGTTGGGACCATGACATCCCGCGCACGTCTGGGAGTAGATGCTCCTACCCGGATCCGCAGTACCCTGCGGGACCTGAGGTTTCGGCATCGGGGGTGGCTGATATGCGGAGCAGGCCGCGGTCACCGCGGCGGCGGCCAGGCCAGGCGCGATCCGCGCCCACGCTTTCACGAAGACACCTCCTGCACGGCGACGTGTGGTGACATCTGCATGTCCTCGGGGTGGTCCGCGACCAGGCCGGTCAGCCAGCGCCCGAACGCGCTCAGTGCGATACCGAGGAGCACGACGTCCATCGGTATCCACATCACCAGACCGGCGAGCTGCTGATCGGCCAGGGCGTCGGCGGCGGTGTACACCTCCGACGGATACAACGGCGCTGGTGCGAACGTGAGCACCGCGCCCAGCGCCGCGGCCGTCATGCCCACCGCGAACAGCAGCAGGAAACCGAGCGGTCCGGCGATGCGGTGCCGGTCTGGACTCAGGATCCCCGCGAACAGCAGCCATCCGATCATGATGAACGAGAAGTGTTCCAGCACATGCACACCGGGATTGCGCTCAGCCCAGACGAACAGCGCGGGGAGATGCCAGAGCCACAGCACACACGTGAAGAGCAAACAGCCCCCGATGACGCGGTTCGCCGGCCGCCGAACCCAGCGAAGGGCGGGATGGGCGCGGGTCCTGTTGAACAAGCGTCGGAGTCGATGCGGCAATGCCAGCGACAGTGGAAGTGCAGCGCCCCCGGCGCCGAGCAGGGGACCGGCCAACGCCAGCAGCAGCATATGCTGCGTCATGTGGCCGGCGAACGAGTCGGCCGAGAACGCACGTACGGGGGCGCTGTCGGCCAGCGCGATGACGGTCAGGCCGAGGCCGAATGCGATGGCATTGCGGATGCCGACCACGGCGCCGGTACCCCTTCGCTGCCAGAGGTTTTGCACTCCGATGCCATACAGGGCCCCTACAAAACACAGCGAGACGATCGCGAGTATCGACCACCACGGGTCGGAAGCCGTGGTGGCCGCGTGCGCCAGCACCGTCACATCAGGCATGACGGGAACACCAGGAGCGCGATGCCGTCGAAGACGATGATGGCGAGGAACAACATGTTCGACCACAGCGCAACGCCGGCGACGAGGTAGGCGCGGCCCGCCTGGTCGGTGCTGTTGTCCAAACGCTTCGTTTGGCGTCGCATCCACCAGGCGGCCAACAGCGCGGTCAGGCACACCAGGCCGGGGATCACGGTGGTCAGCGTGACGACGGACTTGAGGGTGTGACTAAGGATGGTGGAATGACCGCTCAGACAGGATGTTTCGGTCAGTCCCCAGGACGAGGCCAGGTGCACCGCCCACGCGGCGGCACCGCCGATGGCGGCGAACCACATCCACAGTGCGCCGATGACGGGCGGCTCGGAGGTCTGCTGTGCCATCACAGCCGCCCGGACAGGTAGATGGTGAACAAGATGAATACCCAGACCGCATCGACGAAGTGCCAGTAGATTGCGGTGAGACGCACACGCTCGTGGCGCCGGAATCCGAAGCTGCCGCGGAGCGAGGCCGCCAGCACCCAGGACACCATGAGCAAACCGATCAGCACGTGCAGGCCGTGGAATCCGGTGATGGTGTAGAAGAACGACCCGTAGACGTTGGTGGTCAGGGTGTACTCCTTGAGCTTGCTCGAGTACTCCATGCCCTGCAGCACCAGAAACGATCCACCCATCAGCAGCGTGGCCAGCAGGCCGAGGCGCAGTCGCCACCGCTTTCCCTTTCTGATGCCGCGCTCCGCCCACATCACCGGCAGGCTGCTGGGCAACAGCAGCACGGTCATGATCAGTGGCCTCATGAGTTCCGGCTCCTTGATCTCGCCGGGAGGCCAGGACGGTAGCTGGAACCGCACGTAGAAGTAGCTGCTGAGCAGCACGGCGAAGACCGTGGCCTCCGTCGTGACGAACATGACCATGCCCCACCAGCCCACGGTCCGCCCGGCGGGGGCCTCGGCCAGAAACGTTCTCGGGGTGGCGACCTCGACTCGGTCGTTGACGGTCATGTCAGTCCTCCCGACACGCCCGCTTCCTGCGGGCTGCGCTCCGGGGGCCACAGCCAGCCCGCCAAGGTGACAAAGACGATCGCCGCCCCGACGCCGGCCACCCAGTACCAACCGACAAGCAAGCCCACGAACCCGACCAGAAGTCCGACCGCGACGAAGAATGGCCGCATCGATTCCTCGACCACCTCGATCGCCTCGTCATACTTGCCGTCGAGTTCCGTCGATGTCGACGTCATCCGCGAGCCGTCGAGGACACGCTCCGGTTCCGGTTCGGCGACCGAGGCGGCGGTGCGTTCGTCCCACATCGGATGCAGGCTGTAGACGCGGGGGATGACCGCGAAGTTGTAGTGATCGGGAGGCGAGGCGGTGGCCCATTCCAGGGTGTCGCCGTTCCACGGGTCCGGCGGGGCCGGCCGGCCGTAGCGCATCGCGTGGAGCAGCACGCCCAGCAGCAGAGCCAACCCCACCGCCAGCACTGCAGCGCCGATGCTGGACAACAGATTCCACACATCCCAGCCGAGGTGCGGACGATACGTGTAGATGCGTCGGGGCATGCCCTCCAGCCCCGACATGTGCATGGGGAAGAAGGTCAGGTTCATTCCGACGAAAACCAGCCAGAACGCGGTGACCGCGGCGCCTTCGTGGTACATCCGGCCGGCGATCTTGGGCATCCAGTGAAGTAGTCCGGCCATGATCGGAAATACCGCGCCGCCGAACAGCACGTAGTGGAAATGGGCCACCACGAAATAGGAATCGGTGATCTGCTGGTCGTAAGCGACCAGCGCGAACATCACGCCGGTCACGCCACCGACTACGAAGGTGACGATGAACCCGAGCGCGAACAGCATCGGCGCGCGCAGCCACACCCGGCCCAGATACATCGTCGACAGCCAGGCGAATATCTGGATTCCGGAAGGGATGGTGATCAGCACGCTTGCGGCGCTGAAGAAGCTCAGCGAGAGTCGGGGCAACCCGGTGGCGAACATGTGGTGTACCCACACGCCGAACGACACGATCCCGATCGTGACGGTCGAGAGCACGATGAGCGGGTAGCCGACGAGAGCGCGACGGGAGAACACCGGGATGATCGCCGAGACGATGCCGAGCGCCGGCATCACGATGATGTAGACGTCGGGGTGACCGAAAAGCCAGAACAGGTGTTGCCACAGCAGCACGTCGCCGCCCGTGTCCGGATCGAAGAAGTGAGCTCCGAAGCGCCGATCGAGAAACAACATCGCGTTGGCGAGATTCAGCGGTGGCAGTGCAAAGATGACCATCATTGAGGTGGCGACCAAGGTCCACACGAAGATGGGAACGCGATTCATCGACATTCCCGGTGCCCGCATCTTCAGCGCGGTGACGATGAAGTTGATGGCACCGGCGGTGGTGGAGATGCCAAGGAACAACAGGCCCAGTGAATACACGTCGATCCCGAGTCCGGGGGAGTACGGCTCCGTGGTGAGCGGCACGTAGTTGAACCAGCCGCCCGCGGGCGCATTGCTGAACATCAAGCTGGAGAACATGAAGACGCCGGAGAACAGAAACACCCAGTAGCCGAAAGCGTTGAGCCGGGGGAATGCCATGTCCCGCGTGCCCAACATGAGCGGAACGAGCAGGTTCCCGAATCCGAACAACATCGGGGTGGCGAAGAAGAAGATCATCGTCGTGCCGTGCAGGCTGAAGAATTGGTTGAACCACTGCGGTGGCACCAGTTCTTCTTCCGGGCGTGTCAGCTGGGCGCGCATCATCAATGCCAGCGAGCCCGAGATCAGGAAGAACGCCGCCGCGGTCACCAGGTAGCGGCGACCAATCCGCTTGTGATCGACCGTGGTGAACCAGGTTCGAAACGTCGGCGCCTCGGACCAGTACTTCTCGAGGCGCTCGTCGAGCGAATCGCGCCCAGGGGTGCGCTCAGTGTGCGGGGTCGCCGTCACGACGCTCCTTCCTTCTCCGGTTGCCGAAGCGAGCGCAGGTACGCGATCAGATCGTCCATGCCTGTCGCGGGTACCGACTGCGGTGGCATGGCGTTACCGGGTTTCGACTGCTGTGGGTCGGCGATCCACTCGCGCATGTGCTCCGGGTCGTTGGCCAGCGTTCCCGCCCCCAAGCTCCATCGATCACCGATCGTGGTGAGATCCGGAGCGACGGTACCGTCGGCGTCCGTGCCGCGAATGGTATGACAAGCGGCACAACCCATTTGGGCGAAGACCTGTTGTCCGCGCTGCTGTGCCGGCGTCTGGGCGCGCGCAGGGGAGCCCGCCCACTTCAACCAGGCGTCGAACTGGGCGCGGGGTTCGGCGACCACCATGAACGCCATGTGGGCGTGCTGCATGCCGCAGTATTCGGCGCACTGGCCGCGATAGTGACCGGACTGGTCCGCGCGCAGCCACATCGTGTTGGTCTGCCCGGCGATCAGATCCGTCTTCGGCATCAGTTGCGGAACCCAGAAGCTGTGCAGGACGTCGTCGGTGCGCAGGATCAGCTTCACATCCGTGCCCGCCGGGATGTGGAGTTCGTTGGCGGTCACCACCCCGGTGCCGGGCGGGTAGCGGAACTCCCACCACCACTGGTGGCCGATCACTTCCACGGTGAGCGGTGTCTGGGATTCCGCGGCGTTCTCCGGGCGGCTCAGCGCCAGCATGTCGCGCAGGTTGAGACCGTAGACGGCCGCCAGCACGACGAAGGGGATGACCGCGCCGGCGATGACCACGAAAGTCAGCGGATTGCGCTGGCTGACGTCACCGCGGCGCCTGCGGCGCGCAATCACCAACGCCACACCCACGAACACGATGACGCACACCGCCACCGAGCACCAGAACAGCACCCACCACAGGCTTTCGATCCTCCGCGCTCCCGGTCCACCGGGGCGCAGCGTCGACGGCGATTGGTCTGAGCATGCCGCCACGAGCGTCAGCACGGCGAGCGTGACCCCGCCGATCACGCGACGCCATCTTGGGGACCTGCGCGCAGTGCCCAACGGCCATCTCCTCCATGCGACCGCTGCGAACTACCCAGGCGCAAGTCGGATAAACAAGCGACTTCTTATGCGATTTCGGAAAGTCATGTTTCGGCGGGGTCGCTCGGGGTAGCACGTCTTGCGATCTTGGGCGGCGCCCCGCCGCCGAGGTCATCCGGTCACGCCCGAACCGAGTGCCGCAGGAGAATTCACATGACCTTCGAAGTTCCGTTGCAGGCACCGAGGCCGTCGACGCTTCGGGCCCTCGGTTGGGCGGCGTCGGGCTGTGGACTGGCGGCGCTGTTGATCGCCGTGTCGGTCGCGCCGCCGGACAGCGTGCAGGGGGAGGCGGCACGGCTGATCTATGTGCACGTTCCCGCGGCGTGGACGGCATACCTCGGCTATCTCACCGTCGTCGTCTCGTCGGTGCAGTACCTGCGCATTCGCGACGAGAAGTGGGATCGGTACGCCAGGGCGGCCGGCGAGATCGGGGTGGCCATGACGGCGCTGACCATCGCGGTCGGCAGCGTGTGGGGGCGTGCGGTCTGGGGAGTGTGGTGGGCCTGGGATCCGCGATTGGTCAGCACCTTGCTCCTACTGCTGGCCTACGCCGGATACCTTGCGGTGCGCCATGTCGGCGACGTTCGCCGTCGCGGCCTGCGCGCCGCGTGGTGGGGGATCTGTGCCTCGCTGATCATTCCGGTGGTGCACTTCTCGGTGGTCTGGTGGCGCTCGCTGCATCAGCCGGCGACGTTGCTGGCCCCGAGTTCGAATCCGCCGATCGACTCGATCATGGCCGCCGCGCTGGCATTGTCCGTGGTGGCCTTCACCACGGCCTCGGTGTGGTTGCTCCTGCGGCGGCAGTCCGCACTCCGGTCCGGGTTCCGGTATGCCGACGAGCCATCGATGAGCACGCCGTGACCGGCTGGGTGGCCGTCTGCACCGGCCTGCTCCTGACCGCGGTCACATTCGCGGCGTTGGTTGTGCTGACCCGGGAACGACGATGAGGCGGCGTCGCCCCCGGAGTCCGGCCGTTGTGCTGGGCCTGCTGGTCGTCGCCGCTGTCGCGGTCCTGGTGACGGCGAGCCTGCAGGACACCGTGGTGTACTACCGCACGCCGACGGAGGTGCAGCAGACCTCCGATTCGGTTGGCCGGACCGTGCGGCTCGGTGGCCAGGTCATGCCCGGCTCGTTGCGTAACACCGGGCAGGGCACCGAGTTCAGGCTCGGCGACGGGCACACCTCGATGGTCGTCGTCACGACCGGCACGCTGCCGGACACGTTCCGTGAAGGGCAGGGAGCCGTGGTGGAAGGCGTCGTGCAGCCCGGCGGCACCCTTGAGGCGGGCGAGGTCGCCGTCAAGCACTCCAACGAGTATCGCCGTCCCACACCGGTCGGCGCCGCGGACTCCCGGTGATCTCGGCGGTCGGCACGCTCACGTTGGCGGTGGGACTGGCCGCCACACTGGCGTGGACTCTGCTCTGGGTCGTGGTTGCGCTGACGGGAACCAGGTTGCGGATCGCGAGAATCGCCACTCTCACGACCCTGTTGGCGGCGCTCGCGGCCTGCGCGGCCCTGGAGTGGGCACTCATCTCACACGACTTCAGCGTCCGTTACGTCGCCGAGAACGGCGGTCGCGACGTACCGGTGTACTTCACCGTCACCAGCCTGTGGTCGGCGCTCGACGGGTCGCTGTTGCTGTGGCTGGTGTTGCTGGCCACCGCAGGCGTGGTGCTGGCATGCGCATCGGCGACGACCGCGCCCGACCATCGCGCGTGGGCGATGGTGGTGACGGGCTTCGTCGGCGTCTTCTTCTTCGCGCTCGCCTACTTCGCGGCCAACCCCTTCGAGCCCAGCACGGTGATCCCGGTTGACGGGCCAGGACCGAACCCGCTGCTGCGCGAACACCCCGCGATGGGGATTCACCCACCCCTTCTCTACGCGGGATACGTCGGGATGGTGGTGCCGTTCGGTTATGCGCTGTCAGCCCTTGTTCTCGGCCGCGACGACGATCGGTGGCTGAGGCCCGCCCGGCGTTGGGCACTGGCGGCGTGGTCGGTGCTGACCCTCGGCATCGTGCTTGGTGCCTGGTGGTCCTACGCCGTGTTGGGCTGGGGGGGTTACTGGGCGTGGGACCCGGTGGAGAACGCCGCGCTGCTTCCGTGGCTGACCGCAACCGCTGCCCTGCACGTCTCCATGGGCCGACCGCGGTCGGCGGTGACCGAATGGGCGGTCGGCCTGTTCAGCACGACCTTTGTCCTCGTGTTGATCGGCACGTTCCTCACCCGGTCGGGGGCGGTGGCCAGTGTGCACAGTTTCACCGAATCGCCGTTGGGCCCCATGCTGTTGGCGTTCGTCGTGCTGACGGTGGCGGTGGTCGCCGGCCTTCTCCTCTTCAGTGCACGTGGGTCACGCGCGGTCGGCGATGCCCCCGACTGGCGATCCCGCGACACCGGCTTCCTCTGCAACGCGGTCCTTCTCGTTGCGGTCGCGGCGGTGGTCCTTGTCGGCACGCTGTATCCACTGATCACCGAGTTGCTTTCAGGTACCCGTTCCGCGGTGGGAGCCGGTTACTACAACCGGGCGACCGCACCGCTGCTGCTGGCCCTCATGCTCGTAATGGGTCTCGTTCAGCTGCAGCCTGTCCCCGGCGACGCTCGACGGCGACTGCGCGCACGCGCGGCGCTTCCGACCGCCGCCGGTTTGGCCACCGTCATCGTCGTCGGACTGTGGTCCGGCGCAGACACCTTGTCTCTGTTGGCCTTTGGCTTGGCCGCGTTCGTGTTGACCGGTGCCATCGCCGTGTGGTTCTCGCCCCGTCGCCGGCACGCACGCGCCGGACTTCTGGCGCACGCAGGAGTCGCCGTCGTCGCAGTCGGGATCGCCGCGTCGGCGTTGGGCTCGGGTGTGGCATCGGCGCAACTGGAAATCGGCGACGCGGTCAGTGTCAACGGCGTCTCCGCGCGGCTGACGGGAATCGACCGACAACCCGGTGCCGACCGGATGACCGTCGCCGCCCATCTCACCCTCGACCGGGACGGTCGAGCGTTCGGCGACTTATCCCCTGTGCTGCACTACTATCCACGCCGCGACACCACCGTCGGCGCCCCGGCGATCAGGTCCCGACCGTGGGGTGACGTGTACACCACCGTCACCGCCGTCGACCAAGACGGAATGCGCGCGACGATCCGGCTCGCCGTCAATCCGTTCGTTCCACTCATCTGGCTCGGCGGCGTGATCATCGCTGCGGCGGGCGCGTTCGCGCTCATCCGGCGCAACGCCACCGCCGCCGCGAACCACGATCGCGACCCGGCCGACGATCCCACCCGTGCGATGGGCAGCGCGCCGTGAGCCCGCACAAGGTGCGCTTGAGCCTGCGGATCCTGCTCGCCGCCGCGGTCGTGGCGGCCGTCGGTGCGGTGCTGGCCGCCGGGTTGCGGACGCAGGCATCGAGCGGCGGGGCGGGGACGGCGACGCTGCCGGTCACCCAAGAGCTGAACAAGCCTGTGCCCGCGCTGAGCGGAAAGACGTTGCAGGGCCAGCCTTTCGACGTCGACGCGTTGCGGGGCCGCGTCGTGGTCATCAATGTGATGGCGTCGTGGTGTGCGCCGTGCCGGGCCGAGCTGCCCACCCTCGCGGCCGCGGCCCAGCGTTTCGATGCCGACGATGTGCGAATCGTCGGCTTGGCGATGCGAGACGACACCGGAGACGCGCTGGCTTTGTTGCGGGAGACCGACGCGGAGCGGCTCACCGTGATTGCTGATCCGGACGGCACCCGAGCCGTCGAACTCGGTGTGCGGGGCGTGCCCGAGACATTCGTCGTCGACCGCTCCGGAAACCTACGGCTGCATGCGTTCGGCCCGATCACCGGGGAGTGGTTGGACAAGCACTTACGGCGACTGGACTCGACGTGACGGGGCGTGCGCCAAAGTTGCTGACCGCGCTTGTGTTCGCGTTGTTGGCTTTCGGTGCGGTGCTAATACTCGCCGAATCCGTCGGCCGGGGATCGGGTGATCCGGCACAGGAGATCGCCGCGGGGCTGTCCTGCCCTTCGTGCGCGGGACAGTCGGTGGCAGAATCCGATTCGCCGGTGGCGGTGAGCATGCGGCACACGATTGCGCAGCAGTTGAGCCAGGGACGGACACCCGACCAGATCAGAAACTGGTTCGTCGGTCGGTACGGGCCCGACGTGTTGCGTACCGGTTCGGGCACCGGACCGTCGGCGCTGTGGCTGGTCCCCTTGGTCGCGGTGGCCGGCGTCACAGCGGTCGCTCTCGTGGCGCGCCGGACGCAACTCGCCTCGATCACCGGCGCGCGCCGGCCCGGTATCACCGTGCACCGGCGGGCGGTGTTCGTTTCGGTCGGCGCCCTCGCCACGGTGGTGGTGGCCGGTGTCGCGCTCAGCGGACGGTGGATCGACCCGCCGCCGGACGCCGCTGAACCGGTCGCGGCATCCGCGCCGGGTTCAGTGGCCGGTCTCGTCGCCACCGCGGAAGATGCGGAATCCAGAGGGGATTTCGCTTCGGCCGCCGAAGCGTACCGAAGTGCCGGTCAGCTGTCGGAGGATCCCGCGATCCGGTTACGCCAAGCCTTCAGTCTGTTGCGGGCAGAACAACCCGAATCCGCAATCGAGGTCGCCGATGCGGTGGTGAGGGCCAATCCGAAGGATCCCGACGCCATGCTCATCCTTGGCCTTGCCCAGCGGGCGTCCGGAGATCCGGCCGCCGATCAGACCCTGAGACGTTTTCTTGCGCTGAGGCCGACACATCCCGCCGCCGGGGAAGTCGGCCGCTTGCTCGGCGTCGGGGGGTAGTCAGGAGATTTCACGTATCGGCACACCATCGCTGGGTAGTCAAAGCAGCGCACGGAAATCGAGTGAGATCGGGAGTGTCGGATGACGAACGTCTTGTCGCAGATCGCCGGCCGCGTCGGCGGAGCCGATGTTGACCTCCGCCTACGCCGTACGGCCATCACCGTGGCGGTGACCGGCGCGAGCGCCGGCATCGGTCGCGCGGTCGCCAGGGAATTCGGGGCCGAGGGAGCACGCGTCGCATTGATCGCACGGGGGCGCGCCGGGCTGGAGGCGGCGGCCGACGAGGTCGAAAAGGCCGGCGGGACCGCGCTGGTCGTGCCGGCCGACGTGGCCAATCCCGATGAACTGGATGCCGCCGCCGATCAAATCGAGGACACGTTCGGCCCGATCGACGTGTGGGTGAACGGCGCGTTCGCCACGATCTTCGCGCCGTTCGACCAGACCACCCCCGAGGAATTCCGGCGGGCCACCGAGGTGACCTATCTCGGATTCGTCTACGGCACGATGGCCGCGCTCAAGCGAATGAAGCCGAGGAACCGGGGCACTATCATCCAGATCGGATCCGCGCTGGGAATGCGGTCGATCCCCTTACAGTCGGCGTACTGCGGTGCCAAGCATGCGATCAACGGATTCACCGAATCGCTGCGTACCGAGTTGATGCACGACCACAGCAACGTGAACGTCACCGTCGTGCAGATGCCCGGAGTCAACACCCCACAGTTCTCATGGGTCCGGTCGAAACTGTCGGGACACCCCCAGCCGGTGGCACCGGTGTACCAGCCCGAGATTCCCGCCAAGGCGGTGGTATACGCGGCCAAACATCCCAAGCACAAGCAGTATTGGGTGGGCGCCAGCACGGTGCTGACCCTGATGGGGCAGCGGATGGTGCCTGCGCTTCTCGACCGGTACCTGGCTCGCACGGGATTCTCGTCGCAGCAGACCGACGAGACCATCGACGGTCGCGCCGGAAACCTGTTCGAACCACTCGACGCGGAGGCAGGCACCGATCACGGCGCCCACGGCGTATTCGACGAGAAAGCGCACGCGTACAGCCCGGCGTGGTGGCTGCGAAGCCACGCGCGCCCACTCGCGGCGGCAGCGGTCGCGGGTTCCGTCGGGGCCGCCGCGGGCCGCACCGTGCTGGAGCGGCGGGGAGCACGCGAGCGATGACCTCGTTGGCGATCGTGCGCGCCGTCTACGGCGTAGCGCTGCTCGTCGCTCCGGACATGTTCCACGGGCGGCCCAGGACCGAGCGGCTGACCACCGCGACCCGGCGGTCGATGCGCATTCTTGCGGCACGCCAACTCTTCGAGGCCTCGGTGTGCGGCGTCGATCCCTCCAAGTGCCTGCTCCGCATGGAGGCGGTGGTCGACGTGATCCACGCGGGGACGATGGTGGTCGTGGCGGCTGCGACGAGTCACGCGAGCACCCGCCGCGCCGCGGCGGTGAACGTGGCGACCGCGGCGCTGTTCGTCGGTGCGGATACCGTGGCGGCGCGACGCGCACGATCGGACCACGCGTCTCCTTCGGGGGCGAACAACCTGCTGCTCGCGCGCGACCGGGTCGCCGGATGGTGCTGCCGCACGCTGCCGTATCCGGTGGGCTCGAAATGAGCGGATTCATCACCGAGGTGCGCCGGACCGGAAACGGCCTGCTACTGCGCGTCTGCATCATCGCCGCCATCGGCGGGTTATTGTTCGGATACGACACCGGGGTGATCTCGGGTGCCCTTCTGTACATCAAAACGGACTTGCACGCGAACGATTTCGAGCAGGAGGCCATCGTCGCGGCGGTATTGCTGGGCGCCATGTGCGGTGCCGCGGCGTCGGGCTACCTCGCGGACCGGATCAGCCGCCGATGGACCAAGGTGCTGTCCGGGACCGTCTATCTCGTCGGCGCGCTGGGCTGTGCCTTCGCGATCAGCGCGCCGATGCTGATCGGGTTTCGGTTCCTGCTCGGCCTGGCGGTCGGCACCGCGTCCTTCGTCAGCCCGCTCTACATCTCCGAGATGGCACCGCCGCGTATCCGCGGCGGGCTGGTTTCGTTCAACCAATTGGCCATCACCTCGGGCATTCTCGTGGCCTACCTGGTGAACTTCGGGTTCAAGGATCTCGACGCGAACTGGCGGTGGATGCTCGGGGTGGCGGCGTTGCCCGGTGCGGTTCTCGCGGTCGGGATGCTGTCGGTACCGCAGACCCCGCGCTGGCTCGTGGAGGCCGGCCGCAAGGACAAGGCACGAGAGGTGTTGCGGCGGTTACGGTCGGGGGATCGGGACGCCGACATCGACGACGAGCTCGCCGGCATCGAGCAAGCCAGTGAGCAGGAGGGTAAGGCGTCGATACGCGATCTCATCCGGCCGGGGTTGCGGCCGATGCTGATCGTCGGCCTGGTGCTCGCGCTGGCCCAGCAGTTCGTCGGCGTCAACACGGTGATCTACTACGCGCCCACCATTCTGTCCGACACCGGGATGTCGGCTGGTGGGGCACTCGCGCGAACCGTCTTCGTCGGCGTGACGAACGTAGTCTTCACGATCGTTGCGGTACTCCTGCTGGATCGCGTCGGTCGGCGAAAGTTGCTCATCACCGGCACAATCGGCATGATCGTCGGCTTATTGACGCTTGCCGTCTACTTCGCTTGGGGGACTCTGCAGCAAAACGCCGGCTACCTGGCCCTGGTCGCCTTGATGGTCTTCATCGCGTCCTTCGCGATCGGGCTGGGTCCGGTGTTCTGGCTGATGATTTCGGAGATCTTCCCCATCGGCGTGCGGAGCAAAGCCATGGCAGTCTGCACGATCGTGAACTGGGGCGCGAATTTCATTGTGGCGCAGACCTTCCTCACGCTCGGAAATCTCATCACGCGACAGGGTGTGTTTTTCCTGTATGCGGCGCTGGCCGGACTCGCATTGCTCGTCTTCGCCCGCTGGGTTCCGGAAACTCGTGGCCGATCGCTCGAGGACATCCAGGCTGAACTCGCATCGGGCGACTCGAAGTGATGGCGGACACGTGGCTCGACCGGGTAGCGTGGGTTGCACTCGGCATCGCGGCGCTCTGCGCGATAGCCATCATCGCCGACATCTACCTGGGCGGGTACCGACAGCGCATGAGGGTGATGGAGGCCGTGTGGCCGGTCACCGCACTGTATTTCGGTCCGATCGCGGTATGGATGTACCTGCGATTCGGCAGACCGAACAGTCAACGCTGGTTGAAACGAAACGGTGCCGAACAGCCTCCGGACAAGCCCAAGTGGGCGACCACCGCAATCGGTGTCAGCCATTGCGGTGCGGGTTGCACGCTTGGCGACATCATCGCCGCCACCGCGGTCTTCTTGCTGGGCCTCGAACTATGGGGCCGTGCTTTGTGGCCGGAGATGATCGGTGACTACGTTGCCGCCCTCGCCCTCGGAATTCTGTTCCAGTACTTCGCCATCGCACCGATGCGGGGCCTTGGACCGCGGAAGGGACTTGTCGCCGCGGCGAAGGCAGATGTGTTGTCGCTCACCGCATTCGAGGTCGGACTGTTCGGGTGGATGGCGCTGATGTCGTTCGTGTTCTTCCGGTCGTCTCCAGTGCACCCCGACAGCCCGGTGTACTGGTTCATGATGCAGATCGGAATGATCGTTGGCTTTGTGACGGCTTGGCCGGCCAATGTCTGGCTCATCCGGCGCGGGATCAAAGAGGCCATGTGACGTGGCGCTGGTGCTGGCCTTCGGTGTGGTGCTGCTGCTCAGCGTGTCCTTGTCGGGGCTGGCCGCCCGAACGGTGCTGTCCACGGCACTGATGTTCCTGGTCGCCGGAGCGCTCGTGGGATCCGGTGGTCTCGGGTTGGCCGCGATCGAGCCAAGGGACCCGATCGTGACGACGCTCGCCGACATCGCGTTGTTCACGGTGCTGTTCAGCGACGGCCAACGAGCCGGCTTGCCAGCGTTGCGCGAGAACTGGCGGCTTTCTGGCCGCGCGCTCGGCCTTGGAATGCCCCTGACCATGGTGGGCATCGCGCTTCCGGCTCACTTCTTGAGCGGATTCGATTGGCCCACATCGCTCCTGATCGGTGCGATCCTGTCGCCGACCGATCCGGTGTTCGCCTCGGCGTTGGTCGGGCGATCCGACATCCCGCTTCGGTTACGCCGCCTGCTCAACGTCGAATCCGGGTTGAACGACGGATTGGCACTGCCTTTCGTGCTCATCTTCCTTGCCACCGCTCAGCACACCGAGTCCCACCCCGGACAGGTGGCGATCGAGCTTGCGCTCGGGCTGGTGATCGGGATCGTCGCAGCCGCATGTGTGGCCTGGGCGTGGCGGATCGAAGTGCTCACCGCGGAACCGCGGTTGCAGCCGCTCGGCCCGGCAGCGCTCGCCGTCGTTGTGTACGCCACGTGTCATCTGACCCACGCGAATCCGTATCTGGCCGCATTCGCCGCCGGGTCCACCCTGGCGACAATGGACGGGGTGGCCGCCGACAATTTCCGACCCTTCGGGGAGCTGCTCTCGGAGAGCACCAAATTCGCGGCGCTGCTCGTCTTCGGCGCGCTCATCACCCCGGAGAGGCTCTCGCATCTGGGTTGGCGGGAATGGCTCATACCCGTGATCGCGATCGTGCTGGTGCGCCCGGCCTCACTGCTGCTGTCGATGCTGCGAACACGGTTGCCGGCCCGCGAACGGTGGACGGCGGCATGGTTCGGGCCGAAGGGATTCGCATCGGTCGTTTACGGTATGCATGCCTTGCAAGCCGAATTGCCCTACAGCCAAGCGGTGTTCGACGTTGTCGCCGCTACCATAGTCTTGTCGATCGTGCTTCACTCCACGACCGACGTGCCGGTGGCCAGGCTCTTGCGGGTAGAGCCGCCTGACGATCTTCCGGGCGCCTCCGCGGAGACCGCCGCCGAGCCGCGGACCCAGAACGCAGCAACTAGTTGACGTCCTGTTCCTCACCACCGGCCGAGGTGATCGTCGTCGAGCCCGCGAGGTGACGAGCCGTGTTGATGAGACCGACAAGGCTGAAAGCCTGCGGCGTGTTGCTGACCTGTCGAGAAGCGCCCGTGTCGAACTCCTCGCTGAGCATCCCGACGTCGTTGCGGAGATCGAGGAGACGTTCGAACAGTTCGACGGCCTCGGCCGTGCGGCCGGTGCCGTGGAGTGCATCGGCGAGCCAGAAGCTGCAGGCGAGGAACGCCCCTTCCTGGCCAGGCAGTCCATCGGTGGTGTCGTCGTTGCGGTATCTCAGCAGCAGACCGTCACGGGACAGTTCGGTGCGCACGGTGTCGATCGTTCCTCGGACCCGAGGGTCGGACCACGGTAGGAAGCCGACCCGCGGGATGAGCAACAGCGCGGCATCGACATTGGTCGACCCATAGGACTGGGTGAAGGTGTTGCGCTCGGAATTGAAACCGTTGGCGCACACGTCGTCGTGGATCTGGTCGCGGAGCTTTCCCCAATGCTCGGCCGGCCCGTCGAGACCATGATGCTCGACGCTTCGCACGGCGCGGTCGACACCGGCCCACGCCATGACCTTGGAATGCACGAATTGGCGTGGTTCGCCGCGGATCTCCCACAGGCTGCTGTCGGCATCCTGCCAATGGCCTTCCAGGTAGTCCAGCAACGCGCGCTGCACGTCCCATGCCGAGTCGTCGGTGTGCAGCCCAGCCTCTCGCGCCAGATGCAGGCCGTCGAGCACTTCACCGTAAACATCGAGCTGGAACTGCCGGCCCGCGCTGTTGCCGATGCGCACGGGTGAGGAGTCCCGGTAGCCGGACAGCCACGGCAGCTCCTCTTCACGGACGCGGCGCGCCCCGTCGAGCGCGTACATGATCTGCAATCGAGCCGGGTCCCCGGCGACCGCGCGGACCAACCACTCACGCCATGCGGACGCCTCGTCGTGGTATCCCGCCCCGAGCAGCGCCTGCAGGGTAAAGGTGGCGTCGCGGAGCCAGCAGTATCGGTAATCCCAGTTGCGGCTTCCGCCAATCATTTCGGGCAGTGATGTCGTCGCCGCCGCGACGATTCCGCCGGTCGGAGCGTAGGTCAGTGCCTTCAGGAAAAGCAACGAGCGGCGTACTTCCTCGGCGTACCGGCCCGTATAACGGCAGCGCGAGATCCATTGTGTCCAAAATTGTTCGGTGTCGCGGAGCGCCACTTCGGCATCCACGATCTCCGGCGGCGGCAGATGCGACGGGCGGTGGGTCAGAACGAACGGTACGCGTTCGCCCTTGGACACGGTGAACTGGGCCGTCGTCTTCAGATGATCGCCGTGGCAGGCGATCGGAGTGCGCAGATACACCGAGTCCGGTCCCGCTATGGCAACGAGGTCCCCGCCTTTTCGCCGAACCCGAGGCACGATATGGCCGTAGTCGAAGCGCAGTTGCAATGACATCTGCATCACGACATCGCCGTCGAGACCCTCGACTATGCGCACGACATCTGGACTCTCTCCGCGCGGCGGCATGAAGTCGAGCACCCGTACCGCCCCGCTCCTCGTCTTCCACTCGCTTTGCAAGACCAGGGAATCGCCGCGATAAGCGCGTCGCGTCACCCGGTCCACGTCTGCGGGTGCGATACTCCATCGACCGGAATCCGGATCGCCGACGAGCGCGGAGAAACACGCGGGCGAATCGAAACGCGGCAGGCACAGCCAGTCGATCGAGCCATCGCGACCGACGAGCGCCACCGACTGCAGGTCGCCCAGCAGCGCGTAGTCCTCGATGGCCGATGCGGTCACTTTGGGCGCGGTACCCGGGAATTAGCGTCGTATACCCGATGCCTTCGTTTTGGTTGACCGTCGTGGGGTCACCCTGTGCCACAGACTCGCGGAAAAGGGGTACGGCCGTGACTGGATTCGGACAGATCTTCATCGACAGCTGGCAACAGCCGCTGCACGCCGCGGTGAAAGTCCTTGCGTTGTTCTTGACGGCCATGGTGGCGTTTCGGTTCACGCAGCGCCGAACGATCGGAGAATTCACCCCGTACGACTGGGTGGCCGCAGTCGCCGCCGGTGCAATCGTCGGCCGGGTCGCGACGGCGCCAGACACTTCCTGGCTCACGGGGGCGGCCGCGCTGCTCACTTTGATCGCCGCACATGACCTGGTGAGCAGATTACGGTTCGTCGACGCGGTGCAGCGCCTCGTCGATCCGCCTGTGCGCGTGCTCATTCGCGACGGCGAAATCAACGACCGCAATCTCAAGCGCTCCGGCATCACCCGGGGAGACCTCGATGCGATACTTCGTCGGCATGGGCACACCGAACCCGACGACGTCCGACTGGCCCTGTTCGAGGCGAAAGGCACGGTTTCTGTCTTCGCCGCAGACGGGAACGCCAGGCCCGTGGTCGACAAGCTGTGACGGCAACAGCCGCAGCGGACCGATCAGGCGCTGATCGTGGGTTCCGGACGGAATGCGACGATCGGGAGCTGCCGGACCAGTCGCGCCCTCGCCGAGTCGGTGCCGTCGTAACGCCAGCCGACGAGCGCGCTGATGAGTCTGCGAATCACCGGTGCTGCGAACCGGTTTCGGCGTTCGTAGTCCTCGAGCATAGCCACCGCTTCGTCCTGCTGAAGGATGCGCTGCTCCGGGATGAACTGATGGCGGCCCACCACGATCTCCTCGGCGCCCCCCTCTTCGATGTTGCGGAACCAGTCGGACGACGGCCCGTTTCCCGCAATCACCATCACCTCGTCGCGGAGATCGTTCCTTCCGATCACCTCCAAGACCGTGTGATACCTCTTCCCGGATCTCCTACCGCGATGGGTGAGGCGCAGGAACCGTGAACCGAGCATCCAGCCGAGGCTACGGCCATAGAGCCCGAGTAACGCACGCGAAAGAGCCGGCGGTACACGAATCGACATGTCGACATCACCCTCCTCGTATTGAGCGCCCAATACGGAAGGGAGCCACGCGGCGACCGGGCGCTCGATGTCGTCGCTCAGCAGTTCCCTGCCGGCTGGACCACAACGTACGGATAACTCCCGATAGAGGTAGACAGACCTGTCTTCACTCAAACGTGCGGGCGTCGATCGTCCTAGCCGCCGCGTGCCCGGTGGTCAGCGGTGTGTTCCTCGATGAGACGGGCCGCGATGGGTTTCGCGCGACGGGCGGACTCGACATCGCCTTCGGCGGCGCACACGATGCTTCCCTTAAGCAGAATGTTGAGGCTCCAGGCGAACTCCTTGGCGTCGCGAAGGCCGGCACGTTCGGCACGCTCCCGAAGGATGTCACGGATGTTGTCCAGGTGGGCGATGCACGCCTTGCCGACACGGCCCTGGGCGCCTACCTCGAACAGAACCTTGACGAAAGAGCAGGCTTCGTAATCGGAGCGGTGGTGAAACCACTCATCGAGGACATCGAACATCGCCAAGAGCTGCTCTTTGGGATCCTCGGTGCGCTCGGTGGGCTGCCGATCGATCACCTCGGCTGTCCACACCTCGGCGCGTCTGTCCATGAACGCGAGCACGAGGTCGTCTTTGGAAGGAAAATGCCGATAGAGAGTGGCTTTTGCGACTCCGGCCCTCGCGACGACCTCGTCGACGCCGACGTCGCCGATCCCCCGGTGGGTGAACAGTTCGTAGCTGGTACCGATGAGCCGCTCACGGGCACTGGGCGCTTCGGACGTCATGCGAAACTCACCTTCTCGAGCTCGGCCTCAGATTGCTCGTTTAGAGACAGATCGGTCTGTCTGTAGATGATGCATCGGGGCCGTCGAATCCAACAAGGCAACCGGAGCGTCGGTACGGACGACCGCGCCCCGGTAACCCTGAGATCGACGGACACGCAACGCGGAAGGCGGGAGGGCGCTGATGCCTGAGGAGGAGTTGCATCACGACGGGCACCCGGCGTTTCGGCGCCAGGTCCGTTTCGATTGGTCAAACCTTCCGGTGCAGTGGGTGCCGGGCGACCCTTTCGCCACACACTGATCAACGTCCTGCACCTCCTGCTGCCCGAGGGGGAGCGCCACTTCATCAAGGCTGTCCTTGAGGCGTCATCGCTGGTCGACGACCCGGAACTGGAGGCGGCCATCAAACCGTTCATCCAGCACGAGTCCTGGCACGCAAGGGCACACCAGGTGGTCTTGGACCGATTGGCCGAGCAGGGGATCGACACCGACCAGTACACCAGTCGCCTGGGCCGAACGCTTTAGGTGATGCTCGGCGATCCGCCGCGGTTCTTCCCTCCGCCTTTAAAGCGATGGTGGTTGTATCACCGCCTGCCCGACGTGGCCTCGCTCGAACATTTCACCGCCGTGCTGGGCCAGTGGATACTGCGGAACAAGGGGCTGGAGAACGCCGGGGCGGAACCCGGAGATGCTCGATCTGTTGCGCTGGGACTACCGCGGCGCGATCGCCGCGGGCGCTGCGTTTCCGCCCCGCCTTCAGGAGCAGTTCGCCTAGCAGGTCCTAGGCAATGGGCGACGAGCGCCTGGACTCCAAGACCTGCGCGACCGGCCGACTTTGCGGGAAAGCGGCCTGGCATCATCGCCGCCGTGAGACGATTCGCGGCGCAGGGTAATGGCGTAGCACGACGGTGGAGACGGGCATGATTCGGCAGGCAGTGGCGGCATTGGGCGCCTCCATTCTCGGTGCGGTATTCCTGGCGCCGCCGGCGGCTGCCGACACGGGGCAGCAGGTGCTTCTGCAGTCCGGGGCCGTGAGGTGTCTGCTCAGCGCGGACGACACGACGTTCGGCGGCGGGCCGACGACCGTGTGCGCGTTGACGAACGGACAGCCGTGGGGAGAGGCGCCGTACGAGACGTCCAAATGGAACCAGCGGCTGAACCTCGCAGTCGTCCGCGGCACGGGTGAGTTCTACTGGGACCGAGGTCTTATCGCCGAACCGGCCACCCCACCCGTGGCTGTAGACAGCGGGACGTTCCGGACCAACGGATGGACCGTTGAGGCGGAAGGGTTCCGCACGCGCATCACCAACGACGCCAGCCGCCACGGCGTCTTCGTCAACGAAGCGATCGTGCGTCAATTCTGACGGCGCTACTCCGAGAGGTTCCCGCCGACATCGGCCACCGCGCATCGGCGGAATCGATGACTACGTGCGCAGCGTCTGCGTATCGATCACGAAGCGGTAGCGCACATCGCTGGCGACCACCCGCTCATAGGCGTCGTTGATGTAATCGGGTGTGATGACCTCGATCTCGGGTCGCACGGCGTGCTCGGCACAGAAGTCGAGCATCTCTTGCGTCTCGGCGATACCGCCGATCAATGAGCCTGCGAGGCGGCGCCGACCGGAGATCAGCGCGCCGGCGGGTACCGACATGGGGTTCTTCGGCATACCCAGTTCGACCATCGTGCCGTCGAGTGCGAGCAGTCCGAGATAGCGGCCCAAGTTGAGGTTGGCCGACACCGTGTTCAGGATCAGGTCGAACGATCCGCGCAGCGTGGAGAATGTTTCCGGGTCGGAGGTCGCGTAGTACTCGTCGGCACCGAGGCGCAGCCCGTCCTCCATCTTCTTCAGCGACTGGCTCAGCACCGTCACATGTGCACCCATCGCGTGCGCGAGCTTGACGCCCATGTGGCCCAGCCCGCCCAGACCGATGACCGCCACGCGGGTTCCTGGCCCCGCATTCCAGTGGCGCAGAGGCGAATACAACGTGATCCCTGCGCACAGCAGCGGTGCCGCCGCGTCGAGCGGGAGGCTCTCGGGGATGCGCAGCACGTAGTTCTCGTCCACCACGATCGCGCCGCTGTAGCCGCCCTGTGTCGGCTCACCATCACGACCGATCGCGTTGTAGGTGCCGACCATGCCCTTGGCGCAGTACTGTTCGTCGCCCGCGCGACACTGCGCGCATTCGCGGCAGGAATCGACGAAGCAGCCGACGCCGACGCGGTCGCCGACCTTGAATCCGGTGACCTCCGATCCGACCTCGGTGACGATGCCGGCGATCTCGTGCCCGGGAACCACGGGATAGTTCGCGCGGCCCCACTCGTCGCGGACGGTGTGGATGTCGGAGTGACAGATGCCCGCGAAGTGGATGTCGAATGCCACGTCGTGCGGTCCGACCTCGCGTCGGGTGATGGTGGTTTTGACCAGTGGTTCGGACGCCGACGGTGCGGCATATGCGGCGACGGTGCTCATTACGACCTTCTTCTTTTCGTTCCGATTGACTATCGACAAAGCCGTCGCTGATGCTGCGACCGGCCTGCAACGACCAACAGAGCGGCTTGCCCCGATGATTCCTGCCCACGCTGTGAGTTTTCTCCCAGGCCCGCTAGAGACCGGTGGCCCGGAACGCCCCGTTGAACGACAGCCGTTCGTATCGCGCGACGCCAGCGGCCGTGTAGGGATCACGGGCGACGATGTCCTGCGCCTGCTCGGCATCCATGTCGCCGGTGATCAGAACGGCGCCCGACTCGTCCTCCAGGCGGCCCGCCAACACGATCCGGCCGGCGCTGACCTCGTCCTTGAGCCATTCGAGGTGAGCGGGCCGGGTTTCGTTGACGACCTCGGGCGGTTGCAGATAGGTCGATTTCAGGACGTGGAACACGTCGACCACGCTAATTGATCGGGGCGTTGAGCCATTGCAGGTCGGCGAGCATGCCGCGTGCGGCCACGATGTTCTCTCCGGTCTGCCACACCTCGTTGTTGACCGCGAAGACCCGGCCGTCCCGCGTCGCGCCCAGCTTCTTCCACGCATCGCTCTCCAACACCGCGGGCGCGCGGTCGCGCGCAGCAGGCGAGTCGAAGGACACGTAGACGATGTCGCCGTCGGCGATCGACAGATCGGGATTGTCGGCGAGGTCCGTGTCGGTGACTCCCACCTCGATGTAGGGCTTGTCGGTGAAGCGTTGTGTCACAGGGCGATCGACGCCGACGTCGGCCAGCACGCTGCCCGGGAAGGTCTCGACACCGTAGACGCGCATCGTGGTGTCGGTGAACTGCACGACCGACGCCTGGAAGTGGGTGGCGTCGTTGTCGGCGCCGGTCTTGTCGGCCGCGCGCTCGAATCCCTCGACCAACCCGTTCGCGGCGTCCTGTCGCCCGGTCGCGGCGCCCACGGTGCGCAGGTTGTCCTGCCACGCCGCTCCGGGCGGGCCGGAGAACACCGTCGGCGCGATGTCGGAAAGCGGCCCGAACGCTTCGGGCGTCAACGCCTGAGAACCAAGGATCAAGTCGGGTGCGGCTGCCCGGATGCCGTCGAGGTCCGGTTCGCTGCGGGCGCCGACGCCCGGCACGTCGTGAATGACCTGGCCCAGGTACGACGGCTGGCTGTCCGAACCGTCGGGCAGCGCCGCGGCCACAATCCGCGACTGCAGTCCCAACGCGCACAGAGCGTCGAGCTGGTCGCCGGACAGCACCACGATGCGCTGTGGGTCGGCGCGCACCATGGTCTCGCCCGCGGCGTGGCGCACCATGCGCTCGGGGGGACCCGGGTCCACCGGTGCCGGTTCAGCCGGACACGATTCGTCGGGGCGCCGCTGATTGCCCAGCACCCCGGCGCCGGCGATGCTCGTCGTGCTGGTGACGATCGTCTGCGGGGCGGCGGTGCCTGACGACTCCCCATCGGGGGAGCCGCAGCCGCTCATCACGGTCATGCCGACGGCGGTCGCGAGCGCGGCCAGGCCCAGCATCCTGGCGGCCACGAGGCCCCTGCGCGCTCGGCCGATCAACACGTCGCCGACGGTAACATCCGGCCAGCTCCCGGGCAGGAAGCCGCGTGCTGGCAAATTACGACGCTTTGTAGGACCCCCGGGCATTCATGATCGGCGGACCGCTAGGATTCATCGAGACAACCCCGGGGATGTCCCGACCTGGATGTATGGAGGACCTGTTGGTAGCCGAAGCGCCCCCTATCGGAGAACTCGAGGTACGGCGTCCGTTCCCGGAGCGACTCGGCCCCAAGGGCAACCTGATCTACAAGCTCATCACCACCACCGATCACAAGATGATCGGCATCATGTACTGCGTCGCCTGCTTCATCTTCTTCTTCATCGGCGGGCTGATGGCGCTGTTCATGCGGACCGAGCTGGCGATGCCGGGACTGCAGTTCCTGTCCAACGAGCAGTTCAACCAGCTGTTCACCATGCACGGCACGGTGATGTTGCTGTTCTACGCGACCCCGATCGTGTTCGGCTTCGCCAACCTGGTGCTGCCGCTGCAGATCGGCGCCCCCGACGTCGCGTTCCCCCGGCTGAACGCCCTGTCGTTCTGGCTGTTCGTGTTCGGCGCCCTGATCGCGATCTCCGGTTTCATCACCCCCGGTGGCGCGGCCGACTTCGGCTGGACGGCGTACGCGCCGCTGAGCAACGCGATCCACTCACCGGGCGCCGGCGGTGACCTGTGGATCCTGGGTCTGGCCATCTCGGGTCTGGGCACGATCCTCGGCGGCGTGAACATGATCACGACCGTGGTGTGCATGCGCGCACCCGGTATGACGATGTTCCGGATGCCGATCTTCACCTGGAACATCCTGGTGACGTCGATCCTGGTGCTGCTGGCCTTCCCGTTGCTGACCGCCGCGCTGTTCGGGCTGGCGGCCGACCGCCACCTCGGCGCGCACATCTACGATCCCGCCAACGGCGGTGTGCTGCTGTATCAGCACTTGTTCTGGTACTTCGGCCACCCCGAGGTGTACATCATCGCGTTGCCGTTCTTCGGCATCGTCAGCGAGATCTTCCCGGTGTTCAGCCGTAAGCCGATATTCGGCTACACCACGCTGATCTACGCGACCATCGCGATCGCCGCGCTGTCGATCGCGGTGTGGGCACACCACATGTACGCCACCGGTGCGGTGTTGCTGCCCTTCTTCTCGTTCATGACGTTCCTGATCGCCGTGCCTACGGGTATCAAGTTCTTTAACTGGATAGGCACGATGTGGAAGGGCCAGTTGACGTTCGAGTCACCGATGTTGTTCTCGATCGGGTTCCTGCTGACGTTCCTGTTGGGCGGCCTGTCGGGTGTGCTGCTGGCCAGCCCGCCGCTGGACTTCCACGTCACCGACAGCTACTTCGTCATCGCGCACTTCCACTACGTGCTGTTCGGCACGATCGTGTTCGCCACCTACGCCGGCATCTACTTCTGGTTCCCGAAGATGACGGGCCGCTTGCTCGACGAACGGCTCGGCAAGCTGCACTTCTGGCTGACGTTCATCGGGTTCCACGTCACGTTCCTGGTGCAGCACTGGGTGGGCGACGAGGGCATGCCGCGCCGCTACGCGGACTACCTGCCGACCGACGGGTTCACCACGCTGAACGTCGTGTCGACCATCGGCGCCTTCATTCTGGGCATCTCGACGCTGCCGTTCGTGTGGAACATCTTCAAGAGCTGGCGCTACGGCGAGCCGGTGACCGTCGACGATCCGTGGGGTTATGGCAACTCGCTGGAGTGGGCGACCTCATGCCCGCCGCCGCGGCACAACTTCACCGAGCTGCCCCGAATCCGTTCGGAGCGCCCCGCGTTCGAGCTGCACTACCCGCACATGGTGGAGCGGATGCGCGCGGAGGCACACGTCGGACGCAGCCATGGGCCCGCGGACGGGGATGTGACCCGGCTGGACGACGCGAACGTCCGCACCTGACACGATTGCGGCATGACCGGTAAATCACGCGAACGCGCGTCGCTGCTGATCACGGTCACCGGCCGCGACCAACCCGGCGTCACCTCGGCGTTGTTCGAGGTGCTGTCGCGTCACCAGGTCGAGTTGCTCAACGTTGAACAGGTCGTGATCCGCGGCCGGCTGACCTTGGGTGTGCTGGTCGCGGGATCGACGGAGGTCGCGGGTAGCGCCGAGCTTCGTGACGCCGTGACGGCGGCGATCCGCGAAGTGGGCCTGGACGTCACGATCGAACGCAGCGACGGCGAGCCGGTCATGCGGGAACCGTCGACGCACACGATCGTCGTGCTCGGTCGTCCGATCACCGCCGAGGAGTTCGGGGTGGTGGCCCGCGAACTCGCGCGGCTCGGGGTCAACATCGACACGATCGGTGGCATATCGGATTACCCGGTCACGGGATTGGAGCTGCGGGTCTCGGTGCCGTCCCGCGCGGTCTACGACGAACTGCAGCAGGCGCTGGCGCGCGTGGCGGTCGCCCAGGAGATCGACGTCGCGCTCGAGGACTTCAGCCTGACGCGACGAGCCAAGCGGCTCATCGTGTTCGACGTCGACTCGACCCTGATCCAGGGTGAGGTGATCGAAATGCTGGCGGCCAAGGTGGGCGCCGAGGCCGCGGTCGCCGAGGTCACCGAGGCCGCCATGCGCGGCGAACTCGACTTCGCCGAATCCCTGCACCGGCGCGTGGCGACACTCGCCGGCCTGCCTGCGTCCGTGCTCGACGACGTCGCCGATCAGATCGAGTTGACGCCCGGTGCCCGTACCACGCTGCGCACACTCCGGCGGCTGGGATACCACTGCGGCATCGTCTCGGGCGGCTTCCGTCAAGTCATCGAACCGCTGGCGCACGAGTTGATGATGGATTTCGTCGCTGCGAACGAGCTCGAGATCGTCGATGGCAAATTGACCGGCCGGGTGATCGGCCCCGTCATCGACCGGCCCGGAAAGGCTAAGGCGCTGAGGGATTTCGCGCAGCAGGCCGGTGTGCCGATGGAACAGACGGTGGCCGTCGGCGACGGCGCCAACGACATCGACATGCTCGCCGCCGCCGGTCTGGGTGTGGCGTTCAACGCCAAGCCGGCGCTGCGGGAGGTCGCCGACGCGTCGCTGAGCCAGCCGTACCTGGATACGGTGCTGTTCATCCTCGGCGTCACGCGCGGTGAGATCGAGGCCGCCGATGCCGTCGACGGTGTGGTGCGCCGGGTCGAGATCCCCGACTGAACAGGGCCTTTCGTGGGGCGCGAGCGACCGCATTTGTACGCGAGAACGCGGCGTGTCGCGGGACAAACACGGGCGCTCACGGACTGCGCGTGTGGGCCCACCCGGACTGCGTGTGGGCCCACCCGGACCTTTCTAGACCACGACGGTCGTCGGCTCCGGCGCCGAGAGCCCGGTGACGCTGCGCCACGACCGCGCCAGCAGTTCCACCGCCTCACCCAACTGCTCCTCGGGTAGCGCGTACGGCACGCGGACGAACCGTTCGAGGGTGCCGTCCACGCCGAACCGCGGGCCCGCGGGCAGGTCGAGACCCAGCCGGGAGGCCGCCGCCGACAGCGCGGTACTCATCGGGGCAGGCAGCCGCACCCACAACGACATGCCGCCGGCGCCGGGGCCGGGCTCCCAGTCGGGCAGGTGCTGACTCAGCAGCGACTGCAGATAGGCGCGACGGCTTCGCAAGATCTCGCGCCGCTCCGGCAGCAACTCATCACGCCGAGCGAGAAGCCTTGCCGCAGCGTACTGTTCGAGCACGGCGGTACCCATGTCGATCGACGGTCGCAGCGCGGCGATGCTGGCGATGGTGGCGCGCTCTGCACGGATCCAGCCGACCCGCAGCCCACCCCAGAACGACTTCGACATCGAGCCGACGGTCAGCACCAGATCGCGTCGCGACGTCATCTCACCCGCAACCGGGCCGGGCGCCGGCTCGTCGAGCCACATGTCGAGGATCGTCTCGTCGATGACGGTGCGGGTGCGGGTTTCGGCAATGATGCGCGCCAGCCGCTTCCGGTCCGCGGCGGGCATCGTCATACCGGTCGGGTTCTGGTTGTCGGGGATCAGGTACGCCAGCGTCGGCGACATCTGGTGCAGCGCGTTCTGAAGCGCGTCGAAATCCCAGCCGGTTTCGGTCATCGCGACGGGGACGGGGCGGGCGCCTGCGGTCATGATCGAGGACAGCGCACCGTGGTACGTCGGTTGTTCGACGAGTACGCGGTCTCCGGGCTGAACATATGTCGTCAGGATCAGCCCGATGGCGTGCAACGCCCCCGTCGTCACCATGATCTCATCCGGCTCGGTGGGAAGCCCACGCTCGCAGTACCTTTCGGCGATCGCCTGTCGCAGTGCGGGAACGCCGACGAGTTCGTGCCCCGGCGCGTGCAGATAGGGCGTGACGTCGCGGGTCGCCTCTGTGAAGGCCTCCATCACCGCGGCGGCGGGAGCCGACAACGCGGCCGCGGCCAAGCTCACCGACGGCGCGGCGGGCTCGACGCGCGCCGCAGGTGCAACGGGTAGCGCGGTGGTGCTGCGGGCGCCGCGGCGCGCGACGAGATACCCGTCTTCCTGCAGCTGGGTGTAAGCGGCGGTGACCGTGGTACGTGACACCCGCAGCGTGTCGGCGAGTGCGCGTTCGCTGGGCACCCGCGCCCCGACGGGAACGCGTCCGTCGATGATCAGCAGGCGAAGAGCGTCGGCCAGACCCTGGTAAGCCGGTCCACTCCGACTGGACGTCCGCCAGTTGCCCAACTCGCGGGCCAGAAGGTCCACATCGAGCGTTCGGGCGGGCAATTCAAGTGTCATTACAGGCCAGTATCACCTAACTGGCTATTGAAAGGCAAGCCAGTTGAGGCTGAAGATGGAGGCCATGAGCTTGAACTGGATACCTCGCTTGAGCCGCCGCCTCGCCTCGACCCTGGCGTGGCAGCAGCCTGTCGCGCGCGCCAACTACGACGACCGCGACGCCGAACGCATAGCCCGCGAACTCGAACTCATCAAGGTGCGCTTCCCCCACCATGCGTAAAGGGGCCGTCCGCGGCCTGGCCCTTCTCGTCGGGCTGACCGGTTACGGCTTCTCGATGGCGGTCATGGTGCGCGCCGGGCTGGGACTGGATCCCTGGGACGTCTTCCATCAGGGTCTGGCCCGGCACACCGGGATGACGATCGGCGTGGCTTCGGCGGTCGTGGGCGTGGTCGTGCTGCTGGCCTGGATTCCGCTGCGCAACCGGCCCGGTGTGGGCACCGTGGCCAACGTCGTCGTCATCGCGGTCACGGTCGACGTCGCACTGTGGCTGCTTCCGACACCCACGTCGCTGCCGGTGCGCATCGCGATGATGGTGGGTGCGGTGGTGCTCAACGCGCTCAGCACCGTGCTCTACGTCGGCGCCGGCCTCGGGCCCGGGCCGCGCGACGGGCTGATGACCGGCCTGGTCGAGCGCACCGGGCTGTCGGTGCGCTTTGTGCGTACCTCGATCGAGGCGACCGTGTTGGCGGTCGGCTGGCTACTCGGCGGGACGGTCGGCGTCGGGACCGTCCTCTACGCGTTCGGGATCGGCCCGCTCGTGCAGTTCTTCTTGAGGATCACGCCGGAGAGGGTGGTGGCGGTGAGCGGGTGGGCTTCCGTGGCCGAGGCTCGCCGCAGGCGCGCGACAACTTCCGTCGCCGAGGCTCGCCGCAGGCGCGCGACAACTTCTGTCGCCGAGGCTCGCCGCAGGCGCGCGGGTGATTTGGACGTGCAATCGATCACTGGGCGAACGGAATCACGCCCCAGTCGCCTGTCTACGATGGGCGAGTGCCCGCCACCGAAGGAGATCCAGCCGACCCCGATGTGCTGATCGACTTCGCCAAGGTGTCGTTGCGGCGCGGGGGCCAGACCCTGATTGGCCCGATCACATGGGCGGTTGAACTTGACGAGCGCTGGGTGGTCATCGGCCCCAATGGCGCGGGCAAGACCTCGCTGCTGCGCATCGCGGCGGCGCTGGAGTACCCGTCGTCGGGGACGGCGTACGTGCTCGGTGAGCGACTCGGCCGAACCGACATGTCTGAACTGCGCTCGCGGGTCGGTCTGAGCAGTTCGGCGTTGTCGCAGCGGGTGCCCGACGGCGAGGTGGTGCGCGACCTGGTGGTCTCGGCCGGCTACGCGGTGCTGGGCCGCTGGCGCGAGGCTTACGACGACGTCGACTACGAGCAGGCGATCGACATGCTCGAAAGCGTCGGCGCCGAACACCTGGCAATGCGCACGTACGGCACGCTGTCCGAAGGCGAACGCAAGCGCGTGCTGATCGCGCGGTCGATGATGACCGACCCGGAACTGCTGTTGCTCGACGAGCCCGCCGCCGGACTGGACCTCGGTGGACGCGAGGAACTTCTGGCCCGGCTCGAGGATCTGGCCGCCGACCCCGATGCCCCGGCAATGGTGTTGGTGACCCACCACGTCGAGGAGATTCCGCGCGGTTTCTCACACGGGCTGATCTTGTCCGAGGGCAAGGTGGTTGACTCCGGGCTGCTGCCCGACGTGCTGACCGCCGAGAACCTTTCCAAAGCTTTCGGCCAGGCGATCATGCTCGAGGTCCTCGACGGGCGGTACTTCGCGCGTCGCGCCAGGAGCCGGGCCGCGCACAGGAGACGAGCATGACCGAAGAACCATTGACCCCGAGGCCCGCCTCGACCGTGATGCTGATCCGCGACAAGCGGGACGGGCTCGCGGGAGGAGTCGAAGTTTTCCTGATGCGACGGCACTCGGCGATGGATTTCGTCGCCGGCGTGATGGTGTTCCCCGGCGGCGGTGTCGACGACCGCGACCGCAACGCCGACATCGACTGGTTCGGTCCCGAACCCGACTGGTGGGCAAGGCGATTGAACGTGGAGCCGAACCTGGCGAAGGCGCTGGTGTGCGCCGCGGCGCGCGAGACGTTCGAGGAGTCCGGGGTGTTGTTCGCCGGGGCCGCCGACGATCCCGACATCCTGGTCGATGACGCCTCGGTCTACCACGAGGCACGCGCCGCGCTGGTCAACCGATCGCTGTCGTTCGCCGACTTCCTGCACCGCGAGAAGCTAGTGCTGCGCGCCGATCTGCTTCGGCCGTGGGCCAATTGGGTTACGCCGAAGGAAGAACGCACCCGCCGTTACGACACCTACTTCTTCGTCGGCGCCCTGCCGGAGGGCCAACGCGCCGACGGCGACAACACCGAGACCGACACGGCCGACTGGATCACCCCGCAGCAAGCGCTTGACGATTTCGCCGCAGGCCGGACGTTTTTGCTGCCGCCGACATGGACCCAGCTGGACTCGCTCGCCGGCCACACCGTCGACGAAGTGCTTGCCGTGGAGCGTCAGATCGTCTCCGTCACACCGCATCTCGCGGCGAACAAGGACACCGGCAACTGGGAGATCGAGTTCTTCGACAGCGACCGGTACAACGCCGCCCGCAACCGCCGCAGCCCCGAGGGCTACGGATCCGACGCGCGCCAGGCATGAGCGAGTTCGTCTCGGTCCACACCAGCGATGAGCGGCCCGGCATCGCCACGTTGCTGCTGTCGCGCCCGCCGACCAACGCCCTGACCCGTCAGGTCTACCGCGAGCTGACCTCCGCCGCGCGAAGCATCGGCGACCGCGACGACATCCATTCGGTGATCGTGTACGGCGGCCACGAGATCTTCTCCGCCGGCGACGACGTGCCCGAACTGCGCACCCTCAACGCCGAGGAAACCGACACGGCCACCCAGGCCTGCCGCGAGGCCGTCGACGCCCTGGCTGCCATCCCCAAACCCACGGTCGCCGCGATCACCGGTTACGCGTTGGGTGGTGGCCTGACGCTGGCGCTGGCGGCCGACTGGCGGGTCTGCGGCGACAACGTCAAGTTCGGTGTGACGGAGATCCTCGCCGGCCTGGTGCCCGCGGGCGGCACCGCCCGACTGGTCCGCACCGTCGGCCTCAGCAAGGCCAAGGAGCTGGTCTTCAGCGGCCGGTTCATCGACGCCAAGGAGGCCCACGCGCTGGGCCTCGTCGACCAGATGGTCGCGCCCGACGGCGTCTACGACGCCGCGTTGGCCTGGGCGCAACGGTTCGTCGAGCATCCGCCCCAGGTACTGGCTGCGGCCAAGGCGACGTTCGACCTCTAGGCTGCCCTGTTATGAGCTTTGAGGAAACCGACACTGTTTCTGATGTCGCCGGCTCCCCGGCTCCGGTGTCTGATGTCGCCGGCTCCCCGGCTCCGGTGCCGAACCCGCACGCCACCGCCGAGCAGGTGGAAGCTGCCCGCCACGACTCAAAACTGGCCCAGGTGCTGTACCACGACTGGGAAGCCGAGAGCTACGACGAGAAGTGGTCGATCTCCTACGACAAGCGCTGCGTTGACTACGCCCGCGATCTGTTCGATGCCACGGTCCCGTTCGCCGAACAGCGCAAGCTGCCCTACGACCGGGCGCTGGAGCTCGGGTGTGGCAGCGGGTTCTTCCTGCTCAACCTGATCCAGGCGGGCGTGGCACGGCGCGGTTCGGTGACCGACCTGTCCCCGGGCATGGTCAAGGTCGCCACCCGCAACGGCGAGAACCTCGGCCTCGAGATCGACGGCCGGGTGGCCGACGCCGAGGGTATCCCGTACGACGACGACACCTTCGACCTCGTCGTCGGCCACGCCGTGTTGCACCACATCCCCGACGTGGAACTGTCGCTGCGCGAAGTGGTGCGGGTGCTCAAGCCCGGCGGCCGGTTCATCTTCGCCGGCGAGCCGACGAACGCGGGGGAGAACTACGCCCGCCCGCTGTCGACGCTGACCTGGCGGGCGGTGACCAACGTGACGAAGCTGCCCGGGCTCTCGGGATGGCGTCGGCCACAAGCCGAACTCGACGAGTCCTCACGCGCGGCCGCATTAGAGGCGGTCGTCGATTTGCACACCTTTTCTCCGGGCGACCTGGAGCGCATGGCAAGCAGCGCCGGCGCCGTCGAGGTGTCGACCGCCACCACCGAGTTCACCGCCGCGATGCTGGGCTGGCCGTTGCGCACCTTCGAGGCCGCGGTCCCGCCCGGGCGATTGGGTTGGGGCTACGCGAAATTCGCGTTCCACAGCTGGATCGCGTTGAGCTGGGTTGACGCCAACCTCTGGAGCCGCGTGGTGCCGAAGTCCTGGTACTACAACGTCATGATCACAGGGGTCAAGCCAGCCGCGTGACGGTGGCGTTCGGCGTCGAGGACGTCGACTATCTGCGCAGCCCGGCGGGTATCGACGCGCTGCGGGAAATCGCCACGCTGCGGTTGACCGGTAACACGCTCGTCGCCGACATCGCTTCGGCGCGTAAGCGTTTCGGTCATCGAGCCGCCGTGCTGGTCGAGACCACGCTGCTGCGCCGCAAGGCGGCGGCCAAACTATCCAATCCCGATGGTTGGTTGTTCACCGACGAGGCCCTGCAGCAGGCCACCGCCGAACCGGTCGCCCGGCACCGCGCCCGTCGACTCAGCGGCACCCGGGTACACGACGCGACGTGCTCGATCGGCACCGAGCTGGCCGCGCTCCGCGAATCGGCAGACCTCGTCATCGGCAGCGATATCGATCCGGTGCGCCTGGCGATGGCGCGCAACAACGTCTACGGTGTGGACCTCTGCCGCGCCGATGCCCTTCGGCCCATCACGCACGGCACGGTCGTCGTTCTCGACCCGGCGCGGCGCAGGGCCGGACGCCGCCGGTTCGACCCGCGTGACTACGCGCCCCCGCTCGACGAACTGCTCGATGTCTACCGCCAACACAACACCGTCGTGAAGTGTGCTCCCGGAATCGATTTCGACGCCGTGAGGCGGTTGGGTTTCGACGGTGAGATCGAGGTGACGTCGCTGGCGGGCAGCGTGCGCGAAGCGTGCCTGTGGTCAGCCGGGCTCACCGAGGGTGGGGTCAGGCGTCGAGCCTCGTTGCTGGACACCGGCGAACAGGTCACCGACGACGAACCCGACGACTGCGCGGTGGCACCCGCGGGGACGTGGATCGTCGACCCGGATGGTGCCATCGTGCGCGCAGGGCTGGTCCGCCACTACGCGGCACGGCACGGACTGTGGCAGCTCGACCCCGACATCGCTTACCTGTCGGGCGACCAACTCCCGCCCGCTGTACGCGGCTTCGAGGTGCTCGACGAAGTCGCCTTCAGCGAACGGCGATTGCGGCAGGCCCTTTCGGCGCGCGAGGTCGGCGCAGTCGAGATCCTGGTGCGCGGCGTCGACGTCGAGCCCGACACGCTGCGGCCGCGGCTTCGCCTGCGCGGCTCACAGCAAGCTTCGGTAGTGATCACCCGCATCGGCACCGGAGGCGCAAGCCGGGCAACGGCATTCATTTGTCGTCCGTCGCGCTGAGCGTCCACGTATCCTTGCGGAGATGCGCCGGTATCCGGACCGGCGCCGGCTGCGAGGACGTCGATGCGCAATTTCAGGTGGACCGCTCTGGTTGCGGTGGCCGCCGTCGCCGGCACCGTCGCGATCCCCGCGGCCGCCGCCCAGCCGGGGTGCGCCGACCTGCAGGGCACGGTGGGGCCGGATCAGATATGCCGGGTGAACGTCGAAAAACCGAACTACACCTACGAATTGAGTTTCCCCAACGACTATCCCGACCAGGCGCCGCTGGTGGCCTACCTGACGCAGGCGCGCGACGGCTTCGTCAACGTCGCCGAGAACCCGGGTGCGGACGGAATGCGGTACGAACTCGACGCCGAAGGCACCGGCTACCGATCGGGGCCGCCGACCACCGGCACCCGCAGCGTGGTGTTCAGCGTCTGGCAGAACGTCGGCGGGGTGCGCCCGCAGACCTTCTACCAGTCGTTCAACTGGAACCTCGCCACGAATGCGCCGATCACCTTCGACACCCTGTTCAGGCCGGGCTCCGAGCCCATGGACGTGATCTACCGCGAGGTCGATCGATACCTGGAGAGGCAGGGACTCATGGCCCCGGTTCCGCCGGGCCAAGGCACCGATCCCGCGAACTACCAGAACTTCGCGCTGACCGACGACTCGCTGATCTTCTTCTTCAGCCAGGGCGGACTGTTCCCCGAATCGGCAGGCCCGGTTCAGGCGACGGTACCGCGCGCGGCGGTGGCGCCGATGCTCGCGCTGTAAGGCTCAAGTCCGCACCGATTCCCGCTTCTTCCCGGCGAGCGGGTCGTAGTTCTCCCAGAACGTCGCGCCGACGATGTCGAGCGCGTGCGGGTCGAACACCGGGTCCAGCCCGGCCCTCTTCTGCTCCTCGTAGTCCCACAGCGCCCGGTAGGCCGGTTGCTGGAGGATCAGGATGCCGACGATGTTCAACCAGGCCATCAACCCGACGCCGATGTCGCCGAGCACCCACGCCTCGGTCGCCGTCGACACCGCACCGAGGACCACCGAGACCAGGATCAGCGCCTGCAGCACCATGGTCGCGTTCGAGCCCACGGTGCCGCGGATCAGCGGCACCGGTGTCGTCGACGCCCGGCCGAGCAGAAATCGAAGGTTCGTCTCGGCCATGTAGTAGTACGCGATGATTGTGGTGAAGCAGAAGAACGCCAGCGAGACCGCGATGAAGGTCGAACCGGCGCCGTTCCAGAGGGTGTCGAACCCGATCTGGGCGAAGGCGGGACCGACCTCGACATCGTCGGGAAGCCGGCCGCCGTCGGCGAGCACCGCGCCGGTCGCGCTCTCACCCTCGAACACGCGGTACGCGCCGGTCGACAGGATCAGGAACCCGGTGGCCGAGCAGATGAACAGGGTGTCGACGTAGACCGCGAACGCCTGCACCAGACCCTGCTTGGCTGGATGCGACACCTCCGCGGCGGCCGCCGCGTGCGGGCCGGTGCCCTGGCCGGCTTCGTTGGAGTAGATGCCGCGTTTGACGCCCCACATCACCGCCGCGCCGATGATCGCGCCGAACGCGGAATCCAGGCCGAAGGCACTGGCGAAGATCATCTCCAGCACCGTCGGAATCCGTCCGGCGTTGAGGAGGACGACGATCAGTGCCAGCAGGATGTAGACAACGGCCATGAACGGTACGACGATCGAGGCGAACGCCGCGATGCGCTTGACGCCGCCGATGATGACGAACGCGAGCACGATGACGGTGCCGACGGCCACCCACCACTTGTCGAAGCCCCACGCCGATTCCATCGCAGAGGCCATCGAGTTGGACTGCACACTGGGCAGGAGCAGCCCGCATGCCAGCACCGTGACCGCTGCGAAGATCAGTCCATAGACTTTGAAGACGCGGGCGGCGCGGGTGTGGGCCAGCGCGCGGCTCAGGTAGTACGCGGGCCCGCCGCGGTACTCACCGGTCAGCGGGTCGCGGGTCTTGTAGATCTGGCCGAGCGTGCACTCCACGAACGACGTCGATGCGCCGAGAAACGCCACCGCCCACATCCAGAACAGCGCGCCGGGGCCGCCGAAGGCGATCGCGGTCGCGACGCCGGCGATGTTGCCCGTGCCGACCCGCCCGGCCAGCGACATCGTCAACGCCTGGAACGACGACACCCCCGACGGCGACTTCTCGCCCTTGAGCATCAGCCGGACCATCTCGCGTACCTGGCGTACCTGCACGAACCGGGAGCGAATAGAGAAGTACACACCTGCGGCCAGGCACAGATAGACCAGCGCGTCGCTCCACACGTAACCGTTGACTGCGTCGAGGAACTCGGACAATACGTCTCCTTAGCTCGGGTGCGTCCGCACGCGCCTCGCGGGGGTCACACGCGCACGGTGGCATGCTGGCATGCCCGCGGCCTCTATGTGTTTCGTTGCGGTGACAAACTCGATACGCGGCCGGTGCCGTGCACTACGCCGGTGCGAAGCCGTACACCATGCCGTCGCTGGTGGCGGTGACCACGCGGCGGTCCTTTCCGATGGAGACGCCGACCGGCCAACCCGTCGCCCTGGGCAGCGGATAGCTGTTGAGGGTGCGCCCGTCGGCGGGATCGAAGACCAGCAGCGCCTGTCCGGCGTCCTCCCCGTCGCCGTCGCGGACGACGGTGTAGGCGAGATCGGCGCCGGATCGGCTCGAGGTCGACAGCGGCGTGACGTCGTCGCGGGTCCATTGCACCTCGCCGCGGTCGCCTGCGTCCTTGATGGCGGTCAGCTTCGCCCCGGGCCCGCCGCCGGCGACGACCAGCCCGTCGGGTGACACGGAGGGCGGGGTCTGGGCGAGGTAGTCGAGCGGCACCGACCACTTTGCCTTGCCGTCGGCGGCGTTGAGCGCCCAGAGACGGTCGTCGCGTCCGTTGACGTAGACGGTCGATCCGTCGGCCGAAAACACCGGACTGGCAAGGGGTCCGCCGCCGACGGCGTCGCTGGTCCACTCGCGGGTCAGAAACGGCGACTGCCCGGGCCGGTAGCGCAGGCCCACGAGGATGGGGGCGTCGGCACCTGGCTCCCACAACGAGAGGACGACGGTCCCGGTGGCAGAGGCGAACGCCGGCGCGGCGGCCACCGGGCAGCGCGGGCGGGCCGGCCGGCAGTCGGCGAGGCCGCGCTCGGAGTCCTTGGGGTCGACGCCGGCGACCAGGTCGATCGGGCTGCCTTCGACCGTGCCGCGGTGGGCGTCGAAAACCAGCACCTGACCCAGGTGCGTCACGACCAGCAGGTGCCCCGGGCTCAGGATCCGCGCTGTGGTCGGCACCCCGATGACCGGTTGACGCCAGCGGATCCACTGCGTCGGGGGAAACGACAGCATGGCGCCGGGCTGTCCGATATAGAGGTTGTCGAAGCCATCGAACAGCGGGCTCGACGCGCCGCCGCCCTGTACGAGGCGGGTGCACCAACGCTGCCGCGCCCTGTTGTCGGCCTCCCACACCATCAGCGAGCATCCGTCGGGGGTCTGCGCGTTGGCGGCCAGATAGCTGCCGGTGCCGAGTGCCACCGCGGCGCCGAGATCACCCTTGACAGACCGCATCCATTCCAGGCGCAGCGTGTCTGCACCCACGACGGGTTGGTAGCTGCTGTTGGCGGCATCGCTGTATTGGGCGGCCCAGCCGTCAGCTGCCTTGGCCTCGACCCAGGAGGTGGTGTCCTGGCAGCCCGCCAGTGTGGCCGTGATCAGCGCTGTCAGTAACGACACTGCCAGCACGGTCAATCGCCGGATCACTCGATCCTTCCCGTTCCTCGTCATCGGTCCACGTGAGGGTAACCGTTGCCGATTCGGACGCTCGCGTAGGCTTTCCGGCCATGACGACCATGTGGGGCGCGCCGCTGCACAAGCGGTGGCGAGGGTCGCGACTGCGTGACCCGAGGCAGGCGAAGTTCCTGACCTTGGCGTCGCTGAAATGGGTGCTGGCCAACCGCGCCTACACCCCGTGGTATCTGGTGCGGTACTGGAGATTGCTGAAGTTCAAGCTGCGCAATCCGCACATCATCACCCGCGGGATGGTCTTCCTCGGTAAGGGCGTCGAGATCGAGGCGACGCCGGAGTTGTCGACGATGGAGATCGGTCGCTGGGTGCACATCGGCGACAAGAACACGATCCGCTGCCACGAGGGCTCGCTGCGGTTCGGCGACAAAGTGGTGCTCGGCCGCGACAACGTCATCAACACCTACCTCGACATTGAGCTGGGTGATTCGGTGCTGATGGCCGACTGGTGCTACATCTGCGATTTCGACCATCGCATGGACGACATCAACGTGCCGATCAAGGACCAGGGAATCGTCAAGGGGCCGGTGCGAATCGGGCCCGACACGTGGGTCGGTGTCAAGGTCACGGTGTTGCGCAACACCACGATCGGGCGTGGTTGCGTGCTCGGATCGCATGCGGTCGTGCGCGGCGACGTGCCCGACTTCTCGATCGCCGTCGGTGCGCCCGCGAAAGTGGTCAAGAACCGCCAACTCGCATGGGAGACATCGGCGGCGCAGCGCGCCGAACTGGCCGCGGCCCTCGCCGACATCGAACGCAAGAAGGCCTCCCGCTAGCGAGCGTCACCTCTGTAGCGCGAGCGTCACCTCTGTGGCGCGAGCGTCACCTCTGTGGCGCGAGCGACCGTGTCTGCGCACGACTCGCCGCTGGATTACGACAGTTCGCGGACGCTCGTCGCCGTTCGGCGACCGCGAACTGCTGACCACGGCCCCCCCTAATCCCCTAATAGGGGCTTGAGTCGGCCCTGCATCCGTCTGCCGGAAGGAGGGGGTTTCGGCCCGTTTTCGGGATGTGCGCGGATTCGTAACGTTCGCATCAGTTCGCCGGAGGTCGGCGACCGGACATCCGAAAGGACCACTGAGATGAACGTAATCGACTGGATTCTGAACCTGTTCCGTGACGAGGTCTCGGCTCAGGCCTTCGTCGACGATCCAGAACGGGCCATGTGCGGCGCCGGCGTGCAGAACGCGTCCGCAGCCCAACTGCAGCACGCCGCCGCGGCCGTGGCGCCTGCGGCGGTGGTGCATGGGGGTGGTGATCCGGTGGTCGGTTTGCAGCAGGCGGTGGCCCAGACGCATGGGATCGCGTTCGCCCCGCAGCGCCAGACCGAGGTGTTGTCCAACAACGACACCCTCAGCCACAACGACACCCGGTTTTTGAGCCCGGAGACCAACACGGTCAACCACGCCGGTGAGGACCAGCAGCAGGGTATCGGCAACTTCGGGCTGGAGTTCGGTGACATCACCTTTGGTGACAAGACCACCAACACCGCCACCGACGGCGGGGTGGTCAACACCGGCACCGCAGGCGATATCGATGCCACCAACGTCGAGGGTGACGGCAACGTCGTCGGCGATGACAACGAGAACGTCAACACCGGTGACATCGAGGACTCCAACGTCAACATCGGCGAGGACAATGAGATCGACGACAGCGGTGATCAGACCGCCGGCGGGGACATCATCTCCGACAACGAGGGCCCGGTGATCAACGACGTCGACATGAGCGGTGGCAGCGGCGGCAGCGCTTCGGGCGGTGACGGCGGTGGCGGCCTGATCGGGGTCGGCAACGACGGCGGCAACGCCACCGGCGGGGCCGGCGGTTCCGGTGGCGGGATCGTGATCAACGACAACGACACGACCACTACCAATGTCGATGGCAACCAGACCAATGTCGGCGATATCGACGGCAGTGTGTCCGGTGGGATCTCGGGCGGGTCGAGCATCGAGGACAACTCGGTGGACAACTCGATCGACAATTCGGTCGACAACTCCGGACAGGACAACTCGACGGACAACTCCGGTCAGGTCAACACCGATGTCGATGTGGACACCACCGTCGACACCGGCCTGTTCTGAGCCCGACCACACAACGCCACTGGCGGGGATCAATCCACGATCCCCGCCAGTCGCCACGTCTGATCAGCGGCCGGGCAGTGCGTGTTCGATGATGGGTCGGCGCCGATGTGGTTCGCGCTCACGGCGTTTGGCGGCCAGGTACACCTGGGCGGTTTCGTCTGCGATCGCGTGCCATTCGAACTGCGAGGTGAGCCGCTCGCGCGCGGCGATCGCGCGTTGTTGGGCGGCGTGCGGGTCGTCGAGAACCGAGCGGACAGCCGCCGCCAGGCGCGCGGTATTGCGGGGCGGAAAGGACATTCCGGTTTCACCGTCGATGACCGCCTCGCCCAACCCTCCGACGTTCGAGGTCACCAAGGGGATCCCGGTCGCCGCAGCTTCTAGAGCGACGATGCCGAACGGCTCGTAGTGGCTGGGCAATACGGCTGCGTCGGCGGTGTGCAGCAGGTTCACCAACGCGTCGTGGTCGAGGTGTCCGGCGAACGCGGTCGCCTTGAGCACCTTGTGCTTTCGCGCCTGCTCGACGAGCCAATCGAGTTGGGTGCCCTCGCCGGCGATCGTCAGCGTGGTACCGGGGTGGGTGCGCCTGATTCGGGGTAGCGCGGCGATTGCGTCGTGGATACCTTTCTCGTACTCGAGCCGACCGAGGTACAGCAATCGGGCCGGTCCGGTCCGAGGCTTTCGTTGAGCGAATGGCCAACGACCACAGTCGATTCCGTTGCGGATGACATACGACTCGGCCAGGCCCGGCCCGAAGAGCTCCGAGACCTCATCGCGCATCGAGACCGAACAGGTGATCAGCGAATCGGATTCGCGCACCAACCACGATTCCACCGCGTGGACCTGTCTGCTGATGCGGCCCGACACCCATCCGGAGTGTCTGCCGGCCTCGGTGGCGTGGATCGTGGATACCAGTGGCACATCGTAAAATTCGGCCAGGGCGATCGCGGGATGTGCGACCAGCCAGTCGTGTGCGTGTACGACGTCGGGGCGCCAAGGGCGACCGCGTCGCGACTTCAGCGTCAAACCGGTGCGGACCATCGCGTGGCCCATCGCCAACGTCCAGGCCATCATGTCCGTGCCGAAATCGAAGTCGTGCGGATCGTGCGCCGCCGCGACCACGCGCACACCTTCGACGATCTCGTCGGTGGTCGGATGCGTGCTCGGGTCGGTGTTCGACGGTCGCCGGCTCAGCACGACGACCTCGTGGCCCGCTTCAGCCAGCGCGGTGGCGAGATGATGAACGTGCCTCCCGAGTCCGCCGACCACGACCGGCGGGTACTCCCACGACACCATGAGGATCTTCACGGTCGCTGACTCCTGTGCGAGTGACCGGAAAATGTACACGCGGAGCGGCGTGTCGGTGTGCAGACACGGTCGCTCGCGGAAGTGAAGGCTGGGGGTGGGGTCATCGCGGTAACCGCCGGGCGTCCAGCGCGCCGAACAGACCGTCGGCGCGGTTCCAACCGGCGGCGAGGCGCTGTGCATGCTCACGGCGACCGGACGCCACGGCGTCGGCGATCTCGCGGGTGGCGTGGGCGTGCAGGTGCGCACGGTAGCGGGCATAGTCGGCCGCGGAGTCCTTGCTGACCATGAACGGCCAGTCGCTCGACACGGTCAGCAGCGTCTCGCGCAGGATCTGGTCGGCGACAAAGTTGCGTGCAGGCGCAGCGTCGGTCTCGCCGAGCGCCTTGTCGATGGTCGCCAGCGCGGTGTCGACGACCTCGGTGTTCAACTGGACCAGGTCTGCGACCTGCTCACCGGCCCACACCTGCCAGTCCTTGCCGGAACCCCATGAGCTGGGCGGCAATTCGACAGGCGAGCCGACGAAACCGTCGGCCTTGGCGTCGCTCAGCGTGCCGACGCGCACACCGGCCTCGGGCAGCGCGCGCAGCACCCGCTCGAGCCACACGGGGCCCTCGTACCACCAGTGGCCGAACAACTCGGTGTCGAATGCGGCGATGACGTGTGCGGGGCGCCCGATGCGTTCGCTCTCGTCGCATAGCCGCTGCCGGACCACCGCGACGAAATCGGCGACATGGGCGTCGATCGCTCGGTCGGCGCGCTCCGGGTCGTACGGCGCCTTGGCCTCCGACGGAACATTGCGGCCCGTCACCCGGGCCGGCTTGAGTCCGGTCGTGTGGTCGTAGGTGTGGAAGTCGCGGTAGGCGGCGTGCCCGGGGTAGCCGGACTTCGGCGACCACACTCGATAGCTGACGTGCAGGTCCCGGCCGAATGCCACCACGTCGGAAAATCCGACCGGACGGCCGAGCGCGGTGTCGCCGTGCAGGGACGGGCCATCGACCATGAAGTGGCCGACACCGGCTGAGGCGTAGTCGGTTTCCATGCCGGGCGCGTAGGCGCATTCCGGGGCCCAGATGCCGACGGGTGTGTGCGCGAACCGCAGGCGGGCATCGGCGAGCCCCTCGTGCAGCGCGAACTCCCGCAGCCTCGGGTTGAGCAGCGGCTGGAACGGATGCGCGAGCGGACCGCCGAGCAGTTCGATGGTTTCGGCGTCGATCACCTCGCGCAGCAAGGGGCTGCCGCCGTGCGCCCACAGCGTGGCGAAGTCCTCGATGGCCTGCTCGGCCTCGGCGTGCTCGCGAACACCGAACTGGCGCAACGGATCACCGAGAGTGGTCGCCTCGAGCGCGCGTAGCTGCCAGTTCGCCAGCCAGTGGTGCATCCCGGTCAGGCAGTACGGGTCGTCGAGTTGTGCGGTGACCACCGGCGTCATGCCCAGCGTCAACTGGTGGCGGCGGCCTTCGGCCGCCAACGTGCGCAGCACCCGCATCAGCGGGAGGTAGCACGCCGACCACGACTGGTAGAGCCATTCCTCGCCGACGGGCCAGCGGCCGTGATGCGCCAGCCAGGGCAGGTGGGTGTGGAGAACGAGCGTGAAGAGGCCCGGAGCCGGGTCGCCGGCGACATTGGACCGGGGAGCCGGGTCGCCGGCGACATTGGACCGGGGAGCCGGGTCGCCGGCGACATTCAGACCCGGGGGGTCGGCGGATGTCACGGCCGCACCGCGATCGCGACCAGATCGAGGCTGTCGTCGATGTTCCGATCGCGCGCGTCGACCAAATCGAAGTCGTCGCTGCGCACGGAGGCCACGTCGGCGAGCAGATCCTCGGGCCACGGCGCATCGGCTATTGCCCGCGCGATCTGGGCGTCGATGATCGAGCCGCCGTGTCGGGCGTCGAGTTCGACGAGCCGCGGCCCGTGAAAGACCCCGTATACGCCTTCGACCGCGAACCCTTCGGTGGTGAGCAGTTCGGTCAACTCGGTGGCGTTGAGTTCGCGGGTGTGGAACGGGTTGATCGGGGTGTCCCGACCGGGGGAGAACGTGATTCGGTTCGGCGTCGACATCAGCAGACGCCCGCCCGGCCGCAGCACACGCAGGCATTCGCGCACGAATTGCCCCTGATCCCAGAGGTGTTCGATGACCTGGAAGTTCACAACGACATCGACCGAGCCGTCTGCGAGCGGCAACACGGCCAGGTTGCCGTGGCGCATGTCCACGCGCGGATACCGCGCACGCACGTGGGCGACCGCTGTCTCGTCGTAGTCCAGGCCGATCACGCACCGGGCGACGTCGGCGATCAGGTTGGCCCCATAGCCCTCACCGCAACCGGCCTCGAGCACGTCGCGATCCGCACAGCGGTGGGCCGTCTGCTCGTAGACAACCTCGTGGCGGCGGAACCAGTAGTTCTCCTCCGCGAGTCCCGGAACCGTGCGTTCCCCGGTGAGGGGGAGGTCGGGTCCATCAGTAACAAAAGCGCTCATTGGAAGGCAGGCTAACGTGAAACGGCCCACAGACGAATGGTTCACCCCCTACGTGCTGCTAGAACACGAACTTCGACCCGCTACAGTGTTCCTGCGAACCGCCACAAGTTACCCGCGAGTAACATGGTGGTTGTTGCTCAAAGCGTGTTATGCGGGCCGATCATCGGTCCCTTCGAGGAGGACGAACCAGACTCATGACGAACATCGTGGTCCTGATCAAACAGGTCCCTGACACCTGGTCGGAGCGCAAGCTCACCGACGGCGACTTCACTCTCGACCGCGAGGCGGCCGACGCGGTGCTCGACGAGATCAACGAGCGCGCCGTAGAGGAAGCGCTGCTCATCAAGGAGAGGGAAGGTGGCGACAGCACTGTGACGGTGCTGACGGCCGGCCCCGAGCGCGCGACCGAGGCGATCCGCAAGGCGCTGTCGATGGGTGCCGACAAGGCCGTGCACCTCGTCGACGAGGGCATGCACGGCTCGGACATGGTCCAGACCGGTTGGGCCCTGGCACGTGCGCTGGGGACCATCGAGGGCACCGAGCTGGTCATCGCCGGCAACGAGGCCACCGATGGCACCGGCGGCGCGGTCCCCGCGATCATCGCCGAGTACCTGGGCCTGCCGCAGCTGACGCATCTGCGCAAGGTGACCGTCGAGGACGGCAAGGTCAGCGGCGAGCGGGAGACCGACGACGGCGTGTTCTTCGTCGAGGCTCCGCTGCCCGCCGTGGTCAGCGTCAACGAGAAGATCAACGAGCCTCGCTTCCCGTCCTTCAAGGGCATCATGGCCGCCAAGAAGAAGGAAGTCACCAAGCTCACGCTCGCCGAGATCGGTGTCGAGGCCGATGAGGTCGGTCTCGCCAACGCCGGGTCCAAGGTGTTGTCGTCGACGCCGAAGCCGCCGAAGACCGCCGGCGAGAAGGTCACCGATGAAGGCGACGGCGGAACCAAGATCGCCGAGTACCTGGTCGCCCAGAAAATTATTTAGGCCCCAGACCGAGACTGCGAAGAACAAGAGACGAGAGAAGAACTCATGGCTGAAGTACTCGTGCTCGTTGAGCACGCCGAAGGTGCACTGAAGAAGGTCACCTCGGAGTTGATCACCGCGGCTCGCAAGCTCGGCGAGCCCTCGGCCGTCGTCGTCGGCGCGCCGGGTACCGCAGAACCGCTCACCGACGGCCTGAAGGCCGCGGGCGCGGCCAAGATCTACGTCGCCGAGTCCGAGGACGCGGAGAACTACCTGATCACCCCGCAGGTCGATGTGCTGGCATCACTGGTCGAGTCGGCCTCGCCCGCCGGTGTTCTGCTGTCGGCCAACGCCGACGGCAAGGAGATCGCCGGCCGGCTGGCCGCCCGCACCGGTTCCGGTGTGCTCACCGACGTCGTCGACGTCCAGGAGGGTGGCAAGGCCGTGCACTCGATCTTCGGTGGTGCATTCACCGTCGAGGCCGAGTCCACCGGTGAGGTTCCGGTCATCACCTTGCGCGCCGGATCCGTTGACGCCGAGCCCGCCGACGGTGCGGGTGAGGTCGTCAACGTCGAGGTCCCCGGCCAGGCCGAGAACGCGACAAAGATCACCAAGCGCGAGCCCGCCGTCGCGGGTGACCGTCCGGAGCTCACCGAGGCGACGGTTGTCGTCTCGGGTGGCCGCGGTGTGGGCAGCGCGGAGAACTTCAACGTGGTCGAGGAGCTGGCGGACTCGCTCGGCGGCGCTGTCGGCGCGTCCCGTGCCGCCGTCGACTCCGGCTACTACCCGGGCCAGTTCCAGGTGGGCCAGACCGGTAAGACGGTGTCGCCGCAGCTGTACATCGCCCTGGGCATCTCCGGCGCGATCCAGCACCGCGCGGGCATGCAGACGTCCAAGACGATCATCGCGGTGAACAAGGACGAAGAGGCGCCGATCTTCGAGATCGCCGACCTCGGCATCGTCGGCGACCTGTTCAAGGTCACACCGCAGCTGACCGAGGCGGTCAAGGCTCGCAAGGGCTGAGTTTCCGCGCGACGGGCCCCCGGACACTGTCCGGGGGCCTTTTGCATGCCGTTCCGAGGGCGTACAAGGGTGAGCGCTCGGCGGTCTGGACTACGGACTTTCAAGGGCTCGATCGCCGCCACCCGAGTGCGAGTCTTTTCGTGACAGGCACGACGAAAGGTTCCGAGATGAAGATCACCGTGTTCGGCGCGACCGGACTCATCGGCTCGAAGGTGGTATCGATCCTCACCGCGGACGGCCACGAGGTGGTCGCCGCGGCGCGCTCCACCGGTTTGGACGTGTTGACCGGCGTCGGGGTGGCCGAAGCGGTCGCCGGCGCGGATGTGGTGATCGACGTGACCAACTCGCCGTCGTTCGAGGACGACGCGGTCATGGACTTCTTCACGAGGTCGACGACGAACCTGGTGGGTGCCGCGACGGCCGCGCGGGTGGGTCACGTCGTGGCGCTGTCGATCGTCGGCGCCGACGGGCTTCCCGAAAGCGGTTATCTGCGTGCGAAGGTCGCGCAAGAACGCATCATCAAAGACTCCGGACTGCCGTTCAGCATCGTGCGCGCCACGCAGTTCCACGAATTCGCCGAGGCGATCACCGAATCGCTGAGCGGCAACGGCGAAGTGCGGGCGCCCGACGCGCTGATCCAGCCGATCGCAGCCGATGAGGTCGCCGCCGAGGTGGCCCGGACAGCCGTGGCGGCCCCGAGCAACGGTCACGTCGATATCGGCGGGCCCGACAAGATGCCGTTCGCCCAGCTCGCGGGTGCGGTGCTGGCCGCACGCGGCGACGAGCGGCCGGTCGTTGTCACCACCGAGGCGACGTACTTCGGCACTCCGCTCGACGAGCAGAGCCTGGTCACCGGCGACGGCGCCGTCATCGCCGCGACGCGCTTCACGGATTGGCTGGCACGACGATGACCTCCGCGGCGCCCGAGAACGACCTGGACCGGGTTGTTCGCGAGCGGCACTGCACACGCAAGTTCCTGCCCGACAAGCCCGTACCGCGCGTACTGCTCGACGAGGCGCTGGAACTGGCGATGCGTGCACCATCGAACTCCAATATCCAACCCTGGCGGCTGTTTTTGGCCACCGGCGCGCGCCGCGACCAACTCGTCGAAGCACTGCTGCACCGCGCGTCCGCCGGTTTTCCCGCGACCATGGGGATTCCGGAGAGCTTCGCTCCGCTGCGGCAGGAGTTGGGCGCGTTGGTCTACGGCTCGATGGGTGTGGCCCGTCACGACGCCGAGGGGAGACGTCTCGCACAGCTGCGCAACTTCGAGTTCTTCGGCGCCCCAGTGGCGGGAGTGGTCTGCATGCACCGCGATCTCGGACACGCGGACAGCCTCGCGGTCGGGATGTTCCTGCAGACGCTGGTGCTTGCGCTGACCGAACGCGGTCTCGACACGTGCGTGCAGGTGTCGGTTGCACACTTCCCGGACGTGCTGCGCGAACAGCTGGACATCCCCGCCGAACTGCGGGTGTTGTGCGGACTCGCGATCGGGTACGCCGACCCGTACTTCCCGGCCAACCACGTGCGCACACCCCGCAACTCGGTATCCGACAACGTCGTGCTGCTCGGCGGCTGACGTTTCGCCGGGGCAATTCGTCACCTGGCGCTCATCGACACGTCACGCCTGCGATGCCGCCCGGAGATGCGGCTGAGCGACCGTGCAGCCATGAGCACTGCTTCTGTACTCATCGCCCCCGAGGAGATCGACCGAGGCCGGACCGGGTCCGCAGGTCCCGCGCCGCGCTATACCCTGCTGCTGACGACGGACGCCACGCTCATCGAAGCGGCGCAGCGGCTGCGCCACGACGTGTTCACCGCCGAGACCGGATTCGCGCTGACCGGTTCCGCCGACGGCCGGGACGCCGACCGCTTCGACGAGCATTGCGACCACCTGCTGGTACGCGAGGACGTCACCGGCGAAATCGTCGGCTGTTATCGAATGCTGCCACCAGCCGGTGCCGTTGCCGCCGGAAGCCTCTACAGCGCAACCGAATTCGACGTGCGTGCGCTCGATCCGCTGCGGCCGGGCCTGGTCGAGATGGGCCGGGCTGTGGTGCGATCGGATCACCGCAGCGGAGCCGTCGTGCTGCTGATGTGGGCCGGGATTCTGGCGTACCTCGACCGCTGCGGGTACGACTACGTCACCGGCTGCGTGTCGGTGCCCGTCCACGGTCCCGACGGTTACCCGCCGGGCGCACAGATCCGCGGAGTCCGCGACTTCGTGCGCCGTCGCCACGCCGCACCGGCGCTCTACACCGTGCATCCGTACCGGCCGGTGACTGTCGGCGGCAAGGGCCTCGACGACATCGAGCCGCCGGAGAGGCTCGCCGTACCACCATTGATGCGCGGCTACCTGCGGCTCGGCGCGCAGGTGTGCGGCGAACCCGCTCACGATCCTGATTTCGGCGTCGGGGACTTCCCGGCGTTGCTCGACAAACGCCGGGCCGACACGCGCTACCTGCGCAGGCTGCGGTCCGTCGCGGCCGCCGCCACCCTGGCCGGCGGGATCGCGCCGTGAGCACCCTCGGCGCCTGGGTGCCGAAGGCGTCGTGCGATACGAGCTGCGTCGGCGCAGGCGCCGCGCGGTCCGGGCGACGGGTGATCGTGACCTGCCGTGCCGCGGTACGGGTCACCTCGGCCCTGCTGCTCCTGCCGCTGGCGCCGATGCTGGCCCTCCCCGCCCCCGGACGATCCCATCTGCAGCGCGGCTACTGCCGGTTGCTTCTGTACTGCCTGGGTGTGCGCACCAAGGTGTCCGGGGGCCCGATCCGCAACCTGAGCGGCGTTCTGGTGGTCAGCGGCCACATTTCCTGGGTGGACGTCTTCGTGGTCGGCTCGGTGCTGCCAGGCCGGTTCGTCGCCAAGTCCGAGCTCGTCAGCTGGCGGGGCCTCGGACTGCTGGCCCGGCTGCTGAAGGTGATCCCGATCGAGCGGTCGAACCTGCGGCGCCTGCCCGACGTGGTGGGCGCCGTCAGCCGCAATCTGAGCGCGGGCCGTACCGTGATCGCGTTCCCGGAGGGCACCACCTACTGCGGACTGGCGTACGGCCGCTTTCGCCCCGCCATGTTCCAGGCCGCCATCGACGCCGGCAGACCGGTCCAGCCGTTGCGTCTGGCGTACCACCACCCCGACGGCACCACCTCCACCGTCGCCGCCTATGTGGGCGATGACACACTGCTCGACTCGATCCGGCGACTGGTCACGACGAGGCGCACGGTCGCGCGGGTGCACGTCGAGTCGCTGCAGCTACCCGGAACCGACCGCCGCGACCTGGCCAATCGCTGTGAGACGGCGGTGCGGGGCGACACCACCAAACACACGTCCGGTCACGCGCTCGTGGCCTGAGCGGATCGGAAGAGCCCCGGCTCGACGGCTATTCTGGACTGGTTATGACCTCGGATCAGCCGGTCTACCTCGATCACGCCGCCACCACCCCGATGCACCCCGCTGCCATCGAGGCGATGACGGCTGCGATGGCGACGGTCGGCAACGCGTCGTCGTTGCACGGCACGGGCCGCACGGCCCGGCGGCGGATGGAGGAGTCGCGCGAGACGCTGGCCAATCTGCTGGGTGCCCGCCCGTCGGAGGTGATCTTCACCGCGGGCGGCACCGAGAGCGACAACCTCGCGGTCAAAGGCATCTTCTGGGCCCGCCGCGACGCCGATCCACGCCGCAGGCGGATCGTGACCACGCCGGTCGAGCACCACGCCGTGCTCGATTCGGTCGAGTGGTGCGTCGAGCACGAGGGCGCCGAGGTGACCTGGCTGCCCGTCGAGAAGGACGGTTCGGTCACGCCCGCGGCGCTGCGACAGGCGCTGCAGGACCACGACGACGTCGCTCTGGTGTCGGTGATGTGGGCCAACAACGAGGTCGGGACGATCATGCCGATCGCCGAATTGGCTTTTGTGGCAGCAGAATTCGATGTGCCAATGCACAGCGACGCCGTTCAGGCCGTCGGCCACATTCCGGTCGACTTCGCCGCGAGTGGGCTCTCGGCGATGAGCATTGCGGCGCACAAGTTCGGCGGCCCCACCGGGATCGGTGCGCTGCTGCTGCGCCGCGACACGGCCTGCGTCCCGCTGTTGCACGGCGGAGGCCAGGAGCGCGACGTCCGCTCCGGCACACCGTATGTGGCGGGAGCCGTCGCGATGGCCGCAGCGGCGAAGGTCGCGGTCGACGGGCTCGAGACCAATGGCGCGCGGGTGTCGGCGCTTCGCGACCGCCTGATCAAGGGCGTGTTGGCCGCCATCGACGACGTCGAGGTGAACGGCGCGACGGGTGCCGCTCGGCTGCCCGGCAACTGCCACTTCACCTTCCGCGGCTGCGAAGGCGACTCGCTGCTGATGTTGCTGGACGCCAAGGGTATCGAGTGTTCGACCGGTTCGGCCTGCACGGCAGGCGTCGCGCAGCCCTCACACGTGCTGATCGCGATGGGTGCCGACCCGGCGAGTGCGCGGGGTTCGCTGCGACTCTCGTTGGGGCACATCAGCAGTGAGGCCGACGTCGATGCCGCGCTCGCGGTGCTGCCCGCCGCGGTCGAACGGGCCCGGCAGGCGGCGCTGGCAAGTTCGGGAGTGGTCGAGTAGTGCGGGTACTCGTGGCGATGAGCGGCGGCGTGGACTCCTCGGTCGCCGCCGCCAGGATGGTCGACGCCGGACACGACGTCGTCGGTGTTCACCTGGCACTGTCACCGTCCCCAGGCACACTGCGCACCGGTTCGCGCGGCTGTTGTTCGAAAGAGGACGCCGGTGACGCGCGCCGGGTCGCCGACATCCTCGACATCCCGTTCTACGTCTGGGATTTCGCCGACCGGTTCAAAGAGGACGTCATCGATGACTTCGTGTCGTCATACGCCCGCGGGGAAACCCCGAACCCGTGTGTGCGCTGCAATGAACGGATCAAGTTCTCCGCGTTGGCCGCCCGCGCGCTGGCATTGGGATTCGACGCCGTGGCCACCGGACACTATGCCCGGCTGTCGGACGGTCGACTGCGGCGCGCGGTCGACGCCGCCAAGGACCAGTCCTACGTGCTCGCGGTGCTGACCGCCGAGCAACTGCGGCACGCGGTGTTCCCGGTCGGCGACACCCCGAAGCCGCAGATTCGCGAGGAGGCTGCGCGTCGCGGGCTCGCGGTCGCCGAGAAACCCGACAGCCACGACATCTGCTTCATTCCCTCCGGTGACACCCGCGCGTTCCTCGGGGCCAAGATCGGTGTTCGACGCGGTTCGGTCGTCGACGCCGCAGGGACGGTGCTCGCCGAACACGACGGCGTGCACGGGTTCACGGTGGGTCAGCGCAAGGGTCTGGGCATCGCCGGGCCGGGCCCGGACGGACAGCCGCGCTATGTCACAGGGATCGACCCGCAGACCGCGACCGTGCGGGTCGGTGGCGCCGAAGACCTCGACGTGTGGACTTTGACCGGTGAGCGGCCGATCTTCACCTCCGGTGTCGCGCCCGCGGGCCCGATCGAATGCCAGGTACAGGTCCGCGCGCACGGCGGTGTCGCAGACGGCGTTGCCGAACTGCGCGACGACCAGCTCGTCGTCGAGCTGCGTGCGCCCCTGCGCGGCGTGGCTCCCGGCCAGACGATGGTGCTGTACCGCCCCGACCCGGCCGGCGACGAAGTGCTGGGCAGCGCGACGATCACCCGGTAGTTATCCGGGGACGTTGGCCAGAATGTTGGACATGACGATCTCGGGCACCGAGTCGGGGAACCGGCACGCGGTCACCTCCACCAGCACGACCGACTTCACGCGGTAGTCGCGACCGCAGGCACCCGAGGGTCGGGTCTGCAGGGTGTCCGCGCCCACCCTCCACTCGCCGACGAACATCGGCCCCAAAGGCGTTGCGCTGCAACCATCGACGAGAGCGACGAGCGAATCGAACGCCCGCCGGGCGGTCGCGGCGTCGCGATAGGCCGCCGCGCCCTCGGAGATCAACCCACCTTCGGGCGGGTGCTGGAACGTGGTCTTGCGGAACTCCTCGACCTCTGAACCGAAGGTCTGGGTCTCGGCGAAGATCCACTGGCATGGCAGGGGAGTGGTCTCGGCGAGCGGCTCGATGTCGACGGGGATCTTGCCGTCCATGGTCGGGATGATCGTGAGATCCTCACCGGCTCCGGTGATCGCACGCATCTGTGACTGGTCGAGCATGATCGTCTCCACATCGACCGGCGACAGCGATCCGTCGTCGATGCCCGGCGTCGCCCGCATCGCGTGTCCGTCGATGACCTGAGTGCACCCCGAGGTGACCGCGACCGCCACGCACCACAGCACGAGCGACCGGAGCGCTGCGGGCATGGCCTGTCCTTCCCCAACCCTTTTGGGATGAGACTAGCCCGATCGAATACTGTCAAACGAGTGAGTGCTTTCGCCGCGGCCACCGGCATCGGGTCCTGGCCCGGAACGTTGGCGCGCGAGGCCGCCGAGGTCGTCGTCGGCGAACTGCACACCTTGCCGCATCTGGTGGAACTGCCGGGCCGCGGCGTGGGTGCCGACATGATCGGCCGGGCCGGCGCGATTCTGGTCGACATCGGTATGGACACCGTGCCCCGCGGTTATCGGATCGCGGCGGGCCGCACCGCAGTGCTCAGGCGGGCGAGGAGCCTGCTCGAGGAGGACCTCGATGCGCTCGAAGAAGCCTGGGAGAAAGCAGGTTTGCGCGGTATTGGGCGCACGGTCAAGGTTCAGGCGCCGGGGCCGGTCACCTTGGCGGCGCAACTGGAGCTTCCCAACGGCCATCGCGCCCTGACCGATCGAGGCGCGGTGCGCGACCTCACCGCTTCGCTGGCAGAAGGGATCGCAGCGCACCGCGCGACCGTCGGCCGGAGGCTCGACGCGGCGGTGGTGGTTCAATTCGACGAACCGTTGCTGTTCTCCGCGCTCGAAGGCCGGCTGACCGGGGTCACCAGTTTGACGCCCGTGCACCCGGTCGACGAGGCGCAGGCCATCGGGCTGCTCGACGAATGCGTCGCCGCGGCGGACGTCCCGGCGGTCGTGCACAGCTGCTCATCGGGTGTGCCATGGAATACGTTGCAGCGCAGTTCTATCGATGCGGTTTCCGTCGATGTGTCCGCACTGGTGGCCGACGACCTCGACGGGGTGGGGGAGTTCGTCGACTCCGGTCGCACGGTGTTGTTCGGCGTGGTGCCCTCGACGGCGCCGGAGTCCCGTCCTTCGGCCGAGGAGATCGCCAAGGCCGCGGTGTCACTGACCGACCGGCTCGGGTTCGCCCGGTCCGTGCTCAGGGAGCGGACCGGCGTCTCGCCGGCGTGCGGTCTGGCGGGCGCCACCACCGAATGGGCGCGCACCGCGATCGGTTTGGCGCAGAAGGCGGCGGATGCTTTCGCCGAGGACCCCGACGCGATCTAGTCAGCGAAGCGGCCGACGTGATACCGGTCAACGGGCTGGCAACGACCAAACCGTTGGCGCCAGCGGCCTTGGTGAGCAGCCGGCGCAGTGGCCGTGAACGCATCTGGCGGATGTGGCCCGCACTCCTCGCCGACGCCAGCGAGTCCCTGGAGACGGTTTCGCGAGCCGTGGATCGCACCGTCGAGCGACCCACGGGCGCACGTCGCGGACCACGGAAAACGCGCTTCGCTGAACTATTTGCGGCGTTCCTGCCGGACACCTCGTCTTACGCGGCTACCCATGCGAGAATGCTCCGCAGGCGGCGTCGATCGCCTTTGCCGAGAAGGGAATGGTGTCCGGATGAACGCGCGCCTCGCCGCAGGTGCCGGCGTGGTGTCCGTATTTCTCCTGGTGAGCGGATCGGGTGCGGTGGTCGCATACGCCCACCCCGGTGATTCGCGGGGCTCGGACCGGGGCCACAGCGCCGACCGCGACGTCGGCGACCACAGCCGCGGGTCCGGCAACGGCAAGCACGACAACGACCGTCGCGATGGTAAGCGCACGACCGGCAGCAAACGGGGCGGGGACACCAAGGGGCCCGGCGCGGCCCCGAAGTCGCGGGTCGGATCCGGCCGAGACGGGCTCGCGCAGCCGTCGCCGGATAGCCGGCCGGGCGCTGTTATCGCCCCGGAATCGGCTGGCCGCACCGCCCCGGACTCGGCAGGCCGCGCCGCCGCGCCCGACGTATCGGCCAGCCGTGCGGCTGCGCCCGATGTGTCGGCCAGCCGGTCGGCCGTCGCAGGCGCGACGCCTCCGGTCGAGGCGCCGGTGAACACCGCGTCGTCGACCGGCCCAATTACCTCTGGCGGATCCGGTGCTGCGAGTGCGCCGGCCCCAGCGTTCGAGCCGCCGCAGGTGATGTTCGGCAACGGGCGCGCACCGCAAAGCCGCGAGCTTCGACCCGAAATCGGTTGGCAGCCACCAGCACTGGCGCCTTCAGCGCCGGTGCCCGCGCAACCGGTCCTTACGCCGCCGCTCTCACCGACACCGCCCGCGCCGGCTCCGTTGGGCCCGGTGTCCACTCCGCCCGCGGTGGTGCGCCAGTTCGTCGTCGCGCCCGGCGCCGGGACCAGCGACCCGCTGTGGGGGCTGGCCGGGTTGCTGCTCATCCCCGTGGCGGGCGCCGCGCTGGGCTATCGGCAGGCGCGAGCGGCGCAGGCCGCCGAACGGATCGGCCGGCCCTGATCAGCCGCCCAGGTCCTTGCGCAGGATCTTGCCGGACGCCGACTTCGGCACCGCGTCGATGAACGCCACCTGGCGGACCTTCTTGTAGGGAGCCACCTCGCCCGCGACGAATTCGATCACCTGCTCCTCGGTCAGCTCGGCTCCGGATCGCTTGACCACGAACGCCTTCGGCACCTCTTCACCGTCGGCGTCGAGGACTCCCACCACAGCTGCGTCGGCGATGTCGGGATGAGTCAGCAGCACGGCCTCGAGTTCGGCGGGCGGCACCTGATAACCCTTGTACTTGATCAGCTCCTTGAGCCGGTCGACGATGTAGACACAGCCGTCGGCGTCGACCTGTGCGAGGTCACCGGTGTGCAACCAGCCCTGGTCGTCGATGGTCTCCTTGGTGGCCTTCTCGTTGCCGAGGTAACCCGCCATCACGTTGGGCCCCTTGAACAAGAGTTCCCCGGTTTGGCTGAGACCCTCTGTGGGCGGGTCGATCTCGTCACCGGTGTCGGTGTCGACGATCTTCGACGCGGCGTTCGACACCGTCCAGCCGACCGAGCTGAGCGGGGCCACCATGTTCATCTCGCGTTGGCCGCCGTCGAACGGCGTGATGTGGCTGACCGGGCTGAGCTCGCTCATGCCGTAACCCTGGATCACTCGACAGCCCAACCGCTCGGCCACGGCGCGGCCGAGGTCGGCGTCCAGGGGGGCCGCACCCGACATCACGACATTCAACGACGACAGGTCGTACTCGTCGACCAGCGGATGCTTGGCCAGCGCGACCGCGACGGGCGGGGCGATGAACGCGATGGTGCAGGCATGGTCCTGGATGTTGCCCAGGAAGTCGCCGAGATCGAAGCTCGGCATGATGACCAGCCGGGCCCTGGCGTGCAGTGCCGCGTTGAGCAGCACGGTCATCCCGTAGATGTGGAAGAACGGGAGAACGGCCAACACGGTGTCGTCGGCGACCATGCCGTGCAGCGGCCGGATCTGGGCGACGTTGGCCACCAGGTTGCGGTGGGTGAGCATGACGCCCTTCGGGTTTCCGGTCGTTCCCGAACTGTAGGGCAGCACGGCAAGGTGCGATGAGGGCGCGAAGCTCACCTCAGGCGGTGGATGGCCCGGCCCCATGAGGTCGGCGGCGTTGGGATGCCCGTCCGAGGACAGGCCGGGTCCGTCGAGCACGACGAGCCCGTCGTCGGGAATGCCGACCGCCGCGGCCGCTTCCTCGGCTTGGGGCAGCAGCAGCGCCACTGTCACGAGCATCCTGGCGTTCGAGTCGGTCAACTGCTTGGCGATGTCCTTGGCGGTGAACAATGCGTTGACGGTCGTTGCCGTCGCGCCCGCGCGCAGGATGCCGTGGAATGCGACCGCGAATCCCGAGCTGTTCGGCGAGAGCAGACCGACCACATCGCCGACGCCGACCCCGCGCCCGGCAAGCGCACCGGCGAACGCGTCGACGCGCGCGATCGTTTCGCGGTAGGTCGTCTCCCGCCCCGATTTCGCGTCGACAAGCGCGACGCGGTCGAGGTCGTCTTCTGCGATATGTCCGAAAAGGTAGTCGTAGACGCTGGTGGACGGGATGTCGACCTCGGGGAAGGGACTCGCGAAACTCATGGCGTCTCCGATCGAATCATGCCCTGCCTGCTACCTGTTCAGCCTTCGTCGAGCTGTTTGACGAGTTTCCTGGGCGCAGTCAACCGAAACGACGCATCGATCAGCTCGCGTATCTCGTCCCAGTCGATCTTCTTCCGAGCCGACAGGTCTAGCCCGAGCCACCCCGACGGTCCCAGGTAGGCCGGAGAGAAGAATCGGGCGTCCTGCTGCAGCGCATGGCGTTCACTGTCGTCGACCTTGACCAGGATCGACTGCGGGTACTGGATGTAGTCGCCCTTGGTCGTAGGTTTGACGCTGCCGCCGTACATGGCGAACATCTTGGCGACGAAGAACGCCGGCCGTCCGTGCGAGACCTTCTCGTAAGCCTCGGGGAACGCCAGCGCCACGGTCCGTACCCGGGCCAGCACCGGGTCGTCGTCGCGGAACATGATCGGGTGCGGCATGGGGCCAGGGTAACGGTGCGGTGCTGTCGGGCCGCTCGGTTAGCCTGCGAAGGTGACCTCCAAGGGTGCGGAAGACGCGCTGAACGCACAGGCCGACGACGCCCCCGACGCCGACGTGCGTCGCCGCTGGCAAGAGCTCGCCGACCAGGTGCGTGAGCACCAGTTCCGCTACTACGTGCGGGACTCGCCGATCATCACCGACGCCGAGTTCGACGCGCTGCTCCGCGAACTGGAGGCCCTCGAGGAGGACCATCCCGAACTGCGCACCCCGGACTCGCCGACCCAGTTGGTGGGTGGGGCCGGCTTCGCCACCGACTTCACCCCGGCCGACCACCTCGAGCGGATGCTGAGCCTGGACAACGCCTTCACACCCGACGAGCTCGCCGCATGGGCGGGGCGGCTCAAGGGCGAGATCGGACCAAACGTGCTGCAGGACGCGCACTTCCTGTGCGAGCTCAAGATCGACGGGGTCGCCCTGTCCCTGGTGTATCGCGACGGTCGGCTGGAGCGGGCGGCCACCCGAGGTGACGGCCGCACCGGTGAGGACGTCACGCTGAACGCCCGCACCATCGGTGACATTCCTGAAAAGCTCAGGGACAGCGACGAATTCCCGCAGCCGAAGGTTCTCGAGGTACGCGGCGAGGTGTTCTTCCGGGTGGCCGACTTCGAGGAACTCAACGCCGGCCTGGTCGCCGACGGCAAGCCGCCGTTCGCCAATCCGCGCAACAGCGCGGCGGGCTCGCTGCGGCAGAAGAACCCCGCCGTCACCGCGCGCCGTAAGCTGCGGATGATCTGCCACGGCGTGGGGCAGGCAGAGGGCTTCCGCCCGAAGACACTGCACGACGCCTACCGCGCATTGGCGGCCTGGGGACTGCCGGTCTCCGAGCACACCGCGCAGGTCAAGGGGATCGACGCGGTCACCGAGCGAATCGCGTACTGGGGCGAGCACCGCCATGACGTCGAGCACGAAATCGACGGTGTGGTGGTCAAAGTCGACGATGTGTCGTTGCAGCGCCGACTCGGGTCGACGTCGAGGGCGCCGCGGTGGGCCATCGCCTACAAGTTCCCGCCCGAGGAGGCGCAGACCAAGCTGCTCGACATCAGGGTCAACGTCGGGCGCACCGGTCGAGTCACGCCGTTCGCCTGGATGGAGCCGGTCAAGGTGGCCGGCTCGACGGTCAGCCAGGCCACGCTGCACAACGCCTCGGAGGTCAAGCGCAAGGGCGTGCTCATCGGTGACACGGTGGTCATCCGCAAGGCGGGCGACGTGATCCCCGAGGTGCTCGGCCCGGTCGTCGATCTGCGCGACGGCTCCGAACGCGAGTTCGTGATGCCGACGCACTGCCCGGAGTGCGGAACCAAGCTCGCGCCCGCGAAGGAGGGCGACGCCGACATCCGGTGCCCGAACACCCGATCCTGTCCGGCGCAGTTGCGCGAGCGCGTGTTTCACGTCGCGGGCCGCGGCGCGTTCGACATCGAGGGCCTGGGCTATGAGGCGGGCACCGCTCTGCTGCAGGCCGGCGTCATCACCGACGAGGGCGACCTGTTCACGCTGACCGAAGAAGACCTGCTGCGCACCGACCTGTTCACCACCAAGAACGGACAGCTCTCGGCGAACGGTAAACGGCTGCTGGCCAATCTGGACAAGGCGAAATCCCAACCGCTGTGGCGGGTGCTCGTCGCATTGTCGATCCGGCACGTCGGGCCGACGGCAGCGCGCGCACTGGCCACCGAGTACGGCAGCCTCGACGCCGTCATGGCGGCTTCGGAGGAGGAGCTGTCGGTCGTCGAGGGTGTGGGCCCGACGATCGCGGCCGCGGTGACCGAGTGGTTCACCGTCGATTGGCACCGGGCGATCGTGGACAAATGGCGTGCCGCGGGGGTGCGGATGGCCGACGAACGCGACGCCAGCATCGAGCGGACCTTGGAGGGGTTGTCGATCGTCGTCACCGGGTCGCTGACCGGCTACTCACGCGACGAGGCCAAGGAGGCGATCGTCGCGCGCGGCGGCAAGGCGGCCGGCTCAGTGTCGAAGAAGACCGCCTATGTGGTCGCCGGTGATTCGCCGGGCTCGAAGTACGACAAGGCCGTCGAGCTGGGCGTGCCGATCCTCGACGAGGACGGGTTCTCCCGGTTGTTGCAGAACGGGCCCGACGGCGTCTGAGTCGCTGTTTGTGACTACTGCCGCGTTTGTCGGCCCCGCTCACCGGGCACTCGACTGGGCGAATCGACAAGGAGTTGTGATGGCGATCTGCGATACCTGTGGCAACGACTACGACAAGGCGTTCACCGTGACGTGGCCCGACGGCCGCAGCGCGAAGTTCGACAGCGTCGAGTGCGCGGCGGTCCAACTGGCCCCGGAGTGTGCCCACTGCGGGTGCCGAATCCTCGGTCACGGCATCGAGACAGAAGAAGCGATCTTCTGTTGCGCGCACTGCGCCCGCAAGGACACCAACGCCGACGTCAACGACCGCTGGCCGGTGCCCGCGGGCGGCTGACACTCAGCGGTATCCACGCCGCACGTCGTCGACGACGCGCGGGTGGTCGAGCGTTGAGGGTTCCAACGACTGGGGCCGGATGTCGCCGCCGAACACAGTGGCGGCATCCAGCGTCTGCCGGTCGAGGTAGCGCAGCGGCGGGGCGTCGGCCGGGATTGTCGGCTTCGGCGCCCTCGGGCCCCGGCGCGCCAGGACGAATCCCCAGTCGCCGAATGTGGGCACATGCACGTGATACGGGGTGACCGAGTAGCCGGCGGCACGGATCGTCGACACAGTGCGCCAGAACGCGGCCGGGGTGGAGAAGGGACTACCCGCCTGCACGGCCAGCAGACCCTCCGGTGCCAACACGCGGCCGATCAGGGCGTAGAACTCCACCGAGTACAACCGTCCCAGCGCCGGGTTGTCCGGGTCGGGCAGGTCGGCGATCACCGCGCCGAAGCCGCCGGGCTCGACATCTCCGGGGGCGGTGCGCAGCCACGTCATCGCGTCGTCGATGACCACCTGCATCCGCGGATCATCCAGGGCGCCGGCGTTCGCGTCGCGCAACGTGGTACGCCCGACCTCGACCACCGCGGGGTCCAACTCCACCTGCACGATTTTCTCGATGTCCTTGTCTCGCAACGCTTCACGTGCCACTAAGCCGTCGCCGCCGCCGAGGATCAACACCGAGTGCGGGTCGGCGCCGAGTGCGGGGTAGACCAGGCTCTCGGTGTAGCGGTACTCGTCGCGAGTCGAAAACTGCAGTCCGCCATCAAGATACAGCCGAACGTCGTCACCGCGCCGGGTGACGACGATCTCCTGGTAGGCCGACTGCTCGTAGGCGATGATCGGATCGGCGTAAAGGCGCTGGCGGGTGGAGGTCTGAATACCGTCCGCGCGCACCAGGAGCGTGACCAGCAACGCCAGCGCGGCCGCCAGCACCGTTAGCGACACCGCCAGTTCGCGCTGACTGACGATGCGCCGCAGCAGGAGCACCGCCACGACTGCCGCCGCGACGAGGTTGATAATGCCCGTGGCCGCGGCGCCCCGGATCATGCCCAACTGCGGCAGTAGGAGAAACGGCCAGACCAGCCCGCCGATCAGCGCGCCCAGGTAGTCGGCGGCGTTCAGGTTGGCCAACACCCGGCCGGTGTCGGTGGCGCCCGCGGTGCGGCCGCGCTGCAGCAGGGTCATCAGCAGCGGCACCTCGGCGCCGACCAGGCAGCCGATCACGGCGGTGCCGATCGCGAGCACCCACAGCGAGCCGCCCACGAAGGCGAACGCGACATACAGTGCGGCCGCGGACAACCCGCCGACGATCGCCAGCGCCGTCTCGACAGCGATGAATGTGACAGCGGCGCGGTGCAACAACGGCTTCACCAGCAGCGCACCGACGCCCAACGCGGCGACGTAGCCGGCGACGATCAGCGACATCGCCACGATGCCCCCGCCATGCAGGCTGGTCGACAGGGTCAGCAGCGCCAGTTCGTAGATGATGCCGCACGCCGCGCACGCCGCCACGGCCGCGAACAACACCGCGCGCCAACGCCTGACCGAGCCGGCCAGCCGCGGTGCGGGTGCGTCGCGTTCGGTCACCGTCATGACAGCGCGGCGGCATTCACCCCTCCCACGGCGAGCAGCGTCACCGCGGTCGCGATCGCGGCCGGGTGCAGCCGCTCCTCGGTGATCAGGTCGCGGAAACGCCCGGGCACCACCGCCTCCAGCACGATCAGCGCCAGCCCTTGCAGCACAACGCCGACGAGGCCGTACACCGCCGCGTCGACGAGCCCCTGTCCCAGTTCGTTGGAACTGGCCACGATCGCCGAAATCACGACGATGGCCAGGGCCGCATACATTCCCGATGCGACCGCGACGGCGTTGGGCCGCCGCTCGACGAACACCAACCGGCGCAGGTTCCCCGGGGTCAGCACGTCGGCCATGGCGAACCCGACTGCCAGGACGCCGACACCCACCAGGAAGTACAGGATCGCTGCGACCACATTCTGGGCGAGGCTCTCGCCGCTGATGGTGCCGAATTCGACCGCCAGATTCATGGGGTTCTCCTTACCTGATTGGCTCTGTGCGCATGTCATTTCGTCCCACCCGGGCCGCCGGAACTACCACCCGCGCCGCCGGCCGGTGCACCGGGAAAGAACCCGGGCCCGAGGAAGATGAACGCGCCCCCGCTGTATCTGCTGCCGCGAACGTCCTCGACCCGGATGGTGCATGGTCGGTCGCCATCCGGCCCGACGATCACGATGTCGTCGTCATAGCGCAGGTACTCGATGCCGCGGTCGGTGGCCCGCGCCTCGGGAGCCTGGTAGTCGGCAAGGCGGTCGGCCACTTCGCTGGGGGACCCGCTGCACTCGTAGCTGCTGGCCTCCGAGCCGTGCGAGTATGCGGCGTAGTTCTCGGCGACGTACGTCCGAATGTCGCGGTTCTGCAATGAGATACCGAGAATCAGGCATGCGATCCCCGCCACGGCCAGCCCTCCGGCCAGCCAGAACAACGCGGTTCTGCTCACGGCCGCCACCGACTGCGGGTGTAGACGACGGTGCCGCCCGCGGCTTGGTCGGGGTACAGATGCCATGTCCGCCAGCGCCATCCGGTGCCGTCCGGTTCGGCGGCCAGCGCGGTCAGTGCGGCGTCGTCACCCGGAAACGCACCACCGAGCCAGCCGTCCTCGCGCTCACAACTGACCCGCAGCATCTGCGCGAGCCTGCGAAACTCCGCCTCGCCATACGTCTGCGTCCGGGACTCGATCCGGTATCCGGGCGCTTCGGCGCGGCCCGGAAGCGCGGTATCCGTGCGCGCGGTGCACGAAACCTCCTCGGAGAAGGTGCGTTCGGATTGCTCGACGGTGACCACGTGCGACGCGCCGAGGACGCCGAGCACCAGCGCGCCGTCGCCGGGGTGGGGCAGCGAGCACACCGCCAGCGGTGTCGGTGCGCACGCATTCAACGCCAGCCGAAGTCCCGTGCCGGACACGTCGGCCGGAGTCACTACCAGTCGGTGAAAGGGCACGGTTTCCTATTCGCCGGGCGGCGGCGCGGGGTAGACCGTCAACTCGCCGGCCCGCACGGGCTTTCCGGTCGACACTTCCCACGGCATGTCGGGCGCCCAGCGTTCGAAGCCGAGAAGCGATGTCTCGTCGGCGTTCGCGTAGTCGACGAACTCCATCTCCCCGCCCGCGGGCAGTCCGGTGGTGCCCTCGGTGGTGAACGACGCGCTGCCGCGTTCGGTCTCGCGATAGGCGATTCCGTCGACGGCGAGCTCGCCGCCCGGCTGCAGCGCCGCATCCTTGCGTCGTGTCCACATCACCAACTCGAGTCGGCCCTCGTCCTCCTCGACGCTGAACCACAGGGGATCCGAATCGGAATCACCTTCCAGCAGATGCTCCCACCAGACGAACGGGCCTTGGCGCAACGTCACCGAGCCGCGGACCACGTAGTCGATGCCGCCGTGGGAGACGATCGCGCCGGGTCCGAGTTGGCGCGGGCCGAACTGCGGCATGGTGGCGGCGAACTTGAGCGGATCTTCGCGCGTGGTCGGCGTCTTCGGCTTCTTCGGTCGCTGAAGCGCCTTCACCAGCACGACGATCGCCGCGATCAGCAGGATGGCGGCCAGCACGATCAGCAGCGTTTCCACGCGAAACCTTCCGGTCGACGTTGAGCGGTGCGGTTGATGGGATTGCCGCCAACCGTAACAGCCGCCCGGCCGCGTGAACTCAGCGCAGAATCGTGGCGACGATGCCCGCCAAGTAACCCAATCTGGCGACCTCGGAGGGCCGGAACTGCGGCCCTCCGGGGCGGCCCAGCACCACCGCGGTGCGCGGATCGCCGAGCGGGGCGGCGGCCAGCGTGGTCGCCATATCCCGCCAGACCTGGGGCACCCACGCGGCCTCGCCGTCGAGGGCCTCGGCCCGGTCGAGCGGTAGCCACGGGATCTCGGCGGCCTGCGTCTCGGGGGCGCCCGGGCTGCCGACGACACGTTGCGGCCCGCTGTCGGTCAGGTGCATCACGGTGGCCCAACCCACCCGCAACACCCGAGGCGCCTCGTCGGCCAGGACCTGCAACTTGTCCTTGCGGTCCGCCGCCGCGATGTGGTCGATGAGCTCGAGTTCGCGATGGGCCTCGAGCAGGCCGGTGTGCGGCCGGACCGAGTCGACGTAGACACCTTTGATCTGCTCGGCGGCGGTGATCAGCATGTCCGGCATCGCGCCTGCGGGCAGCTCGACCACGAGATCGTCGACGGCGTAGCCGGCCGAACGTTCCACCACGTCGAGCGAGAGAATGTCGGCGCCCACCGACCCGAGCGCCACGGCAAGGGAGCCGAGGCTGCCGGGCCGGTCCTCTAGCTGGACCCGCAGCAGGTACGTAGGCACGCGCAACACTTTTGCACAGCGCGACGGCGCGGGCATTCCGGCCTCGGCGGCCGCAACGGCGATGACTAGGCTTGCTTGTCGTGTCGCAGATCTCCCGAGACGAGGTAGCCCATCTGGCGCGTCTGGCCCGCCTCGCCCTGACCGAAGACGAGCTGGACAGCTATGCCGGGCAGTTGGACGCCATCCTCGGTCACGTCAGCCAAATCCAGTCCGTCGACGTCGAAGGGGTCAAACCGACCGGGAACCCGCTCACCGACGTCAACGTGTTCCGGCCGGACACGGTCGAGCCGTGCCTGACGCAGGAGGAGGCGCTGGACCAGGCGCCCAAGGCGGCCGAGGGCCGGTTTGCGGTGCCGCGGATCCTGGGGGAGGCGCAGTGAGCGATCTCACCCGGATGGACGCGGCGACGCTCGGAGAAAAGATCGCCGCCAAAGAGGTGTCGTCGACGGAGGTCACCCAGGCGCACCTGGACCAGATCGCTGCGACCGACGACCGCTACCACGCGTTCCTGCATGTCGCTAAGGAGCGTGCGCTGGAGGCCGCCGCGCGCGTTGATGCGGCCGTCGCGGCCGGCGAGGATCTGCCCTCGCCGCTGGCCGGGGTGCCGGTGGCGCTCAAGGACGTCTTCACCACCACCGACATGCCCACGACCTGCGGATCGAAGATCCTCGAGGGCTGGACGTCGCCCTATGACGCGACCGTCACCATGCTGCTGCGTGCTGCCGGCCTGCCGATCCTCGGCAAGACCAACATGGACGAGTTCGCAATGGGTTCGTCCACGGAGAACTCCGCATACGGGCCGACGCGCAATCCGTGGGACGTCGAGCGCGTCCCCGGCGGCTCCGGCGGCGGGAGCGCCGCGGCGCTGGCGGCGTTTCAGGCGCCGTTGGCCATCGGCACCGACACCGGCGGCTCGATCCGCCAGCCGGCCGCGCTGACCGCCACGGTCGGCGTGAAACCGACCTACGGAACCGTCTCGCGCTACGGACTGGTCGCCTGCGCGTCCTCGCTCGACCAGGGCGGCCCGTGCGCGCGCACCGTCCTCGACACCGCACTGCTGCACCAGGTGATCGCCGGGCACGACGCGAAGGACTCCACCTCGGTCCACGCCACGGTGCCCGACGTCGTCGGCGCCGCACGGGCGGGGGCGGCCGGTGACCTGGCGGGCGTGCGGATCGGTGTGGTCAGGCAGTTGCGTGGGGACGGCTACCAGCCCGGTGTGCTGGAGTCGTTCAACGCCGCCGTCGAACAGCTGACCGCGCTGGGCGCCGAGGTCAGCGAGGTGGACTGCCCGCACTTCGACTACTCGCTGCCGGCCTACTATCTGATCCTTCCATCGGAGGTCTCGAGCAACCTCGCGCGCTTCGACGCGATGCGTTTCGGGATGCGCGTCGGTGACGACGGCACGCACAGCGCCGAGGAAGTCATGGCGCTGACCCGTGCCGCCGGTTTCGGTCCGGAAGTCAAGCGGCGCATCATGATTGGCACCTATGCGCTGTCGGCGGGGTACTACGACGCGTATTACAACCAGGCGCAGAAGGTGCGCACGCTGATCGCGCGCGATCTCGACGAGGCATACGAGAAGGTCGACGTGCTGATCTCGCCGACGACGCCGACGACGGCATTCCCGTTGGGGGAGAAGGTCGACGACCCGCTGGCGATGTACCTGTTCGACCTGTGCACGCTGCCGTTGAACCTGGCGGGCCACTGCGGAATGTCGGTGCCTTCGGCGCTGTCACCCGACGACAGGCTGCCTGTCGGACTGCAGATCATGGCGCCCGCGCTGGCCGACGACCGGTTGTACCGCGTCGGTGCGGCCTATGAGGTGGCGCGCGGGCCGCTGTCGACGGCGGTTTAGGCGCCGCGAGCGCACGTTTGTTGGACGCAAACGCCGACAGAGGGCGCGAACATCCGCGCGCTCGGGGAGGATGTAGCCATGCGGATCGGAGTGCTGACCGGTGGCGGTGACTGTCCCGGACTGAACGCGGTCATTCGGGCCGTGGTGCGCACGTGCGACGTGCGCTACGGCTCGTCGGTCGTCGGATTCCAGGACGGCTGGCGCGGTCTGTTGGAGAACCGTCGCATCCAACTGGCCAACGACGACCGCAACGACCGGTTGCTGGCTAAGGGCGGCACGATGCTCGGTACTGCCCGCGTGCATCCGGAGAAACTGCGCGCCGGGCTCGACCAGATCAAGCAGACGCTCGACGACAACGGCATCGACGTGCTGATCCCGATCGGCGGCGAGGGCACGCTCACGGCCGCGCACTGGCTCTCCGAGGAGAACGTTCCCGTCGTCGGCGTGCCGAAGACCATCGATAACGACATCGACTGCACCGATGTCACGTTCGGCCATGACACCGCGCTCGGGGTGGCCAGCGAGGCCATCGACCGGTTGCACAGCACCGCGGAGTCACATCAGCGCGTGATGCTCGTCGAGGTGATGGGCCGCCACGCGGGGTGGATCGCGCTGAATGCGGGTTTGGCCTCGGGCGCGCACATGACGCTGATCCCCGAACAGCCCTTCGACGTCGAAGAGGTCTGCCGACTGATCAAACAGCGCTTCGTGCGCGGTGATTCGCACTTCATCTGTGTGGTGGCAGAAGGGGCGAAGCCGGCCGAGGGGTCGATGCAGCTGCGGCAGGGCGGGGTCGACGAGTTCGGCCACGAACGTTTCACCGGTGTCGCCCAGCAGCTCGCGTTCGAGGTGGAAAAGCGGATCAACAAAGAGGTGCGGGTGACGGTTCTGGGCCATGTGCAGCGCGGCGGCACGCCGACGCCCTTTGACCGCGTGCTGGCCACTCGCTTCGGCGTCAACGCCGCCGACGCTGCGCACGCGGGGGAGTACGGGATGATGGTGTCGCTGCGCGGCCAGGAGATCGGCCGCGTCTCGCTCGCTGACGCCACCCGCCAGTTGAAGCTCGTCCCGCAGAGCCGGTACGACGACGCCGCGGAGTTCTTCGGCTGAGCCCGCTTACTAGGATCGGCGTCATGACTGCTGCGACCGCCGAACTGCTCGACTACGACGATGTCGTCGCGCGCTACGAGCCCGTGCTCGGCTTGGAAGTCCACGTCGAACTGTCCACCGCCACCAAGATGTTCTGCGGTTGCGCCAACCGGTTCGGCGCCGAACCCAACACTCAGGTGTGCCCCGTCTGCCTGGGACTGCCCGGGTCGCTGCCGGTGCTCAACGAGAAGGCCGTCGAGTCCGCGATCCGGATCGGGCTCGCGCTGAACTGCGAGATCGTGCCGTGGTGCCGGTTCGCCCGCAAGAACTACTTCTATCCGGACATGCCGAAGAACTACCAGATCTCGCAGTACGACGAGCCGATCGCGATCAACGGACACCTCGACGTGCCGCTCGACGACGGTACGACCTGGCGGGTCGACATCGAGCGCGCCCACATGGAAGAGGACACCGGCAAGCTGACCCACCTCGGGAGCGATACGGGCCGCATCGAGGGCGCCACGACCTCGCTGATCGACTACAACCGTTCCGGTGTGCCGCTGATCGAGATCGTGACCAAGCCGATCGAAGGCGCCGGCGAGCGCGCCCCCGAGATCGCCCGTGCCTACGTGACGGCGTTGCGGGATCTGCTGCGCGGTCTGGGCGTCTCCGACGTCCGCATGGACCAGGGGTCGATGCGCTGCGACTCCAACGTCTCGCTCAAACCGATAGGGCGAAAAGAGTTCGGCACCCGCACCGAAACCAAGAACGTCAACTCGCTCAAGAGCGTCGAGGTCGCTGTCCGCTACGAGATGCGCCGCCAGGCAGCAGTTCTCGAGTCAGGCGGTCGAATCACCCAGGAGACCAGGCACTTTCACGAGGACGGATACACCTCACCGGGGCGCAGCAAGGAAACCGCCGAGGATTACCGGTATTTCCCCGAGCCCGACCTCGAGCCGGTGGCACCCGATGCGGAGTGGATCGAGCGGTTGCGGGCGACGATCCCCGAGCTTCCGTGGCTGTCCCGCAAGCGGATTCAGGACGAATGGGGAATTTCCGACGAAGTGATGCGCGACCTCGTCAACATCGGTGCGCTCGACCTGATCGCCGCCACCGTCGAACAGGGCGCATCCAGCGACGCGGCGCGGGCGTGGTGGGGAAACTTCCTGGTGCAGAAGGCCAATGAAGCCGGGGTAGAGCTGGACGCACTCCCGATCACGCCCGCACAGGTGGCCGCGGTCGTCAAGCTCGTCGACGACGGCAAGCTGTCCAACAAGCTCGCCCGGCAGGTCGTCGAGGGTGTACTGGCCGGTGAGGGCGAACCCGAGCAGGTGATGAAGGATCGCCGGCTGGAGGTCGTGCGCGACGATTCGGCGTTGCAGGCCGCCGTCGACGAGGCGCTGGCGGCCAATCCCGGCATCGTCGAGAAGATCCGGGGCGGCAAGGTGCAGGCCGCGGGCGCGATCGTCGGCGCCGTCATGAAGGCCACCAAGGGTCAGGCCGACGCGGCGCGTGTCCGTGAGCTGGTCCTGGAGGCCTGCAGTTAGCGCCGAAACTGCACACAGGGTCGTGCGCGACGCTCATTCACTGCACTGGCTGCAGTTTCGAGCGCAACCGATCAGGTGTTGTCGGCCGGGTTGCGCGGGAAGCCGCCGCCCTGCGGGAACAGCGGGAAGACCACGTCGTCGAGTTTTTGGGCATCGCCCGCCGTCTTGTTGATCGTGCCGCCCCAGATGTTGCCGTCGGGCGACATGGCCAATGCCCAGGCGTGGCCGTGCTGGTCCTGGCGCACCACCTCGGGATCGCCGGTCACCGCACCGGTTTCGGGCGCGAGCCGCACGGCGACGGTCTGCTTGGTGTTGACCAGATTGACCAGAACCGACCCGTCGAGGGCGGCGCAGCCCGCAACACCGGGCCGGTCGGGCCAGGTCCACACCGTGGACGTCTTCGAGTCCTTGGTGATGCGTTGCAACCTGTCACCGGAGGCGGCGCGGTCGGTGATGTACAGCGACCCATCCGAGTGGTCCAGGCACATCCCGCCAGCAGCGCCCAGACCCGACAGGGCGGTCGTCGTCGGGGCCTGATCGACCGTTGTGGGCTGCTCGATCCGCAACACCTTTCCGGCCAGCGACCCCGGGTTTGCGGCATCGGCGGGATTGCCCGCGTCGCCGGTCTGCACGAGCAGCGTCGTCGGGCTGGTGAAGATCAACGCACCGGTGTTGCCGGTGGCGCCCTTCGGGATGCCGGTCAGGATGGGCTTGGGGATGTCGCCGTCGGCGATGCGGATGACACGGTTGTCGGTCGGGGTGCTGACGTAGGCGTACATCAGCCGGTCCTGTTGGTACGTCGGCGACAGCACGATGTCCAACAGCCCGCCATCACCCGACCCGTCGACCGGCAGCGTGGTCTTGACCTTGGGCTCGGCCCGCACCGATACCTCCTTGACCACACCGGTCGTGCGCTCGGCGACCAGGGCCGACTGACTGTCGGGCAGCATGATCAGGCCGCTGGTGCTTTCCAGACAACCCTGCATGACGCCGGGCGCCGGGCACTCCTTGGGAAACGGCGTCGGGGGCAGCGGCGGCGGTGGCGGCGGTGACGACGTCGGACCGGGCTCGAGCTGAGGCTCAGTGGTGAACGGTTGCGACTGCAGATCGTCGAATCGCGCACAGCCCGATCCGACGAGCAACGCCGCGCACGCCACCGCGAGCGCACCCTGCATCGGCCGGCGCAGTTTCATGCGAGCCAGATTACGGATCATTCGGATGTGTTCGCCACGCACACCCGCTGGGCCGCGCCCCGGACCGTCGGCGAATTAAGGCCTCGAAAGCACCGCGCCAATACCCCGATACCGGGTGACAAGCACTTACGCTGGCATGGTGACCAGTCATTCCAATGACCCACGCGCCTGGCAGCGGCCCGACGACGCGGCCGGGCGGCCCGCGTCGGCGAGCCTGGTCGACCCCGAAGACGATCTCCCGTCGGCCAACTACGCCGGCGACTTCGAGACCACCGCGATCCCGCACTACGACTCGAACAGCGGCGCGCCGGTCTCCACCGGTTTCGGACTGCTCAACGATCCCGAGCCGCTGCCGTACGTGCAGCCCGGCGGCAGGCACGCACTCGACTACTCGGCCGAACCGGCGGGGATCGGCCCTGACCCGTTCCGCGCCGCACCGGAGCGCCGCGGCACGCTCGACCTCGGCCTTCTACTGTTGCGGCTCGCAGTCGGTGCCCTGTTCATCGGTCACGGCCTGCAGAAGGCGTTCGGCCTATGGGGTGGCCCCGGGCTGGGCGGATGGGAAGCGGAGCTGTCCGATATGGGCTTCCGCTATGCCGACATCCTGACCTACGTCGGCGCCTTCGGTCAGATCGCCGCCGGGGTGCTGCTCATCCTGGGTCTTTTCACTCCCGTGGCCGCCGCCGGCGCGCTGGCGTATCTGGTCACCGGCGTGCTGGCCGAGGCGATGGTCGCCCACGAGGAGGCGCGCCTGTCGGACTTTCTTACCGACGGACACGAATACAACGTGTTCTTGACCTGCGCGGTGGCCGCGCTGGTGTTGACGGGCCCCGGCCGGTACGGATTCGACGCCGGACGCGGTTGGGCACGTCGGCCCTTCCTCGGATCGCTCGGCGCGCTCGTGCTCGGCGCGGGCGCGGGTGTGGCGATCTGGGTGCTGCTCAACGGCGGCAACCCGTTCGCTTAATCCTTCGCGTACGGATTCGGCACGCGCCCGTCGCTGGCCTCGGCCAACAGCGGCAACGTCGCGAACGTCACCGCGGGCAACCGCAGGTCTCTGCCGTCCTTCAGATGGGCGTAAGCCGAAGATCCCTTGCCGAACCGCAGGCCGTCGATGTCGCCCCAGCCGACGGTCTCGCTGCCCAACAGCGTGCGTGCGGTGACCTGATCGCGGTCGGCGACGGTGCGGTAGCGCGCGACGAACACCGACAACACGATCGGAATGATCAACAGGGCCGCCACCCAGGTGAGGCCCGCCAGGACCAGCGAAAGCATGCTGAACGCCAGAAAGGCGACGGCGAAATGCGCCATGGGAGAGATCCGGATGACGACGGGAGCGGGAGCGGCGTTCGTACTCACCCCGCCATCTTCGCACCGTGCCGCAATTTGACCTGTGACCAGTGCAGAGGCTACCGTCGACGGTTATGCAGGCCCAGGGGTTGCTCGTAGTAATCGGGAAGCGCGTTGATGCCGCGCTCGCCCTTACTCGGGCATAACTCCGGCATCAGCGCGCGACCCTCGTACAGCAACCCAGCTGACGGGGGTTTTTTCTTGCCCGACCACCGAATTTGAGACCCTAGAGACGGATCCGAAGAAGGATTTAGGAGAACGAATACCGTGAGCGCACCAACAACCCGACCGCTGGAGCAGGTGGCGGCAACCGTGCCCGACGACGGACATGCCACCCACCCGACGGCCAAATCTGCGCCCGCACCGGCCAAACGCGCTGAGCCGCAACAGATGACCGGCGCACAGGCAGTCATCCGGTCGCTGGAGGAACTCGACGTCGACACCATCTTCGGGATCCCCGGCGGCGCGGTGCTGCCGGTGTACGACCCGCTGTTCGACTCCAAGAAGCTGCGCCACGTCCTGGTCCGTCACGAGCAGGGCGCCGGGCATGCCGCCAGTGGTTACGCCCACGCGACCGGCAAGGTCGGCGTGATGATGGCCACGTCGGGGCCCGGCGCGACCAACCTGGTGACGCCGTTGGCCGACGCGCACATGGACTCGATTCCGGTGGTGGCGATCACCGGTCAGGTCGGGCGCGGCCTGATCGGCACCGATGCGTTCCAGGAGGCCGACATCTCCGGCATCACGATGCCGATCACCAAGCACAACTTCCTGGTGCGCAGCGGCGATGAGATCCCGCAGGCGATCGCCGAGGCGTTCCACATCGCGGCCTCGGGCCGCCCCGGGCCGGTGCTGGTCGACATCCCCAAGGACGTTCTGCAGGGGCAGTGCACCTTCAGCTGGCCGCCGCGCATCGACCTGCCGGGTTACAAGCCCAACACCAAGCCGCACAACCGCCAGATCCGCGAGGCCGCCAAACTGATCGCGGCCGCGCGCAAGCCGGTGCTCTACGTCGGCGGCGGGGTGATCCGCGGAGAGGCCACTGAGGAACTGCTGGAGCTGGCCGAGCTGACCGGAATTCCGGTCGTGACCACGTTGATGGCGCGCGGGGCGTTCCCCGACAGCCATCCGCAGAACATGGGCATGCCCGGGATGCACGGCACGGTGTCCGCGGTGGCCGCCCTGCAGCGCAGCGACCTGCTGATCGCGCTGGGCACCCGGTTCGACGACCGGGTGACGGGGCGGCTGGACTCCTTCGCGCCGGAGGCCAAGGTCATCCACGCCGACATCGACCCCGCCGAGATCGGCAAGAACCGCCACGCCGACGTGCCGATCGTCGGTGACGTCAAGGCCGTCATCGCCGATCTGGTCGTGGCCCTGCGCCGGGACGGCACCGCCGACGCGATCACGATCGACAACTGGACCGAGTACCTGGGAGGTGTGCAGGCGACATACCCACTGAGTTACGGGCCGCAGAGCGACGGCAGCCTCTCACCGGAGTACGTCATCGAGACGTTGGGCAAGACGGCCGGTCCCGACGCCGTGTACGTCGCAGGTGTCGGCCAGCACCAGATGTGGGCCGCGCAGTTCATTTCCTACGAGAAGCCGAAGACATGGCTGAACTCCGGCGGCCTGGGCACCATGGGCTACGCCGTGCCCGCGGCGATGGGGGCCAAGTTCGGCCGCCCGGAGGCCGAGGTGTGGGCCATCGACGGCGACGGCTGCTTCCAGATGACAAACCAGGAGTTGGCCACCTGTGCCGTTGAGGGTGCGCCGATCAAGGTGGCGCTGATCAACAACGGCAACCTCGGCATGGTGCGCCAGTGGCAGACGCTGTTCTACGAAGAGCGGTACAGCCAAACGGATCTGGCCACGCACTCGCGTCGCATCCCCGATTTCGTCAAGTTGGCCGAGGCGCTCGGATGCGTCGGATTGCGTTGCGAGCGAGCCGAAGACGTCGAGGACGTGATTCGGCAGGCCCGCGAGATCAACGACCGTCCCGTGGTGATCGACTTCATCGTCGGCGCAGACGCCCAGGTGTGGCCCATGGTCGCGGCGGGCACGAGCAACGACGAGATCCAGGCCGCGCGCGGCATCCGCCCGCTGTTCGACGATCCGGAAGAAGGCCACGCCTGATGGGCACCAACGCTACGCAGACGTTGTCGGTTCTGGTCGAGGACAAACCGGGTGTCCTGGCGCGCGTCGCGTCGCTGTTCTCTCGGCGCGGCTTCAACATCCAGTCCCTGGCGGTCGGTGCGACCGAGCAGAAGAACATGTCGCGGATGACGATCGTGGTCAGTGTGGACGAAGCGCCGCTGGAGCAGATCACCAAACAGCTCAACAAGTTGGTCAACGTGATCAAGATCGTCGAGCAGGAGGAAGGGAACTCGGTTTCGCGTGAGCTCGCGCTGATCAAGGTGCGCACCGACGCGTCGACCCGCGGCCAGGTCATCGAGGCGGTCAACCTGTTCCGCGCCAAGGTGGTCGACGTGTCGACCGAGTCGCTGACGGTCGAGGCGACCGGTACGCCCGAGAAGCTCGAGGCGCTGCTGCGGGTGTTGGAGCCCTTCGGAATCCGCGAGATCGTGCAGTCCGGTGTGGTGTCGCTGTCGCGCGGCCCGCGCAGCATCGGAACCACCAAGTAGCCCACAACTCAAGACGAGTAGTCCCAAATCAAGTGAGTAGATAAGGAAATTCAGTGGCAGTAGAGATGTTCTATGACGACGACGCGGACCTGTCGATCATCCAGGGACGCAAGGTCGGCGTCATCGGCTATGGCAGCCAGGGTCACGCGCACTCGCTGAGCCTGCGCGACTCCGGCGTCGAGGTGAAGGTCGGCCTCAAAGAGGGCTCCAAGTCGCGTGAGAAGGTCGCCGAGCAGGGGCTCGAGGTCGACACGCCCGCCGAGGTCGCCAAGTGGGCCGACGTCATCATGTTGCTGGCGCCCGACACCGCACAGGCCGAGATCTTCTCCAACGACATCGAACCCAACCTCGAGGACGGCAACGCGCTGTTCTTCGGCCACGGCCTCAACATCCACTTCGACCTGATCAAGCCGCCGGCCAATGTCACGATCGGCATGGTCGCCCCGAAGGGTCCGGGACACCTGGTGCGCAGGCAGTTCGTCGACGGCAAGGGCGTGCCGTGCCTGATCGCGATCGATCAGGACCCCAAGGGCGAGGGCCAGGCGCTTGCGCTGTCGTACGCCAAGGGTATTGGCGGCACCCGTGCAGGCGTCATCAAGACCACGTTCAAGGACGAGACCGAGACCGACCTGTTCGGTGAGCAGGCCGTGTTGTGCGGCGGCACAGAGGAACTCGTCAAGACCGGGTTCGACGTGATGGTCGAGGCCGGTTACGCGCCGGAGCTGGCGTACTTCGAGGTGCTACACGAGCTCAAGCTGATCGTCGACCTGATGTACGAGGGCGGCATCGCGCGGATGAACTACTCGGTGTCCGACACCGCGGAGTACGGCGGTTACCTCTCCGGGCCGCGGGTGATCGACGCCGACACCAAGGAGCGGATGCGCACCATTCTCAAAGAGATTCAGGACGGCACTTTCGTCAAGAAGCTCGTCGCCAACGTCGAGGGCGGCAACAAGGAGCTCGAGGGCCTGCGCAAGAAGAACGCGGAGCATCCGATCGAGGTGACCGGCAAGAAGTTGCGCGACCTGATGAGCTGGGTGGACCGGCCCATCACCGAGACGGCCTAACTCCGGCGATTTCGGTGTAGTTGGTTTCGCTCAGCGCCACCGACGACACCGGAATCACTACTCGTCGGGGCGGTGTTCGTGCCCGGGGCGACCCTGGGTGCGGCGCCGTTCCTTCATCTCGGACTCGAACACGTGCCTGCGGCCCTGCTGTAGCTCGTCGCGCACTCGGCGTTCGTGGTCGCGGAACACCGACCAGTAGCTGTCGTCGAAGTCCTCGACGATCTGGAACGTCCAGCGGCCGTACAGCACGTTGCGGCCGACGACTTCGGACTCCAGACGCTCGGCGACATCGTCGTGGCCGGCGTCGCGCAACTTGTCACATGCCTCACCCAGCAGAAGGTCTGCGCGACCCATCAGCTGGTGGAACGAATACAGATGTCCGCGTGCGCGTTCCACCCACTCCAATGCCTCCGAGACTCCGCCGACCGCCTCGACGGTCGCGTCGTCGAGTCCCTCGGGGCGGCTGTGCTGTTCGTCCTTCTGCTGATCGGTCATGGGGCTACAAGTACCCGCTTCGGGCCGCAGCCATGTCCACGTGACGAACGGATGCATCGCTTTCGCATTGATGGTTTGCTCACCGCGCGATCGGTGAACCCTCGCTAGGCCCGAAACCCCAGTGAGCAGGCCCCATGAATGACGCTGACACACCGCGGTACACCGTCCGCGTGGTGGCCGAGCGCGTCGGCGTGCCGACTGCGACCCTGCGCAGCTGGAGTCAGCGCTACGGGGTCGGGCCATCACAGCACCGCGCTGGACGACACCGGCTCTACAGCGACAACGACATCGCCGTCGTGCAGCACATGCATCAGCTCATCGGGCAGGGCACCAGCGCCCGCAGCGCCGCCCGACTCGCGTCCGGGTCCGTCGCTCCGCGGCGCGGCGACGTCGAGGCGCTGCTGTCGGCCGCATTCGAACTGGACCTCGCCGCGTTGGGTCGGCTCCTGGAAACCCATCTGCGTCACTTCGGGGTTGTCGACACATGGGATCTGATGGTGCGGCCGGCGTTTGCGGCCGTCGTGTCCAAACAGGACGAGGACGGCGGCTGCGTCGACGTCGAACACGCGCTGTCGTGGGCGGTCTCGCGATCACTGCACGCAGCGCCGCTCATGCGCATCGACGCCTCGACAACGGTCATCCTGGCGTGCACTGCGCGCGAAGCGCATGTTCTGCCGCTCGAAGCGCTTCGCGCCGCCCTCGCCGAACGTGGGCGCGGTGCGCTGATGCTCGGCGCCGACGTTCCGGTGGCGGCGCTGACCGAGGCGATCGGCAGGGTGACGCCTTCCGCACGGGTGGTGCTGTGGTCACACACCGCCGATACTGCCGACATGGATATGGTCGCAGCGGCCGGCGCGGATACCGACGTCGCGCTCGGCGGCACCGGGTGGGATGCGGCCGCCGGCGTCGCCCCGGCCGCGCGCGTGCACAGCCTGCGTGAGGCCGTCGATTGGTGTGTCTGTCACTCATGACCAGGTTGCATCGTCTATGCGTCGGTTAGCCCGGCGGATTTGGGTACACACATGAGGTGTCTGCAGTGAGCACGCCGACGACCATGGCCACGACCGGCGAGTGCGTCGTCCTTCTCGACGAACAGGGGCGGCAGATCGGCAGCGCCGCCAAGACGACTGTGCACCACGCGGCGACCCCGCTTCACCTGGGGTTTTCGTGCTATCTGTTCGATGCTGACGGGCGGGTGCTGTTGACCCGTCGCGCGCTGAACAAGACGACGTGGCCGGGGGTGTGGTCGAACTCGTTCTGCGGGCACCCGGCACCGGGGGAGAAGGTCGAGGATGCGGTGCGCCGCCGCGCCGGCCAGGAGTTGGGCATATCGATCCAATCCCCGGTGTGCGTGCTGCCCGACTTCCGGTACCGCGCGGTCGCCGCCGACGGCACGGTCGAGAACGAGATCTGTCCGGTGTTCTTCGCCCGCTGCGACGGGCGGTTGCGGCCCGATCCGGGCGAGGTCATGGAGTGGATGTGGGTCTCCTGGGATCAGCTGCGCTCGGCGGTCGGATTGCCCTGGTCGATCAGCCCGTGGGCCATGGAGCAGATACCGCTTCTCGACGAGCCTCACTTGCAGGGGTCGTGGCCCCAGTTCATCAGCGAGTAGCGCCAGGCCGAGTCCTCGATGTCGCCGTTCGGCCGCTGAGCCAGATGGCGGTGCGCATATCCGACGACCTTGCGCATGTGTGCATAATCGTCGTCGTCCAGCTCTGATTTCTTCTTGCGCAGCAACTCGACGATGCGCCTGCCGCTCGCGTGGCCGGTCGACTCCGCGCCGTCGGACTTCTGCCCAACAGCCTTGGATTCCGCTGCGCCGAGCCACTTCTCGAGTTCACCGGCGGTCATGTTGACGGTGCCGGTGAACTCGGCGTAGGTCGCGGCGCGATCGTCGGGGGTGTCGGCCACGACGCTACTTCTTCTTCAGCGATTCCGGCTTGTGCACCGCGTCGCGGCCACTCTTGTCGCTGCGCACCCGGTACTGCGGGTTATCGGAGTCGGCGCGCACCGTGCGCCCCGCGGCCTCAGTGTCCGAGGTGATCTTCTCTTCGACCGTTCCGGTGACGGTGGTGCCGTGACTCTTCCACTGCACCTTGTCGCCCTTGCGGATGTCCTTGCTCATCTCGGCGGTATACCCGGGCGGCCCGACGCAAAACGGGCTCAAGCCCGGGAGCGCTGCCGGTAAAGCCGTTCGGCGTAAGCCAGATCGTCACGCCACAAGCGGGTGGCCGCATATCGCATGAACGGGGTGATCATCGGCGCGCCCCGAAGCGCGTGCGCAAAGCCCGGACGGTCGGAATGGGCGATGACCGCCTCGATGACGGCGGTGCGGGGCACGCCGTCGCGGTCGGGACCGAGCGGGGTCGCGTGCGTCTCGACCACGCTTCCCGCGCCTTCGCCGTCGATGATGCGCATGGTGATGGTGCGCGGCTCCGGTGTGGTGAACTCCGCGATCACCGGCACGCCGAGCCGCCCGATGCGAAAGGTGACTGCGACCAGAAAGCGGTCGGCGTCTTCGGGGAGATCGTCGTCGGCCGCCGGCGCCGACAGTACGTCCAGCCGCGTGAACGAGTACGGGTGAAACCACGCCCCGTGCCACGGATCGAGCCGGTTGGCGATCACGTCGCTGGGCTCGCAGGTGCCGACCAACCGCGTCACCGCCGACAACCGCGGCCCGTCGGGTCGCCTCGGCAATATCGGTGCCTCCGTCGGGGTTTCGCCGCCGATTGCGTCCAGCCGCACCCATGCGAGCACACCGTCGTCGTGGGCGGGGTAGGGCCGCCAGCTCCAGGTTCGGCCGCCGTCGAAGCGCAGTCCGTGCCACGGGCAGATCAACGTTCCGCATTCGACGGTCCCGGTGGACAGGTCGGCGCCGAGGTGCGGACAGGCTGCCGAGCCGACTGCGAGACTGCCGTCGGTGCCGCGCCAGGCGACCAGTTCGACTCCACCGACCGTGGCGCTGATCGGTCGCTTGCCGATGGTGTCGCTGGCCGCGAACGCATACCAGTTTCCGCTCGGCCTGCGCTGTGAGCGGCGCAGCGCGCTGTGAATCAGCGACGGCTTGGCATCGTCGTACGTCGGCCGCTGGCCGGACCACGTGGTACGCGGAAGCAGTTGAAACGGCGTGGTTTTCGCCAACCGTGCCTTGATTTCAGCGAGCATGGTCATGCGTACTGCCTTTCGGCCAGTCGCCGCAGGGGGGCGAAGCGACCCTGGGTGGGCACCGTCTGGAGGTCGTGGCCGGTCAAGCCGAAGCGCTTCAGCAGTAGGTTGGCCGCCGACCATCCGGTGGTCGCGGCCCGCTCCATCAGCGCGACCGGCAGGTCGATGCGGATACCGTCACCGGCCAGCGCCAGGCCGGGGTGCGGCGTCGAGACGGTGGGGCGGCGTTCGAAGTCACCGGGGGCGAAGCGCGGGCAGTCTTGACGGCACAGCACCCGTTCGCCGACGATCTTCGCGTCGGCGGTTTCGGGATACAGTTCGGCCATCCGCACCGGTAACCGCTCGAGCACGTCGTCTTTTCCGTCGGTCACCGCGTATGCGTGCAGCTCCACCACCGAGCCGCCGGTTCGGCGCGACCACGTCGCCGCCTCCCGTTCGTACCTGTCCAGCACGCTCACATTGTCCAGCGGCGGTCGGCCGCCCGTCCCGAGAAATGCCGCACGGTCCGGATGGAGGGGCCGGTCCAGCCACAGTCGCTGCACGACGAACGGTGCGGCCGTGCCCATTGCGGCGATCCGGGATCGCCATTCGTCGTCGCCGAGCGATGCCGATTCATCGACGATGCGCTGCAGGCCGGAGACATCGGTGGCCAATACAACCCCGTCGGCCTCGAGCGGGTCGCCGCCGTCGGAGTGCACCGCGAACCGGTCATCGGTGCGTACCTCGGTCACCGACACACCGGTGTGGATGCGGACTCCCAGCGATTGCAGGTAGGCGCGCAGCGGTTCCCACAGCGCCGTGTCGAAGTTCGCACCTGCGACGTCGAACACCAGGCCCTCGCTGGAGCCCAGGAAGTAGATGTGGAACATCGTTGCCAGTTCGGCGGCAGAGAGGTTGGTCGGCTCGGCGAAGAAGCTCCTCGAGAAGACCTCGAAGGCCAGGTGGCGAGCGGGTTCGGGAAAGTTGATGTCGCGCAGGAAGGTGTCGGCGTCGACATGGTCCAGACGGTCATAGATCTCGGGGACCGACACCGCGGCCAAGGGCGCCGCGGCGCGCGCGTTGAGCCGCACCAGGTCGCGAAGCCGGAAGGTGGGACTGCGCAGCGCGAAAGCCAACGCATTCCACGGTGGCGTCTGCGGCAGGCCCCGGAATGTGTCGCGCCTACCGTGCGCGTCAACCAGCGGGTAGTCGGAGACGGCAGTGAGCATGCCCAACGCTGGATCGATGCGGCGCAACAGGTTTCGAAGGTTGTAGTACTGGCGGAAGAAGGCGTGGAAGCCGCGGTTCATGGCGACCGGAGAGCCGTCGTCGAGCGAATCGGTCCACCCACCGACACGACCCCCGAGGTACGTCTCGCGTTCGAGGACATCGACGCTCACCCCGCGTTCGGCGAGACCGGTGGCCGCGGCCAGGCCCGCGATGCCCCCGCCGACGACGACAACGTGCGGTTTGTCGAAAGGCCCCCCCGCGTCGGGCGGCGGTGCGGGGTGGGTGATGCGTTGCGGGTCGGTCATCGGGGCGCCTCGGCGAGGAACGTGTGCACGATGTTGCGTTGCCAACCCGGCATCGTCTCGCTATGCACGGCCGTGAATCCGTTGCGGCGCAGGCGATCCCGAAATTCTGCGGCACCGTCGAAGTGATTCACGCTGCGCCGCAGGTACCGGTACAGCGAGGCATCACCGCTGCGGAGACGCCCGCTCGGAATGATGATGGTGGCGCACACGGCGTTCCACACCGCGGTCGCCAGCCGCGAGTCGCGCACGGAGTACTCGTGAACCGCCAGCGTCGCTCCCGGGCGCAGCAGTGCGCGGAACTCGCGCAGTTGCGCGTCGGGGTCGGGCAGGTTGCGGATGAGGTAGGCGGCGAAGATGCCGTCGAAGGGGCCGCCGACGCCGGCGGCGGCGAGGTCCTCGATGCGGCTGTGGACGAACCGCACCGAGTCGGGCCACGGTTTGGCCCGCGCCTCGGCCAGCATGCCTTCAGAGCCGTCCACGCCGACGATCTCTGCGTGCGGTGCCACCGACAGCAGCGCCGCGGTCGACGCGCCGGTGCCGCAACCGGCGTCCAGCAACCGCAGCCCGCGACCGTCATCGGGCAACCGCATCCGCTGCGCCGAAATACGAAGGTGCTCATGGTATCCGGGATTGGAGTCGACCAGCTTGTCGTAGGTCGGCGCTCCCTCGTCGAACGCGGCGGGGACGTCAGCGGGGTCACCGGCGTCACGGCCCGCATTGACTTTCACGACGCGTTCCTCCTCTGTGCGCGCAACCGCTGCCGTTCCCACAGCAGTAGCACCGCGGTGACCAGTGCCCAGCCGAAAAGGAAGTCCTCGACCGGGATGTCGAACGGGAACCGGATGCCGCTGGTGTGCCGTTCGTCGTAGATGACGATCGGTGCGCTGAGCTTGGTGAGCCAACCGTCGACCGGTATCTGGAAACCGAGCACGATCGTCATCGAGACCCAGTACGCGGGCTTGCGGAACAGCCCGGTGCGAAGTACACCCAACTCCAGCGCGCACACGGCGATCACCCCGAGTACGGCGGGCACCGTGTATCCGAGTCCGGTCATTTGGTCTGCTCCACTCGACCCCGCGTCCGTTGCAGCCAGGTCAGGATCGTGGTGACGGCGTTGTAGGTCAACAATCCGCACAGCGGGATCACGATGAAGAACAGCAGTTCCTCGATCGGCATCACGCCGGGGATGTCGATCCCGGTGACGTACTTCGAGTTGTATGTCCACACGTCGGCGAAGATGGCGATCACATCCCAGAGCACGAACACCGCGGCCGCGGGCAGAATCGCGGTTGCGGCCCGGCGCGCCTGCCGGTAAACGCCGTCGCCGAAGATCTCCAACGGCGCGGTGATCACCAGGCAGGCGGCCAGAACCAACAGGTAATGCCAGTTGTCCATCGTCACGCCTTGGGTTCCTGACGACGGGCCCTCCACGCCTTGACCAGTCCGGCGCATCCGACGCGGATGCGGCGACCGGTGCCCACGGTGGCGCGCTGGCTGAACACGGCGAAGTCGATTTGCTCGATTCGATCGAGGATTTCGGAGTACAGGGTCAGCGCCGCCGACACGCACGGGCGCGACCGCGGGCTCAGATGAGCGATGCCGCGCCGCGCGAAGTCGTACACGCGCCGGTTGATGGCGTGTTGTTCCACCAGCGCCCGGCGCACCTTCACGTCGGTGCGACGGTTCTCGTGGCACCAGGTCAGCACATCCCGGTCGACCCCGTATGCGGCCAGTTCGTCGGCGGGCAGGTAGACCCGGCCGCGCTCGAGGTCCTCGTCGATGTCACGCAGGAAGTTGGTGAGCTGAAACGCCTTTCCCAGTGCCGCCGCATACGGCGCGGCCTCTTCGCGTGGGCCGACGGTGCCCAGTACGGGCAGAAGCTGCAAACCGATCACCTCGGCCGAGCCGTACATGTAACGATCGAGTGCGGCCCGGTCGGGATAGTCGGTGACGCTCAGGTCCATGCGCATGGAGCCGAGGAAGTCGTCGAACAGCTCCCACGGGATGCCGTACCGCCGGGCGCAGTGCACCACCGCGGCCAGCGACGGATCCCCGTCGTCGCAGCTGCCCTGCGCGAGCCGGTTGAACAGCTGGGTGGCCAGGCGCTGCAACTGATCGGCGCGCTCATTCATGCTGATGACGGGATCGAAGTCGTCGAGGATGTCGTCGGCGCGGCGGGCGAAGCCGTACAGCGCGTGCACGGCGGGACGCTGTTCGGGCGCCAGCAGCCGGGTGGCCAAAAAGAAGGTGCGGCCGTGTTCGGCGTTGATCGTGCGGCAACGACGATAGGCCTCGCGCAGTGCCGGGTCGTGTACGCCCGCGGCGTCGAGTTCGGAACCGATCATGCTTGCACCACCTGGCTACGGGCCCGCCGGACTGGCAGGCCGGTGATTCGGTCGGCCGCCAGCCGCCCGGACAACAGCGCGGTCGGCACGCCGACTCCCGGGACGGTCGACGACCCCGCCAACACCACGTTGGCGACGCCGCGAACGGTGTTGGCGGGACGGAACGGGCCGGTCTGGCCGAACGTGTGGGCCAACGCGAACGGAGTTCCCGCGGCCATTCCCTGACGCGCCCAGTCCGCGGGATCCACGACGTGCAGCACCTCGGGGTCGACCCCCACCTGCGGGAGCCGTGAGCTCACCACGTCGATCATCTGGCGCACGTAATCGTCGCGCGTCGATGCCCAATCGATGTGTCCCACTGTCAGATTGGGTGCGGGGGCGAGGACGTACAGCAGGTCCCGGCCTGCGGGCGCCAGCGACGGGTCCCCGGCGGTGGGGCGGGTCACCAACAGCGACGGATCCGACATCACGCGTCCGTCGTCGATGATGTCGGTGAACGTCTTGCGCCACTCGTCGCCGAAAACGATCGTGTGGTGTCCGACGTCCGGGCCCACGGTGCGGCAGCCAATGTGGGCCACCACCGCCGACGGGGCGGGCCGCAGCGGCAGCGCACGCCGCGGCGTGCGACCGAGCAGCCGGTACGTGTCGGGCAGTTCGGTGGTCAGCACCACCGCGTCGGCAGTGATCCGGTCACCGCCCTCGGTGTGCACCGCGACCACCCGGTCGCCCGTGCGCTCCAACGCCGAAACCGCCGAATCGTAACGGAACTCGACGCCGGCATCGGTCGCGGCCGCGGCCAGCGCTTCGGGCAACGCGCGCACACCGCCGCGGGGGAAGTACACGCCGGAGATCGTGTCCATGTAGGCGATCACGGCGTACACCGCCAGCGCCCGGTGCGGCGGCACACCGGCGTACAACGCCTGAAAGGTGAACACCCGCTGCAGTCGCTCATCGCTGATGAAGCGGCGCACCATCCTGTCCCAGCGCCGGAAGCCGCCGATGGCGATCAGCCGGGCGAGCTGCGGTGTCAGCAGCGACAGCGGTGAGTCGAAGTTCGCGGCGATGAACCCGTCGAACTCGACGCGGTACAGCTTGGCCAGCCAATCGCGAAGGCGCAGATAGCCGTCCGCCTGGTCGCGGCCTGCGAAGCCCTCGATCTCGGCGGCCATCGCGTCGGCTTCGGCGCGCACGTGCAGCGAGCTGCCGTCGGCGAACGACGCGCGGTAGGCGGGATCGACGTTGATCAGGTCCAGTCGGTCCGCGGTGTTCTCGCCGACGGCGGCGAACGCGTCGTCGATGATGTCGGGCATCGTCAGCACGGTCGGCCCGGTGTCGAGGCGGTAGCCGCCGATGTCGGCGCGACCGACGCGCCCACCCGGATGGTGTCCGCGTTCGAGGACCGTGACGGTGCGGCCGCGCCCGGCGAGCTGCAGCGCCGCCGACAGTCCCGACAGCCCTGCACCGACCACGACGACGTGGTCGGTGCGGCCCGCGACGGTGCGCATCACGCGGCCCGTTCGGTGCAGGCGGCGGCCATGTCGGCCAGCGCGGTGCGGATCAACGGATCCAGTTGCCTCGTGTCGATCAGCTCGAGCGCTCGGTTGAGCCGCGAATCGATCAGCTGTTCAACCCATTCCAGTGCGCCGGTCGCGACGATCAGCTCGCGCCACCGGCGGATGTCGTCGTGATCCAGATCGGAGGCACTCATCAGATGGGTGAGCTCGCGGCGATGGTTCGCGTCCGCGAGGCGGTAGGCGGCCACCACGACGCTGGTCGCCTTGTGCTCGAAGAGGTCACTGCCCGCCGGCTTACCGGTGATCTCGGGAGACCCGAAGATGCCGAGGACGTCGTCGCGCAACTGGAAGGCCTCACCGACCGCTTCGCCGTACTGGCCGAGCAACATCAGCACACGGGGCGGGCATCCGGCCATGTCGGCGCCGATCTCGAGTGGTCTGCGCACGGTGTAGTTGCCGGACTTGCGCCGCATCACGTCGAGAACCCGTTCCCACTCGGGGAATTCGGCGGCGTCGTTGACCAGGTCGGCGAACTGGCCTACGGCGAGCTCGGTGCGCATCGCGTCGTATCTCTGCCAGCCGCGCGCCAGCGCAGCCTCCCCGACGCCGCTTTCCCGCAGCATCTGTTGGGCCCACACCAGGCATAGATCACCGAGAAGGACGGCCGCGGCCTCGCCGAAACGTTCGGGTGAACCCGACATCGCCCGCTCGCGGTGCCACTGCGCGAACCTGACATGAGCAGAGGGCCGCCCGCGGCGCAGCGCGGAGCCGTCCATCACGTCGTCCTGCAGCAGGGCGAACGCATGCAGCAACTCGAAGCTCGCCGCCGCCCGCAGCGCACCGGGATCGTCGTCGGCATTAGACAACCAGCCGAGGTAGACGAAGGTCGAGCGGACGCACTTTCCACCGTCGACGAAAGCCTGCAGGACGTCGGCGGCGATATCGACTCCGGCCGATTTGAGGTCGTCGGCGCAGCGTGTCTTGACGAATTCGTTGAGTGACCGAAGCACCTCACTGCGTATGGCGTCGCGCCATACCGGAAATGCGGTGGTCATCAGCCCTTTGGGGGGAGCGGTGAGGTCTGACACCGACAGGAGCGGGGTCTGCGTGTTTCCGTTGATCCCGCTCAAGCAGCGTTCCCTTCACTCGATGCGATGACAGGTACCCGAATCGGTCGAACTCAACCGGGGTACCCCTTCTCGCCGCACCTACGCATCGAATTTGCATCGATACGTACCGAGTTCCGGGCTCAGGGAGACAGCGCAGGCACCGTCTTGATGCCGAACTCGCGCCGCAGTACCGTTCGTGCGGCGAAATAACCGGCCATGCCGTGCACCCCGCCCCCGGGCGGCGTGGCCGACGAGCACAGGTACGCCTTGGGGATGGGTGTGGTCCAGGGGTTGAGTCGAGGGGTCGGGCCCGTCAGCGCGTGAATGAGGGTGTTACCGCCGACGCCGATGTCGCCGCCGACCAGGTTGGCGTTGTGGTCGGCCAGGCGTGCGGCGGAAACGGTTCGCACGGCCACCACGATGTCGCGGAAGCCGGGCGCGAAGCGCTCGAAGATGTCGGTGACCCGCTCGGCCTGGTCGACGGTCGATCCGTTCGGGACGTGCGCGTAGCTCCACAACGGCCGGCGGCCCTGGGGGTCGATGCGGCCGGGATCCTCCAGGTGTGGTTGCGCGGCGAGCACCATCGGCCACTCTGGGTGCCGCCCTGAGGCGATCTCGCGTTCGGCGTGTGCCATCTGTTCGCGGGTGCCGCCCATGTGCAGCGTGGGCGCCTGTCGTAAGCGCTCGTCGGTGAACGGCACATCCTCGGAGAGCACGAAGTCGACCTTGGCCACGCCGGGGCCGAATCGATATCGCTGCAACGCTTTTGCGTAGCGGCGGGGCAGCTTGTCGCCGTAGATGCGGGCCAGCGCGGTGGGTGCGGTGTCGAAGAGTGCGACACCCTCGGGTGGTTCGGTGACCTCTTGGCCGGCCGTGATCACGCCACCGTGAGCACGGAGATCGGAGATCAGCGCATCGACGATGGCCTGGCTTCCGCCGACGGGGATGGGCCAGCCGACGGTGTGTGCGAGCGTGGCCAACATGAGGCCCCCACCTGCCGACACCAACGACGGCATTTGAGAGATCACATGCGCGGCAACGCCGCTGAACAATGCACGCGCATCGTCACCCTTGAGTGCGCCCCATGCGGGCGTGCCCTGTTCGAGCAGCCGGCTCGCCACCTGGACGGCGGCGATCGGATTGCTCGGCACCGAGCGTTTGTCGCCGAGCAGCAGATCGAGTACGGCGTCGTCGCGTTCGACCATGGGGCCGAAGAATCTGCGCCATGACTTCCCGTGCTCGAGTTCCGCAGCGGTCCGGTCGAGGTCGTGGTAACCGATCGCGGCGCGCGCCCCGGGAAGTGGATTGGCGTAGGAGACCTCGGGCACCCGCAAGCTCACGCCACGGGCGGGCAGGTCGAATTCGGCCAGGAACGGCGACGCCAGCGCGAGCGGGTGAACGGCCGAACAGATGTCGTGGGAGACGCCGGGAAACTCCGGGTCGGCGAGTGTGCGGGCGCCGCCCCCGAGCGTCGGCTGCGCCTCGAGCACCTGCACCGACAACCCGGCCCTGGCACAGACGACGGCCGCCGCCAAACCGTTGGGTCCGCTGCCGACGACGGTGACATCCACGCCTGCGGTTCTCCCACCCACCACACTTGCGGTTCTCCCACCCACCACCCCAACATTCAAGCCCATTAGGCTGACCGCGTGAGTCTGCCCGTTGTATTGATCGCCGACAAATTGGCCGAATCGACGGTCGCCGCCCTCGGTGACCAGGTGGAAGTCCGTTGGGTCGACGGTCCGGACCGGCCGAAGCTGCTGGCCGCGGTTGCCGATGCCGACGCGCTTCTGGTGCGCTCCGCGACGACCGTCGACGCCGAGGTGCTCGCCGCCGCGCCCAAGCTCAAGATCGTCGCCCGTGCCGGAGTCGGCCTCGACAACGTCGACGTGGACGCCGCCACCGCCCGGGGCGTGCTGGTCGTCAACGCGCCGACCTCGAATATTCACAGCGCGGCCGAGCACGCCATGGCCCTGCTGCTGTCCGCGGCGCGCGAGATCCCGGCCGCCGATGCGTCGCTGCGCGCGCACACCTGGAAGCGCTCGTCGTTCTCGGGTACCGAGATCTACGGCAAGACCGTCGGCGTTGTCGGCCTTGGCCGCATCGGCCAGCTGGTGGCCCAGCGCCTGGCCGCGTTCGGCACCCACGTCGTCGCCTACGACCCGTATGTCTCGGCGGCCCGCGCCGCACAGCTCGGCATCGAGCTGCTCAGCCTCGACGAGCTGTTGGAGCGCGCGGACTTCATCTCCGTGCACCTGCCGAAGACACCGGAGACCGCGGGATTGATCGGCAAGGAGGCGCTTGCCAAGACGAAGCCCGGCGTGATCATCGTCAACGCCGCCCGCGGCGGCCTGATCGACGAGGACGCGCTGGCCGAAGCGGTGCGCTCAGGGCATGTGCGCGCGGCCGGCATCGACGTGTTCGCCACCGAGCCAACGACCGAGAGTCCGCTGTTTGACCTGCCGCAGGTGGTGGTGACCCCGCATCTGGGCGCGTCCACCGCCGAGGCGCAGGACCGGGCGGGTACCGACGTCGCGGCCAGCGTGAAGCTTGCCCTGGCCGGGGAGTTCGTTCCCGACGCGGTCAACGTCGGCGGGGGAGTCGTCGGCGAGGAGGTCGCGCCGTGGCTGGACCTCGTCCGCAAGCTCGGCCTGTTGGTCGGAGTGTTGTGCGACGAGCTTCCGGTGTCGCTGGCGGTGCAGGTCAAGGGTGAGCTCGCCGCCGAAGACGTTGAAGTGCTTCGCCTTTCGGCATTGCGCGGACTGTTCTCGGCGATCATCGAAGACCCCGTCACGTTCGTCAATGCCCCGGCGCTCGCCGCCGAGCGGGGGGTGCAGGCCGAGATCAGCACCGCGAGCGAGAGTCCCAACCACCGCAGCGTGGTGGACGTGCGGGCCGTCTACGCCGACGGGGCGACCGCCAACGTCGCAGGCACATTGACCGGTACGCAGCTGGTCGAGAAGATCGTCCAGATCAACGGGCGCAACTTCGACCTGCGCGCCGAGGGCGTCTACCTGATCGTCAACTACGTCGACCAGCCGGGCACGCTCGGCAAGATCGGCACCATCCTCGGGTCGGCGGGCATCAACATTCACGCCGCCCAGTTGAGCGAGGACGCCGAAGGTCCCGGCGCGACCATCCTGCTGCGCATCGATCGCGACGTTCCCTCCGATGTCCGGTCCACCATCGCCGAAGAGGTCGGCGCGATGATGCTGGAAGTGGTTGATCTGTCGTGACTTCGGCGATGAAGCTGGCGATCATCGCCGGCGACGGGATCGGTCCGGAGGTGGTCGGGGAGGCCGTCAAGGTTCTCGACGCGGTGCTTCCCGGCGTGCACAAGACGCCTTACGACCTGGGCGCGCGCCGCTACCACGCCACCGGTGAGGTGCTGCCCGACTCCGTGCTCGACGAACTGCGCGGGCACGACGCGATCCTGCTCGGCGCGATCGGGGACCCGTCGGTACCCAGCGGCGTGCTCGAACGCGGTCTGCTGCTACGGATCCGGTTCGAACTCGACCACCACATCAACCTTCGGCCCGGCCGGTTGTACCCCGGCGTGAACAGCCCCTTGGAAGGCAACCCCGACATCGACTTCGTCGTCGTGCGCGAAGGCACCGAGGGTCCCTACACCGGAACCGGCGGTGCGATCCGTGTGGGCACGCCGCACGAGATCGCCACCGAGGTCAGCATCAACACCGCTTTCGGTGTGCGTCGCGTCGTGACGGACGCATTCGTCCGTGCCCAGCAGCGTCGTAAGCACCTGACCCTTGTGCACAAGAACAACGTCCTGACCTTCGCGGGCGCGTTGTGGTGGCGCACCGTTCAGGAGGTCGCCGCCGACTTCGGTGACGTCGAGATCGCCTACCAGCATGTGGACGCGGCGACCATCCACCTCGTCACCGACCCCGGCCGTTTCGATGTGATCGTCACCGACAACCTGTTCGGCGATATCGTCACCGATCTCGCAGCCGCGGTGTGTGGCGGGATCGGCCTTGCGGCGAGCGGCAACATCGACGCCACCCGCACCAACCCGTCGATGTTCGAACCCGTGCACGGCAGCGCCCCCGACATCGCGGGCCAGGGAATCGCGGACCCGACCGCCGCGATCATGTCGGTCGCACTGCTGCTGGCACACGTCAACGAAGCCGACGCTGCCGCGCGCGTCGACAAGGCCGTCGAGCAGCATCTGGCCACGCGCGGTGACGAGAAGCTGTCCACTACCGCGATCGGCGACCGGATCGCGGGATTTCTATAGCTCGGCGTCACTCATGGCGGTCGCGGCCGCCTGACCCTCGGGCGCTCAGATACCCGAGCTCAGATAGCCCCGGGAACTGCCTCTCTTACAGCCCACCTCTGAGCGAATAATTCGCTCCCAGCGACTTATTCGCTCGTAGGTGGGCAACGGCAGCACTGGTTCGGCAGAGACTGATGACATCAGTGTGAACAGCCCCGCGCGAAACTCCCATCGCTGAATCACAGTTCCCGCGCAGGGTCCGGCGAACCCGAGGAATCGGCGGGCACGATCGGTATCGCCGCCAGCGGGAACAGTGCGCAGACGGCGAACGCCGCCGGATAACCGGCAACCCCGATCAGCGCCCCGAACGTGGGGGCCGCGACGGCCGATGCCAGATGCTGGGCCGTGTTCTGGGTGCCCAGGGCGCGGCCGCTCCAGAACGGCCCGGCGATCTCGGCGATCGCGGTGAACGCCAAACCGTTGTCGGACACCGTGATCACCGAGGCGACCACCATCGCTGCCACCGCGACCGGAGAGCTCAGCCAGTCCGACAGCGCCAGGGCGCCCATGGACAGCGCCGCGGCAGCAGCGATCGCACGGATCGGACGAAGCCGCTGACCCAACCGGTCCGACCAGTACCCCGCCGCGACACGTCCGGCGGCGCCTAGCAGTTGGGCCGCCATGACGATGAGGCCCGCCGAGCCTGCCGACCAGCCGCGCTCCGACATCAACCACACCAGCGTGAAAGTCCACACCAGCGCCTGCGGCACGACGAGCAACACCGAGACGGCATGGATCCGCCACAGCAACGACGATCCCCGATAGGGGTTCGTGAGATGTTCGCTTGGCGCCTCGGAACGCGGCGGCCGTGGCGGGTCGATCACCGCGACCAGGCACACCAGCGCCGACACCGCGCAGACCGCCGCGGGAAACAGCAACGCGCCGGTCACGCCGTGACTTTCGGCCAGAAGCGGGATCACCAGCGCGCCCAACCCGACGCCCAACGGGGTGGCCGTCTGCCGGATCCCCATGGCCAGGCCGCGTCGTTCGACCGGAAACCAGCCGACCACCAACCGTCCGCTGGCCGAATTGCTGCTCGCGGCCGCCATACCGCCGAGAAAGAGGAAAGCGCCGACGGCGACCAGAGATTGGGAGAAGGCGGCGGCGAACGCCGCCGCCGATATCAGCACCGACCCGACCGTCAGCACAATGCGCTCGCCGTAGCGGTCGACGACATAGCCCCACGCGATCAGCGTGATCACCAACCCGAAACCCGGCATCGCGGAAAGCAGGCCCGCCGCCGCGAGGTCAAGGCCCCGCTCGCTGTGCAGTGTGGGGATGAGAAACGCCACACCGTTGATGAACACGTTGGCGCTCGTCGTGGCCGCCAGCGCGATACACAGCAACGACCATCGCCGTGCAGTGGTGAGCGACTCGGCGGACATCGGTCCATCGTGGCATACCGATCTCACCATGCTGAATCAGTATCTCAGATACCGAGACAAAGCTGTCGTGGGAGCGGTCGGCCGCCGCTTCTTGGCCGGCTACTAGGCTGAACGCCATGCGTCTTGGCCGAATCGCCAGCCCCGATGGTGTCGCCTTCGTCAGCGTCGAGGGTCCACTCGACGATCCCGCCCAGGCGATCGCGAGGGAGATCGCCGAGCACCCGTTCGGTAAGCCGCAGTTCACGGGCAGGCAATGGCCGCTGGCCGACGTGCGCCTGCTCGCCCCGATCCTTGCGACCAAGGTGGTGTGCGTGGGCAAGAACTACGCCGCCCACATCGCCGAGATGGCCGCACGCGCCGGGGACGGTTCGGAACCCCCCACTTTCGACGACCCGATCATCTTCATGAAACCCAACACGGCGATCGTTGGACCGAACGTGCCGATTCAGTTGCCCGCCGACGCCGATCCCGTGCACTTCGAAGGTGAGTTGGCGGCGGTCATCGGCAGACCGTGCAAGGACGTGTCGGCCGCGCGCGCCGCGGAGAACATCCTGGGATACACGATCGCCAACGATGTTTCGGCCCGCGATCAGCAGCAGAAGGATGGTCAATGGACCCGCGCGAAAGGCCATGACACGTTCTGCCCCGTTGGGCCGTGGATCGTCACCGACGTCGATCCCGCGGACCTGGAGATCCGCACAGAGGTCAATGGCGTCGTCAAGCAGAACAGTAGGACGTCGATGATGATCCACGACGTCGGCGCGATCGTGGAATGGATCTCCCGGGTGATGACCTTGCTGCCGGGCGATCTGATCCTGACCGGGACACCGGAGGGTGTCGGCCCGATCGAGGACTCCGACACCGTGAGCATCACCGTCGAAGGTATCGGAACGTTGACGAATCCGGTTGTGCGCAAAGGGAAGTGATGACAAGTGATGTCCGGGTGCGGTTCTGTCCGTCACCCACGGGTACGCCGCACGTCGGCCTGATCCGCACCGCGCTGTTCAACTGGGCGTACGCCCGCCATAGCGGCGGCACCTTCGTGTTCCGCATCGAGGACACCGACTCGGCGCGCGATTCCGAGGAGAGCTACCGCGCGATACTCGACGCGTTGCGCTGGCTCGGACTCGACTGGGACGAAGGCCCCGAAGTCGGTGGTCCCTACGGGCCGTACCGCCAGTCGCAGCGGCTCGATCTCTACCGCGACGTGATCGACCGGCTCCTACAGGCCGGTGACGCCTACGAGTCGTTCTCCACGCCCGAAGAAGTCGAAGCGCGTCATCTGGCCGCGGGGCGCAATCCGAAGCTGGGCTACGACAATTACGACCGCGACCTGAGCGAGGAGCAGAAGGCGGAGTTCCGCGCCCAGGGCCGGCGCGCCGTAGTGCGGTTGAAGATGCCCGACGAGGACATCGGGTGGCGCGATCTCGTGCGCGGTGAAACGACGTTTCCGGCCGGATCGGTACCCGATTTCGCGTTAACCCGCGGCAACGGGGAGCCGTTGTACACGTTGGTGAATCCGGTCGACGACGCGCTGATGAAGATCAGCCACGTGCTGCGCGGTGAGGACCTGCTGTCGTCGACTCCGCGCCAGATCGCGCTCTACCAGGCGCTGATGCGGATCGGTGTGGCCGACCGGATTCCCGAGTTCGCGCATCTGCCAAGCGTTCTGGGGGACGGCAACAAGAAGCTGTCCAAGCGTGATCCCCAGTCGAATCTGTTTCTGCATCGCGAGCGCGGTTTCATCCCGGAAGGCCTGCTGAACTATCTGGCCCTGCTGGGGTGGGGAATCGCCGAGGACCGGGACGTTTTCAGCCTCGACGAGATGGTGGCCGCCTTCGATGTCGCCGACGTCAACTCAAATCCGGCGCGGTTCGACCAGAAGAAGGCCGACGCGCTGAACGCAGAACACATCCGGATGCTGAGCGAAGAGGAGTTCAGCGCCCGTCTGAGCGCGTACTTCGCCGAGCACGGTCACGACACCGGCCTCGACGACGACCGGTTCGCCGAAGCCGCCGCGCTCGTGCAGACCCGCATCGTGGTGCTCGGCGACGCGTGGGACCTGTTGCGGTTCCTAAACGACGCGGAGTTCACGCTCGACGAGAAGTCGGCGGCCAAGGAGTTGAAGCCCGAGGCGGTCGCGGTGCTCGACGCCGCACTGGGCGCACTGGAGAACGTCGGCGACTGGACCACTCCGGCGATCGAGGCGGCCCTCAAGGAGGTGCTGCTCGACGGCCTCGGACTGAAGCCGCGCAAGGCGTTCGGCCCGATCCGCGTCGCCGCCACGGGTGCTTCGGTCAGCCCGCCACTATTCGAATCGCTTGACCTGCTGGGGCGCGAACGCAGCTTGGACCGGCTACGGGCCGGCCGCGAACGAGCCGCCGCGGAAGCCGAGGCGTGAAAAGCGCGTTGAAAATCTTTGGTAGTCTGCACGTCGGTCCGACACCGCGCGCGATGGGTTCCGCCCGCCACGCAAGGGGGCCAAAATAAGCCCGTGACCTGCGGTTACGGACTGCCGATGGGGTATGGTGTAATTGGCAACACAGCTGATTCTGGTTCAGCCATTCTAGGTTCGAGTCCTGGTACCCCAGCCAACCACCGTGATTAGGCCGACAAATCTCGCTGAGATATGCTGGCGATCCGGAAACCAGTTCTAGCCCCCGTCGTCTAGCGGCCTAGGACGCCGCCCTCTCACGGCGGTAGCGTGGGTTCGAATCCCATCGGGGGTACAGATTTCGCGGTCTGCGAACTGCATCACATCTCACAGGCGCCGGGTCAGGGCGTCGGCAGCGGCCAACAGATCGGCCGCCCACCGTGCACCCGGCCGCCGGCCCATCCGGTCGATCGGCCCGGACACCGATACCGCGGCGATGACCACGCCGCGTCCGTCACGCACCGGAGCCGAGACACTGGCCACACCCGGCTCGCGTTCGGCGGCGCTCTGCGCCCAGCCGCGCTTGCGTACCTCGGCCAGAGTGCGATCGGTGAACTTGGCGTTCGGGAGGACGGCCTGCTGGGTGGCCGCGTCGGCATACGCCAGCAGGACCTTGGCGCCCGAGCCCGCCGTCATCGGGAGCGTGCTGCCGACCGGCACGGTATCCCGCAGCCCGGCAGGCGGTTCCAGCGCCGCGATGCAGATCCGCGAGGTGCCTTCGCGGCGGTAGAGCTGCACGCTCTCGCCGGTGATCTCGCGCAACCGGGGCAGCACGACCGCTCCTGCGGCCACGAGCGGATCGTTGACCTGTCCGGCCAACTCGGTCAGGCCGGGACCGAGCCGCCAGCGGCCGTCGCCGTTGCGTGCCAGCAAGCGGTGGGTTTCCAAACCCGCGGCAAGGCGATGCGCTGTGGCACGCGGCAAGCCCGTGCGCTCGCACAGTTCGGCCAGCCCGCAGGGCGAATCGGCGACCGCGTGCAGCACACCCACGGCTTTGTCCAATACGCCGATGCCGCTATCCTGTCTCACAAGGAGATACTAACGTCCCAGATTGTGAGATAGTCAAGATGTCCACCGATGTTCCCAGTGCCGCCCGCGGCCGCGGTGACACACCGCGCACGTTGGCCGAAAAGGTGTGGGCCGACCACGTCGTTGTCGAAGGTGGCGGCGAGGGCGCTGCGCGCGAACCCGACCTGATCTACATCGACCTCCATCTCGTCCACGAAGTGACAAGCCCGCAAGCATTCGACGGGCTGCGGTTGGCGGGGCGTCCGGTACGCAGACCGGATCTGACCATCGCCACCGAGGACCACAACGTGCCGACGGTCGACATCGACAAGCCGATCGCCGACCCCGTGTCGCGCACACAAGTGGAGACCCTTCGGCGCAACTGCGAAGAGTTCGGTATCCGGCTTCATCCGATGGGTGATGCCGAGCAGGGCATCGTGCACATCATCGGACCGCAGCTCGGATTGACGCAGCCCGGGATGACCGTGGTCTGTGGCGACAGCCATACCTCCACGCACGGTGCGTTCGGCGCGCTGGCGATGGGAATCGGTACGTCGGAAGTCGAGCACGTACTCGCCACACAGACTCTTCCCTTGCGCCCGTTCAAGACCATGGCGGTCAACGTCGACGGTGAACTTCCCGACGGAGTGAGCGCCAAAGACATCATTCTCGCGGTGATCGCCAAGATCGGCACCGGCGGAGGACAAGGTCACGTCATCGAATACCGCGGCAGCGCCATCGAATCGCTGTCGATGGAGGGCCGGATGACGATCTGCAACATGAGCATCGAGGCGGGTGCGCGGGCCGGCATGGTGGCACCTGACGACACGACGTTCGAATTTCTGCGCGGGCGTCCGCACGCCCCACAGGGCCAGCAGTGGGACGACGCAGTCGCCGCATGGCGCAACCTTCGCACCGACGAGGGTGCCGAATTCGACACCGAGGTCTACATCGACGCCTCGACCCTGAGCCCGTTCGTCACGTGGGGCACCAACCCGGGCCAGGGGGTGCCGCTGTCCGATTCGGTGCCCGACCCGGAATTGATGTTCGACGAGGGTCAGCGCCAAGCAGCCGAAAAGGCGTTGGCCTACATGGACCTTCGGCCCGGTACCGCGATGCGTGACATCACGGTCGACACCGTCTTCGTCGGTTCGTGCACCAACGGCCGCATCGAGGATCTGCGGGTGACCGCCGACGTGCTGCGTGGACGCAAGGTCGCTGACGGGGTGCGCATGCTGATCGTGCCCGGGTCCATGCGCGTGCGGATGCAGGCCGAATCCGAAGGGCTCGGAGAGATCTTCGCCGCTGCGGGAGCGGAGTGGCGTCAGGCGGGCTGCTCGATGTGTCTGGGCATGAATCCTGACCAGCTGTCACCGGGTCAACGTTGTGCGTCGACCTCCAACCGGAATTTCGAGGGCAGGCAAGGCAAGGGCGGCCGCACACATCTGGTGTCTCCCGCGGTCGCGGCGGCCACCGCGGTGCGTGGCACGTTGTCCTCGCCCGCAGACCTGACCGACTGATAGGAGCAGAACCCGTGCAGCCTTTCGATACCCACACCGGCATCGGCGTCCCCCTGCGTCGGTCGAATGTCGACACCGATCAGATCATCCCGGCGGTCTACCTGAAGCGAGTTACACGAACGGGTTTCGAGGACGGTTTGTTCGCCGCCTGGCGTAACGACCCGTCGTTCGTATTGAACCTGCCCCCGTTCGACAAAGGTTCGGTATTGGTCGCCGGCCCAGATTTCGGCACCGGTTCGTCACGCGAACATGCCGTCTGGGCGCTTATGGATTACGGCTTCCGGGTCGTCATCTCGTCCCGCTTCGCCGACATCTTTCGGGGCAATGCGGGCAAGGCCGGGCTTCTCGCGGCCGAAATTCCGCAAGATGATGTGGAAATTTTATGGAAGCTCATCGAGCAGCAGCCAGGCCTGGAAATCACTGTGAATCTTCAAGATCGAACCATCGCCGCAGGAACGGTCATGGTGCCGTTCAGAATTGACGACTATACGGCTTGGCGATTGCTCTCCGGACTCGACGATATAGGTCTTACGCTGCGCAAATGCGATGATATCGCGGCTTATGAATCGCGCAGGCCGGACTGGAAACCGCGGACTCTGCCGGCCAGATAACGGCGCCCGGTAAGCCGAAATCACCGTCAGTGGACCCGGTTCTCCGGGCCCCCTCTGGAGGTCAAGGGGGGCAAGAAAGTTCGCTGGCTTCGCCTGAAACTGCGCGTGGCTCTTGGAAATCAATGGGGAATGGGTTTACCGTGTCCTCTAGTCGGTCCAAAGAGGACCACTGGTTTCCGGAGGTTATGCATGAACAAAGCAGAGCTCATCGACGTACTCACGGAGAAAATGGGCTCGGACCGTCGGTCGGCCACCGCAGCGGTGGAGAATGTCGTTGACACCATCGTGCGTGCGGTGCACAAGGGTGACAGCGTCACCATTACCGGCTTCGGCGTTTTCGAACAGCGCCGCCGCGCAGCACGCGTCGCGCGTAATCCGCGCACCGGCGAGACCGTCCGGGTGAAGCCCACCTCTGTGCCGGCATTCCGGCCCGGCGCTCAGTTCAAAGCCGTTGTCTCTGGGGCGCAGCGCCTCCCGGCGGAAGGACCAGCAGTGAAGAGAGGCGTTACGGCGGGGAGTGCCCGCAAGGCGGCCAAGAAGTCGCCGGCCAAGAAGAGTGCCGCCAAGAAGTCACCGGCCAAGAAGGCCGCGACGAAGCGGACGGCAGCCAAGAAGACCGCCGCCAAGAAGTCACCGGCCAAGAAGGCCGCGACGAAGCGGACGGCAGCCAAGAAGACCGCCGCCAAGAAGTCGCCGGCCAAGAAGTCGGCGGCCAAGAAGGCACCGGCCAAGAAGTCGGCCGCCAAGAAGGCACCGGCCAAGAAGTCGGCAGCCAAGAAGTCGGCCGCCAAGAAGGCACCGGCCAAGCGCGGGCGCAAGTAATTTCAACCGGACACGCCGTGGGTCTGCGCGACCCACGGCGTGTTCGCGTTTCACGCCCACCAAAACATCTACGGCTCAATCTTTCCGAGCGGGAGTCCGCCGGAATTTGCATTCAACGTGTGGGCGTCATTTCACGGCCAGCGGGCTGCCCATGTGGTCCGCCGCAATCAACCGACCGTTGTGAAGCGACATCACCCAGGTGCTGCCCTTGCGATTGCGCGACTTGTCGGGCCGCACGCCGTCGCGCTCGCACCACCATTCGATGAGGTCCGGAATGACCTTGCCCTGAGTGCAGATCACCGGGGTGCCAGCGGTGTCGGCGATCTCGAGGAAGCGCTGCCGGGCGGCCTTGCGGTTCTCCGCGTAAGCCTCCTCGGTCAGCAGCCCGTCACTTCGGATCGATGTCCCGAGTTTTTGTGCCAGTGGTTCCAATGTCGATACACAGCGCACTCGGTCCGCCGCGAACAGTCGGTCGGCACCGAAGGCGAGCAGCATCGCGACCAGTGACTCCGCCTGCGCGCGACCGTTCTTGTCCAAGGGCCGTTTGCGGTCGTCGCCCTTGAACCGGGACTTGCTGCCCGCGGTGGCGTGCCGGACGATCAGCACGGTCTTGGTGTCGGCCGGATACTTCGCGAAGCGGCGCAGCACCTTTCGGTCGTGCGGATAATCGAGCTGTTTGATCGCCGCCGGGACGGGTAGCCATTTGAGCTCGTCGACCTCGTCATTCGGGCGGAACTCCCCGCGGACCATGCGCGCCGCCCAGTAGCGCACCTTCTTCTTACCGCCCTCGACGGGATAGCTGACCGAACTGAGTCGCCGGCCCAAATATGCGGTGTACCCGGTTTCTTCGCATACCTCGCGGACGGCGGTCACCGGCTCGGTCTCGCCGGGGTCCACCTTGCCCTTGGGCAGCGACCAGTCGTCGTACCGAGGGCGGTGAATCAGCGCGACTTCCGGCGCATCGGGATTTCCGTTGGGCCGCCACAGCACCGCCCCGGCGGCCAGGATCGTCTCCGCATCGGAGCCGGTCTCGGATGTCCGCTTCGGCACCTCAACTCCTGCAGATCATTCTGGGCACCCGCGGCCCACGACGACAGTGCTGAAAGTCCCTGACGTTGAGGAGGCCCGTCATGGTTGCCGGTGGCGTTCCATCAACGAGACCTGGTGGTCGCGGACCGTGTGGCCCTCCTGCGGTGACGCCGTCCACTTACCGTCGACGCCCAACTCCCAACACCGGGTCGAGGGATCCATCGCCGATTCGAAGATGTCGTGCAGTTGCGCCTTGAGCCGCGGATCCTTGACTTCGGCCATCACTTCGACACGCCGGTCCAGATTGCGGTGCATCATGTCGGCGCTGCCGATCCAGAACTCGTCGATCGCGCGGAAGTGAATGATCCGCGAGTGTTCGAGGAACCGGCCGAGGATCGAGCGGACGGCGATGTTGTCCGAATATCCAGGGGCATGGGGTCGTAGCGCGCAGATACCCCGGACCACCACCTCGACCCGCACACCGGCCTGCGACGCGCGGTACAGCGCATCGATGACCTGCTCGTCCACCAACGCGTTGGCTTTCAGCCTGATCCGCCCCTCGGCACCGTCGCGGGTGGCGACGATCTCCCGTTCGATGCGCTCGATGATGCCCCGGCGGACCCCCTGAGGGGCGACGAGAAGGTTGCGGTAGGAGTCCTTGCGCGAGTAGCCCGTCAGCGAGTTGAACAGATCGGTGAGATCCGCGCCGATGTCGGGCGCGGCCGTCAGCAGCCCGATGTCCTCATACAGCCGCGCGGTTTTGGGGTTGTAGTTGCCGGTGCCGATGTGGCAGTAGCGCCGGATCAGCGAGCCCTCCCTGCGCACCACCAGACACGTCTTGCAGTGAGTCTTGAGTCCGATGAGCCCGTACACGACGTGCACGCCCGCACGCTCGAGCGCACGTGCCCACTTGATGTTGGCCTGCTCGTCGAACCGGGCCTTGATCTCGACGAGCGCGACGACCTGCTTACCCGCAGCCGCAGCGTCGATGAGCGCGTTGACGATTGGCGAGTCGCCGGAGGTGCGGTACAGGGTCTGCTTGATCGCCAACACGTTGGGGTCTGCCGCGGCCTGTTCGATGAACCGCTGCACGGTGGTGGAGAAGGAGTCGTACGGGTGGTGCACCAGCACGTCGCCGTCGCGCAGCGTCGAGAAGATGCTCTTGGGAGTCTCGCGCTCGCCGAACGCCGGTGGGGTGGCAGGCACGAACGGCCGGTCTTTGAGTGCAGGGCGATCGAGGCCGTAGATCTGCCACAGCGAGGACAAATCGAGCAACCCGGGCACCTCGATGACATCTCCCGGCGCGACGTCGAGTTCGCGCAACAGCAACTCGAGCATGCTCTCGGTCATGTCGTCGGAGACTTCCAACCGGACCGGGGAACCGAATCGGCGCCGCGCAAGTTCCCGTTCGAGGGCCTGCAGCAGGTCCTCGTCGCGGTCCTCCTCGACCTCAAAATCGGCGTTGCGCGTGATGCGGAACGCGTGGTGCTCGACGATCTCCAGCCCGGGGAACAGGACATGAAGGAACGCCGCGATCAGTTCCTCCATCGGCAGGAAGCGAACGATGCTGGCATCGCTTTCGCGGGCGGCCAGTTCGACGAACCGTTCTACGTTGTCGGGCACTTTGACTCGGGCGAAGTGCTGCCCACCGTCGTCGGGATGTTTGACGGTGATCGCCAAGTTCAGGCTCAGGCCACTCACGAAAGGGAACGGGTGGGCCGGATCGACGGCGAGCGGCGTCAGCACCGGGAATACCTGCTCGTGGAAGTACGTGGACAACCGTGCGCGTTCGGCCTCGTCGAGTTCGGCCCACGTGACGATCACGATGCCTTCGTCGGCCAGCGCGGGGCGCACCGAATCGAGGAATACGTGCGCGTGCCGGTCGGCGAGGTGCTGGGTTCGCTCGTTGATCCGACGCAACTGTTCACGTGGTGAGAGCCCGTCGGCGGAGCGCACCGACAGCCCCATTTCGTCGCGGCGTTTCAGTCCGGCGACGCGGACCATGTAGAACTCATCGAGATTCGAGGCGAAGATCGCAAGGAACTTCGCCCGTTCCAGCAGCGGCAGCGAGGTATCGGCGGCCAATGCCAGTACCCGGGAGTTGAAGTCGAGCCAACTGAGCTCGCGGTTCAGGTAGCGGTCTTCGGGCAGCGCGTTCTCGACGGTGGGGGCGGTCGCCGCGGGAGGGGCTTCCGGCGCCGAGTTACCGGAGTCCGACGGCAACGTTCGGATGCTCGGCGACGGCGGTTCGCCGTCGCTGTCGCGAACCTCGATCCCGGCTTTCGTCATGCCTGCGATGATCCCCTATCCAACGGTCTTCGTGCCAGCGCGCAGTTGAACGGTTCATCTCGGATCGGTGATGGCCGCCGTCGTCGCCGCGCCGACGCCGAGCCCACGCGCCACCAGCAGGTCGTCGGGTGTGTCGATGTCGCAGCGCAGTCCCGGCCACGCACCGGTGAGCTCGAGCGCGCCGGAACGCCGGTGGCGTTGAGCGGAGTCGGCGCCGAATTGCGGGTTCAAGGCGACCCCGAACGCGAACAACGCCGACGTACCGGTGCCGTGGCGGTCGCCGACGAAGCTGCGGGGGTGTTTTCGGGACGCTGCGACGGCCGCGGTCAGCTCATGGGCCTGCAATGCGGGCAGATCACCTTGCAACACAGCGACGTTCGGTGTCTCATGACGGACTTCGGCTTCGGCGGCGGCGATCGCGTTGTTCAGCGGGTCGGGGTGGTTGTCGGGGGTCGGGTCGGTGAGCACCCGCGCGCCGAGTTGACCCGCGGCCTCGGCGGCGACTTCGTCCGGTGTGACCACCGTGACCGAGCCGATGGCCGAAACCGCCGACGCGGCGGTGATCGTATCGATCAGCATCGCCAGTACGACCTTCTCGCGGGTGGTTGCGGAAAAGACGGGGGCCAACCGGGTCTTGGCCGCGGCCAGGCGCTTTACGGCGATCACCAATGCGATCTCGGCATCCGGTGACCCGCTCATGTGCGTCATCCTGCCAGCAGTCCGGTGGGGGTTACGCTGAAGGCGTGGTCGAGGCGGCGGTGATGGGGGCCGGTGCGTGGGGGAGTGCACTGGCGAAGGTCCTTGCCGATGCGGGCAACGAGGTGACGCTGTGGGCACGTCACCAAGAAGTCGCCGACGAGATCAACGACACCCGTCGCAACTCCGGATATCTCGGTGACATCGAACTGCCCAAGACCATCAGGGCGACCAGCGATGCGGCCGAGGCGCTGAACGACGCATGCACGGTGCTGTTCGCGGTGCCCGCACAGACGCTTCGGGCCAATCTCGAACGGTGGTCGGGGCTGATCGACGACGAAGTGACGTTGGTGAGCCTGGCCAAGGGCATCGAACTCGACACGCTCATGCGCATGAGCCAGGTGATCATCCAGGTGACCGGTGCCGACCCGGCACGCGTGGCGGTGGTCTCCGGTCCGAACCTCGCCAGCGAGATCGCCGATGAGCAACCGGCGGCCACCGTGGTCGCCTGCAGTGACTCCGGAAGGGCCGTCGCATTGCAACGGGCGCTTTCGACGGCGTACTTCCGGCCTTACACCAATGCCGATGTCATCGGCGCCGAAGTCGGTGGTGCGTGCAAGAACGTCATCGCGCTCGCGTCCGGTATGGCGGCCGGGGTCGGGCTGGGGGAGAACACCGCCGCGGCGATCATCACCCGTGGGCTGGCCGAGATCATGCGGTTGGGAATCGCGTTGGGCGCCAAGCCCGCGACCCTCGCGGGCTTGGCCGGGGTCGGTGACCTCGTCGCGACGTGCACATCCGGGCAGTCGCGTAACCGCACGTTCGGGCTGCGCCTGGGCCAGGGCGGCACAATGGAATCGGCGATGCTCGCCACCGGTGGCCACGTCGCCGAAGGTGTCGCGTCGTGCCAATCGGTGCTGGCGCTGGCCGAGAGCTACGACGTCGAGATGCCGCTGACCGACGCCGTATTCCGGGTCTGCCACAGGGGTCTGTCGGTCGACGAGGCCGTCGTCCTGTTGCTCGGACGCAGCACGAAACCGGAGTGACCGGTGGACGGTCAGTACGGCGACTCCACTCGCAGCGTCAAATCCGTTGCCTCAGAAGCTGTTCCGGGGAAGGCCGTGGCGCCGTCACCGGTTCCGGCGTCCACCTTCCACCTGTCGTCCGATCCGTCGGACGTGCCGGACTCCTATGGGCGGAGCTCGAATCCGACCTGGCGCCACCTCGAGTCGGCGCTCGCGCAACTGGAGGGCGCCCCGTCCGCGCTGGCCTTCGGATCGGGGATGGCCGCGATCACGTCCGTCCTGCGGGTGCTCGCCAAGCCGGGACATAAGCTTGTCGTGCCCGCCGACGGCTACTATCAGGTCCGCCGGTACGCGTCCGAATACCTTGCCGAGCAAGGGGTTATGGTGGTCCAGGCCGCCACCGAAAGAGATGTGTGCGGCATCGGCGGACGCGGACGTCGTGCTGGCCGAGAGCCCGGCCAATCCGGGCCTGGATGTGGTGGATCTGCACCGGCTCGCGCTGCAGTGCCGTAGCCGAGGCGCCACGCTCGTCGTCGACAACACCACCGCCACCCCCTTCGGTCAGCAACCGCTTTCGCTGGGCGCCGACGTGGTCGTCGCGAGTGCGACCAAGGCGTTGTCTGGCCACAGCGATCTGCTCGCCGGTTATGTCGCGAGCGCGCACACCGACCTGATGGCCGAGGTGGAGCGCGAACGACTCCACTCCGGTGCCATCCTCGGCGCCTTCGAAGCGTGGCTGCTGATGCGCAGCTTGGGCACCGCCGGCCTGCGCTTCGAACGGCAGTGCCACAACGCGGCGGCGCTCGCGGTGGCGCTGCACGCCCACCCCGCCGTCCGCGCCGTGCGCTATCCCGGTCTGCCCGATGATCCGTCGCACCGCATTGCGTGCGCGCAGATGAAACGGTTCGGCGGCCTGATCGCCGTGGAGTTGGCCGACGCTGAGGCTGTGCACAGCCTCGTCGAGCGCAGCGTGCTGCTGATCGCATCGACCAGTTTCGGCGGAATCCACACGTCGGTGGATCGCCGCGCCCGCTGGGGCGACGACGTCAGCGACGGGTTCGCGCGCATCTCGCTGGGGATCGAGGACACCGACGACCTGATCGCCGACATCGAGCAGGCGCTGGGCTGACACCGCCACCGGGGCATCGCCGGACGACCGGCCGCCGAAGCGGGCGGTAGCCTCTCTAGGTTGTGACTGCCCGCCATGAGTCCGGAGCCGCCCGGCCGGCGACATCGGACAGGAGCACCGGACGCGTCCGGGTTGCCGTCGTCTACGGCGGACGCAGCTCCGAGCACGCGATCTCCTGCGTATCCGCAGGCAGCATCCTGCGCAACCTCGATCCGCAGCGGTTCGAAGTCGTCGCCGTCGGCATCACCCCGGAAGGGGCCTGGATGTTGACCGACGCGCAGCCGGACAGCCTTGCGATCACCGACGGCCGACTTCCGGAGGTGACCGCCGCGTCGGGTACCGAATTGGCCCTGGCCGCCGATCCGGGCCGCGGCGGCCAACTGCTGTCGCTGGGTCAGGGGGCGGGGGAGATGCTGGCGGCGGTCGACGTGGTCTTCCCGGTTCTGCACGGTCCGTACGGCGAAGACGGCACGATTCAGGGGCTGCTCGAGTTGGCGGGGGTGCCCTATGTCGGAGCGGGTGTCCTGGCCAGTGCGGTGGGCATGGACAAGGAGTTCACCAAGAAGCTGCTGGGCGCCGCGGGGCTGCCGATCGGCGATCACGAAGTGCTGCGGCCCCGCCAGGACACCTTGGCTTTCGAGGCTCGCGAGCGGCTCGGCCTGCCCGTCTTCGTGAAGCCGGCGCGCGGGGGGTCGTCGATCGGCGTCAGCCGGGTCACGGCGTGGGATCAGCTGCCGTCGGCGATCGAACAGGCCCGCCGCCACGATCCGAAGGTGATCGTCGAAGCCGCGGTGCCCGGGCGCGAACTCGAGTGCGGCGTGCTCGAATTCCCCGACGGCCGGATCGAGGCCAGCGCGCTCGGCGAGATCCGGGTCGCAGGCGTACGCGGCCGCGAGGACGGCTTCTACGACTTCGCGACGAAATACCTCGAGGACGCCGCCGAACTCGACGTCCCCGCCAAAGTCGACGACGACGTTGCCGAGGCGGTGCGACGGCTCTCGATTCAGGCCTTCAACGCGATCGACTGTCAGGGGCTGGCCCGCGTCGACTTCTTCCTCACCGATGACGGGCCCGTGATCAACGAGCTCAACACCATGCCGGGGTTCACCACCATCTCGATGTACCCGCAGATGTGGGCGGCCAGCGGCGTCGACTACCCGACCCTGCTGGCCACGATGGTCGAAACCGCACTCAAACGCGGCACCGGTCTGCGCTGACGGGCGCTACCTGCGGCCCCAGCGCAGCATCAACGCACCGGCGCGGGAGCGACGGGCTTGGCCGGAAGCGAATCGGCGATGACCGTGGACAGCAGCTGAATCGGCGTCGGGCCGGTGCCCTGCGGCAGGGTCAGGGCGACGTACACGCCGCGGTCGACGGCGTACCACGTGCTGCGCGCCTGTTCGGCGCCCGCGTCATCGACGCCGGCCTCACCCACCCGGAACCACTGCACGTCGTCCACCACCTGCACCGGCGCACCGACGACGAATTCCGTTGGCCGTTCCACCCCGCAGCGCAGCACGATCGGTTCGCCCTGACCTGCGGCCCGCCACGCTGCCGCACCGGCGGGCGCGGGATCGGCCAACGGTGCGCGGGCGTGATCGCCGAGCTTGTCCGGCAGTCGGGCGATCAGGTCGGCGCATTCGGCGCTCGTGGCCTGCGGGGCGGGCACCGGCACCAACGGCACCGCCTGTTGCTCCTCGGGGTTCTGGCGCAGCGCGGCGATCACCAGAACCGCCACGACCGCCGCCACCGCCACTACCAGCGCGGCGATCAGCAGCGCCCGCGGCGGCCCGTCACCGGTCTGTGAAGCCACCGTCCAACTCTAGAGAGGCGCCCCGTTGGCGATCGGACAGGTCAGCGTGCGGGTGATACCGGTCACCTGCTGAACATTGGGAACCACGGTGGCTTTCAGATCGGCCAAGGTGTCGGCGCCCACGCGCACAACCACGTCGTACGGTCCCGTCACGTACTCGGCGGACACCACCCCGGGAAGCGCGGCGAGTTGTTTGGCGACGACCTCGGCGCGGCCCACCTCGGTCTGAATCAGCATGAAAGCCTCCACCACCCGCTGTTCCTCCACATCGCTGCATAGACTCCACGCCGCAGGCGCTTAACGTACCGCAGGTGCGGCCGGTGTTCAGGCCGGCACGGAATGGACAAGGTGCGGCCGCGACGGGAGGTGACATGGCGTACGACGCCGAAACCCTGGCGCAAGTGGGCGAGTTCGCGGTGATCCGCCGCTTGGTGGCCGGGCGCCGCCAACCGGACGCCGTCGCGCTGGGGCCCGGTGACGACGCCGCGGTGCTGTTCGCGCCCGACGGTAAGACGGTCGTGAGCACCGACATGCTGGTGGCCGAGCGTCACTTTCGGTTGGACTGGTCGACCCCGCATGACGTGGGGCGCAAGGCGATCGCGCAGAACGCCGCCGACATCGAGGCGATGGGCGCACGCGCGACCGCCTTCGTCGTCGCATTCGGGGCGCCCTCGGATACGCCGGCCGCCCAGGCGCTGCAGCTTGCCGACGGCATGTGGCGCGAGGCCGAGTCGATGGGCGCGGGCATCGTCGGCGGTGACCTCGTCAGCGCGCCGCGGTGGGTGATCTCGGTGACGGCGCTCGGTGATCTCGACGGCCGCGAGCCGGTGCGCCGCGGCGGGGCACGACCCGGCGACGTGGTGGCCATCGCCGGTGACATCGGTTGCTCAGCCGCCGGATTCGAATTGTGGCGCAATGATATTCGACGATTCGACGAATTGCGTAGCTGCCATGTCGCGCCGCGGCCCCCTTATGGACAGGGCCGCATCGCCGCCGAAAACGGCGCGACCGCGATGACCGACGTGTCCGACGGACTGCTGGCCGACCTAGGCCACATCGCCGAGGCGTCCGGCGTGGGCATCGACCTGTCCACTGCGGCATTGACCGCGGACCGCGACGTGCTCGCCGGCGCGGCCGAAGCGGTCGGCGCCGACGCGTGGGCGTGGATCCTCGGCGGTGGCGAGGACCATGCGCTGGTCGCGACGTTCCCGGGAGCGCCACCGTCCGGGTGGAGGGAGATCGGTTGCGTGCAGGAGGGCCCGGAGCGAGTGTCGGTCGACGGCGCGGCCTGGCAGGGGAATGCCGGGTGGCAGTCGTTCGACTAGTTAGGGTGTCGACTCGTGACCGTGTACGCCATCGCCCAGCTGAGGTTCACGGACCGTGCGGCCTATGACCGCTACCAAGCCCGTTTCATGGAGGTCTTCGACCGGTATTCGGGGACGCTGCTCGCGGCTGATGACTCTCCGCAGATTCTGGAGGGCGAGTCGGACCGCGAGAAGGTCGTGTTGATGTCGTTTCCCGATGAGCCTTCGTTTTGGGACTGGGCGAACTCGACCGAGTATCAGGAGATCTCGAAGGACCGCCGGGCCGGCGCTGATTCGGTGGTGTTGCTGATCGAGGGCTTGGCATGACGGCGCGGCCGCTGCACGAGCTCGTCGAGCAGGGCTGGGCCACGGCTCTGGAACCGGTCGCGGGTCAGGTCGCGCAGATGGGCGAGTTTCTCCGCGCCGAACTGGCCACCGGAAACGGATATCTGCCCGCGGGTCAGAACGTGTTGCGCGCGTTCACCTTTCCGATGGACAGGGTGCGGGTACTGATCGTCGGACAGGACCCATACCCGACGCCCGGTCACGCCGTCGGCCTCAGTTTCTCGGTGGCGCCCGAGGTGCGGCCGCTGCCGCGCAGCCTGGAGAACATCTTCAAGGAGTATGGAAGCGACCTCGGCCACCCCGCCCCGTCCACCGGCGACCTGACGCCATGGGCCGAACGCGGGGTGATGCTGCTCAACAGGGTGCTCACCGTTCGACCGGGCACACCTGCGTCGCACCGCGGTAAGGGCTGGGAAGCGGTGACCGAGTGCGCGATTCGCGCGCTGGTCGCGCGCCGGCAGCCGTTGGTCGCGGTGCTATGGGGTCGCGACGCGTCGACGCTGAAACCGATGCTGGACGGCGCCGACTGCGTGGCGATCGAGTCTCCGCACCCGTCGCCGCTGTCGGCGTCGCGGGGCTTCTTCGGCTCGCGACCGTTCAGCCGCGCGAACGAACTGCTCGAGAAGATGGGCGCCGAGCCGATCGACTGGCGGCTGCCCTAGGGTTATCCGACTCCCGGAATCGGCGGCGGCGAGGGAATCGGCGGAGGAGACGGAATCGCCGGCGGTGACGGGACATCGGGCACCGGAACCTCGACGGTGCCGTTCCCTTCGGTGGTGGTGGCCGGCGATTCCGGCGACGCCGGGGTGGTCTCCGGCGCGCTCGTCTCCACCGTCACTTCCACCGACGTGGTCGGCGATGTCGTCGACGTAGTAGTGGTGGTGGTCTCGTCGCCGGCGGAATCACCGCCGCCGCACGCGGTCAACAAGGCCAGCGCACATCCGGACGCCAGCGCGGTCAGGGTGGATCTTGTAGCTGCACGAGAGGTCATGCAGCACGGCTACCCGGTCTCTTGTAGCGGCAATCGCGGCGTGTCAGCCGCGCGAGACCTTTCCGGCCTTGATGCACGACGTGCACACGTTCATGCGCTGCTTGTTGCCGCCGGGGCGGGCGGCGCGCACGGTCTGGATGTTGGGATCCCAGCGACGGCTGGTCCGGCGATGGGAGTGCGAGACCGACTTGCCGAAGCCGGGTCCCTTCCCGCAGATATCGCACACGGCAGCCATATGCAGAACTCCTCAGATCAGTACGTGGGGTCCGGGTCGCGGCACCGCGACCGGCGCGGCTCGACCCGACAACCTGACCAGGATACCGGCAGCCGCGGCGAACGCCAAAAACACCGCCCCGCGCTGCGCGCGAGCCTGGCCCAGCCTACCGACCGGCGAGAACGTTGTGCCGAGGCTGTCAGGTCCAATCGCTAGGCTGACCGCACGGCGGGGTGCGTGGAGCGTCACATTTCTGCGGAGGTTAGGCATGTCGGCTCGACTGCTCGATGCCCCCATGCTGCAGAAGTGGTCGCACACCGCGGTCGGTGACCTCATCACCCATGCCGACGAGATCAACCGACTCAACGTGTTCCCGGTCGCCGACGCCGACACCGGCACGAACATGCTGTTCACCATGCGTTCGGCGTGGGCGCAAGCCGATGCGCTGGCCGGCGCCTTCGACGTCGCCGAAGTCGCGGCGGCGCTGGCACGCGGCGCCGTCCACGGGGCGCGGGGCAACTCGGGCGTGATCCTGTCCCAGATACTGCGCGCGCTGGCCGAGGTAACCGCAGAAGCGTCGGCCGATCTGCACCGTGGTCTCGACCGGGTGGACGGGCCGCTGTTCGCCGCGGCGCTGCACCACGCCGTGGTGTTGGTGATCCGGGCGATGGGCGAGGCCGTGCCGGGCACCATCGTCACAGTGCTCCAGGCCGCGGCCGAGGCCGCCGAGCAGGCCTCGACCGATGGCGCCGAGCTGCCCGAGGTCGTGTGCGGGGCCGCAGACGCGGCAGCGCAGTCGCTGGAGAAGACCACCGGCCAACTCGACGTGCTGGCCCGCGCCGGCGTGGTCGACGCCGGAGGGCGCGGCCTGCTGGTACTGCTGGACGCGATGAGCACCACGCTGACCGGCAGTGCTCCGCGCAGGACGGAGTACATTCCGGCGCCGCCACCGCATACCGACAACGGTGCCAACCGCGTCGTCGCGGCTCCGCAGTTCGAGGTGATGTACCTGCTCAGCGGCTGCGATCCGGCAGGGGTGGAGAAACTGCGCAACGACCTCGACGGGCTGGGCGACTCGGTGGCCATCGCCGCCCCGTCGGACGGCAGCGGCCATTACTCGGTGCATGTGCACGCCGACGACGCCGGTGCCGCCGTCGAGGCCGGACTCGCGGTGGGCACCACAAGCCGCATCCAGATCACCGCTCTCAGCGGCACCCCCGATGCCCGCCCGGTGAGGGCGTGGTCGCACGGACGGACGGTGCTCGCCGTCGTCGACGGGACGGGGGCCGAAGAGTTGTTCGCGGCCGAGGGCGCCCACGTGCTGCGGCTCGAGGGCGACGCGCCGGTCAGCGCCAAACGACTGCTGCACGCACTGGTCAACGCCGACGCGGGCCAGGCGATGATCCTGCCGAACGGATATGTCGCGGCCGAGGAACTGGTCGCCGGGTGCACAGCCGCGATGGGCTGGGGCCTCGACGTGGTGCCGGTACCCACGGCGTCCATGGTTCAAGGGCTGGCGGCGCTGGCGGTCCACGACGACGCCCGCCAGGCCGTCGACGACGGCTACACCATGGCCAGGGCTGCCGCGGGCGCGCGGCACGGGTCGGTGCGGATCGCTACCGAGGAAGCCCTCACCTGGGCGGGGATGTGCAAGCCGGGCGACGGTCTCGGCATCTCCGGCGACGAAGTGCTGATCGTCGGCGACGATCTGGCCGCGGCGGGAGCGGGGCTGATCGACCTGTTGCTGGCCGCCGGCGGTGAACTCGTCACGGTCCTCACCGGCGCCGGGGTCGACGAGGGTGTCGCCGGCGCGCTCTCCGAGCACGTGCACGACCGGCATCCCGGCGTCGAACTGGTGACCTACCACACCGGCCACCGCGGCGACGCCTTGCTGATCGGGGTGGAATAGCCGTGGCGACCCTGTCCGACCGTCTCGACTTTGTGCTCGGCAAGAAGGCCGCGGACCCGCTCGCCGAGCACTTCGGCATCCACACGGTCAACGATCTGCTGCGTCACTATCCCCGCAAGTACAGCGACGAGATGACGACGGTCGGCGAGGGTGAGGAACTCGAGGAGGGCGTTCACGTCACGTTCGTCGACGTCATCACCAAAGCCGAGCTGAGGCGGACGAACCGGCAGCCCCAGCGCGAATATCTCGTCGTCACCCTCGGGCACCGGAAGCCGAAGGTGACCGCGACGTTCTTCAACGTCAAGTACCTCAAGAAGCAGTTGGTCGAGGGTGCAAAGGTGATGCTGTCGGGGGAGGTCGGCTACTTCAACGGCGTCATGCAGCTGACCCATCCGGCGTTCCTGGTGTTGCACGAGACCGGCGGCGTGCGAGGATCCAAGTCGCTCAAGGCGATCGCCGAGGCCTCGGGGGCCACCGGCGAGGACCTGCTGGCCGCCTTCGAACGCGACTTCTTTCCGATCTACCCGGCCAACAAGAAGGTGCAGACCTGGGAGATCTACGCCTGCGTGCGTCAGGTGCTCGACGTGCTGGACCCGATCACCGAACCGCTACCGAAAGCCTTTCTGCGACAACACGGTCTGATCACCGAAGACCAGGCGCTACGCGCGATCCACACCGCACAGAGATCGGCCGAACGCGACGCCGCGGTCGGGCGGCTGACGTACGACGAGGCCATCGGCCTGCAATGGGCGTTGGTCAACCGACGCCACGGTGACCTGAGTGAGTCGGGTCCGGTCGCGCAGCGTCGCGACGACGGGCTCGTCGCCGCCATGTGCGAACAGTTGCCGTTCGAATTGACCGACGGCCAGAAGGAAGTGCTCGACGTCGTCTCGGGCGAGCTGGAGAGCACCCGACCGATGAACCGCATGCTGCAGGGTGAGGTCGGTTCGGGCAAGACGATCGTCTCGGTGCTGGCGATGTTGCAGATGGTCGACGCCGGCTATCAGTGCGCGCTGCTCGCACCCACGGAAGTCCTTGCCGCACAACATGCCCGCTCAATCGGCGCCGTTCTCGGCCCGTTGGCCCTGGCGGGTCAACTCGGTGGCATGGACGGTGCCACCCGCATCGCGCTGTTGACCGGATCGATGACAGCGCAACAGAAACGCGCGGTACGCGACGAGGTCGCCGGCGGTGCGGCGGGCATCGTCATCGGCACCCACGCCCTTTTGCAGGACGCCGTCGAGTTCCACCGCCTCGGCATGGTGGTCGTCGACGAGCAGCACCGGTTCGGCGTGGAGCAACGGGATCGGTTGCGCAGCAAGGCCCCTGCGGGTATCACGCCTCATCTGTTGGTGATGACGGCCACGCCGATACCGCGTACCGTCGCGCTGACTCATTACGGTGACCTGGAGACCTCGACACTGCGCGAGCTGCCGCGTGGCAGACAACCGATCACCACAAACACCGTCTTTCTCAGCGAGCACCCACGCTGGCTGGACCGTGTGTGGCAGCGCATCACCGAAGAGGTGAGCCAGGGCAGGCAGGCGTACGTGGTGGCCTCGCGGATCGACGAGAACGACAAGTCGGCCAAGGACAAGGAGGGCGGTCCGCCGCCGATCACGGTGGTCGAGTTGTTCGCGCGGCTGAGCCGAGGCCCGCTGGCCGGGCTGCGGCTCGGGCTCATGCACGGCAGGTTGCCCTCCGACGAGAAGGACGCCGTGATGGCCGCGTTCCGCGCCGGCGAGATCGACGTGCTGGTGTGCACGACGGTCATCGAAGTCGGCGTCGACGTGCCGAATGCGACGGTGATGGTGGTGATGGACGCCGACCGGTTCGGCATCAGCCAGCTGCACCAGTTGCGCGGGCGCATCGGGCGCGGACAGCATCCGAGCCTATGCCTGCTCGTCACCAAGCTCCCGCAGGGGTCCAAGGCCGGCGCCCGGCTGACCGCCGTCGCATCGACGTTGGACGGGTTCAAGCTCGCCGACCTCGACCTCTACGAGCGGCAGGAGGGAGATGTGTTGGGGTTCAGCCAATCCGGGCGCGCGATCACGCTCCGGTTCCTGTCGCTGCAGGAGCACCTCGACATCATCCTGACGGCCCGCGACTTCTGCGCGCGGCTGTACGAGAACGATCCGGACAACCCGGGTATGGCGGCGCTGGCGGCCCCGTTCGTCGAAACCGACCGCGTCGAGTTCCTGGACAAGGCATGAAGCGCAGATATCTGCTGTGGCTGACCGCGATCGTCGTACTCGCGGTCATCGTCGCCGCGCAGGCGGTCAACTCGGCGGGGGACCGGGCACAGTTCATCGCGCGCGCCGACATCCCGACCGTGGCGCCCGGTGTCGACGTGCTCGCGGGCATTCCCGTCATACCGCTGCGGGTCCGCGGATACGACTACCGCAGAGCGGCTTTCGGAGACAGCTGGACCGACGACAACTCGGCCCCTGGCGGACGCAACGGCTGCGACACCCGCAACGACATCCTCAATCGCGACCTCGACGACAAAACGTTCGTGTCGATCAGGCGCTGCCCCGACGCCGTCGCGACGGGCACGCTGCACGACCCGTACACCAACGCGGTCGTCGCCTTCACCCGCGGCGAGAAGACCGGCGCTGCGGTGCAGATCGACCACATCGTCCCGTTGGCGCTGGCGTGGGATCTCGGGGCGCGCAACTGGCCGGAAGACCTGCGCGTCCGGTTCGCCAACGATCCGGCGAATCTCATCGCGGTGGCCGGAAACGCCAACCAGGAAAAGGGTGACCAGGAGCCAGCGACGTGGATGCCTTCGAATGCGGCGTTTCACTGCCAGTACTCGATGCAGTTCATCGCGGTGCTGCGCGGATACCGGCTGCCGATCGACGCGCCGTCGGCCACCGCGTTGCGCGAGGCCGCCGCCACCTGCCCGACGGGTTGAGTTCCTCTAAGGCCTACGTGCCGGTGTAGGTTTCCGGGTCCGGGCGGAACCGCTTGCCCTCGTCGAGCCCGTTGAGCGAGCCCATTTCGTCGTCGGTGAGCTCGAAGTCGAACACCTCGAGGTTCGAGGTGACCCGCTCCGCCTTCGACGACCGGGCGATGACCGCGTTGCCCAACTGAATGCTCCACCGGATCAACACCTGCGCGGGCGTCTTGCCGTGCGCCTGTGCCACCGACGTGACCGCCTCGTTCTCGAGCAGCTGCCCGACGCCCAGCGGTCCGTACGCCTGGGTGACGATGCCGTAGCCGGCGTTGACCTCACGCAACTCCGCCTGGTTGAGCAGCGGGTGCAGCTCGATCTGGTTGACCGCCGGGGTGAAGAACGACAGGTCGATGACGTCCGACAGGTGCTCGGCGTGGAAGTTGGCGACGCCGATCGACTTGGTGTCGCCGACCTCCTTGCGCTTCATCAACCCGCCCCAGCTGTCGACGTACTTGCCCTGCTCGCCGGCGGGCCAGTGGATCAGGTAGAGGTCGACGTAGTCGAGCCCGAGCCTGCCGAGGCTGGCCTTGAGCGCGTCCTGCGACGACTGGAAGCCCAGGTCGGGGGTGGCGAGCTTGGTGGTGACGAAGATCTCGTCGCGCGGCACCCCGGACGACTTGATGGCCCGACCGACCGCTTCCTCGTTGCCGTAGGCCGCGGCGGTGTCGATCAGCCGGTACCCGGCGGACAGCGCCGCCAGCACCGCCTGCTCGGTCTCGGACTCCGACAGCTCGCCGACGCCGAGACCGAACACCGGCATCGTGTGGTCGTCGTTGAGCGTGACGGTCGGAGCCGCAGCCGCATTGCCCGACGATTCGGTCATTTCACCTACCCCGTGAATTCGAATGTTCGCGGATCGGGGCCCAACCGAGTGCCGTCGCCGAGCGTCGAGACGGACGCCATGTCCTGCTCGCTCAACTCGAAATCGAACACGTCGAAGTTGCTCACGATTCTCTCGGGGGTCACCGACTTCGGGATGACTATATTGCCGAGCTGCATATGCCACCTAATCAACACCTGGGCCGGCGTCTTGCCGTGCGCTTCGGCGACCGAGACCACGGTGTCGTTCGACAGCAGTGAACCCTGACCGAGCGGACTCCAGGCCTCGGTCGCGATGCCCATCTGGGCATGCACCTCGCGCAGCTCCTCCTGCTGCAGCAGCGGATGCAGTTCGATCTGATTGACCGCGGGCACGATCCCGGTGGCGTCGACGAGTTCCCGCAGGTGTTCGGGCTCGAAGTTGCTCACCCCGATCGACCGGATGCGGCCTTGCTCGCGCAGGTGGGCGAAGGCCTTGAAGGTGTCGACGAACGCGCCCTTGGCCGGCAACGGCCAGTGGATGAGGTAGAGATCGAGGTAGTCGAGCCCCAGCCTGCCCATGCTCTTGTCGAAGGCACTCAGCGTGCTGTCGTAACCTTGCTCGGAATTCCACAGCTTGGTGGTGACGAAGACCTGATCGCGCGGCAGCCCCGATTTCTCAAGCGCTCGGCCGACCTCGCGTTCGTTCTGGTACGCGGCGGCGGTGTCGATGTGGCGGTAACCCGCTTCGAGCGCGGTCGCGACCGCGCGTTCGGTGTCCTCCGGAGGGGTCTGCCAAACTCCGAGTCCAACCTGCGGAATCGAATTACCGTCGTTCAACGTGATCGAGGGAGATGCCATGACCCAAAGTCTGCCAGCTCATGACCGGTGGCGGCCGAACCGTAAGGAGACGCTGATCAACACCGCGGCGGGCGTCACCCTTCGCGCGTTGCCGAGGATTCCCGGGGCCGTCAAGCGTCTCATGCTCGGACGCCGCACCGTCAGCATCGACGGCAACACGCTGGACACGACGCTGCAGTTGATGCTCGCCGGACAAAAGCTCACGGGCATCGACGGTCTGGTCAACGCTGACGGCGTAGCCGCAGCCCGCGGACAACTCGAAATGCTGGCCGCGGGTTTCAAGCAGAACATCCCCGTCGCGTCGGTGACCGATCTCTCGATCCCAGGACCCGCCGGAGACATCCGCGCACGCCATTACCGGCCCGTCGACGATGAGGGAGCCCTACTGGTCTTCTTCCACGGCGGTGGACAGGTCATCGGCAGCATCGACTCCCACGACGACCTGTGCCGCGAGATCTGCCACCGCGGACAGATGCACGTGCTGTCGGTCGACTACCGCCTGGCCCCCGAGCACCCCGCGCCCGCGGGCACCGACGACGCCCACGCCGCGTTCCGGTGGGCGTGCGAGCACGCCGCCGAACTGGGCGCCGACCCCGAGCGCGTCGCCGTGGGTGGTGACAGCGCCGGCGGCAACCAGGCCACACTCGTCGCGCACCGCGCCCGCGGCGAGGGGCCGCAGCCGGCCCTGCAGTTCCTGCTCTATCCGGTCGTCAACTACCGCGACACGACCAGGTCGCAGGCGCTGTTCTCCGAGGGCTACTTCCTCACCCGCGACGACATCGACTGGTTCCGCGAGAAATACCTCAGCGGCGGAGTCGATCCCGGTGACCCACGGGTCTCGCCGCTGCTGGCCGACGATCTGTCCGGCCTGGCGCCGGCGCTGATCGTCACCGCCGGTTTCGACCCGCTGCGCGATGAAGGCAGGCAGTACGCCGAGGCCATGCGGGCCGCCGGCGTCCGCGTCGACCACCGGGAGTTCGGATCGTTGATCCACGGCTTTGCGAACTTCTTCCCGTTCGGCGGTGACAGCGCCACCGCGATGGCCGAGGTGATCTCGGCCCTGCGGGCGCATCTGGCCCGCGGCTGACGGGGCGGCGAAATCGCGCCGGTACTCTTACCTGCGTGGCCACGAAACGCAAGAAGACCCCGAGCTACGACCTGAAGGCGGCCGACCGCAAGCGGAACCGGGCTGTGCAGATCGGCCTGACCGCCATCGTCGTGATCTTCGCCGTCGCGTTGGTGCTCTACATCGTGATGACCAAAGAGGACAAACCCGGTGAGGGCGAGACCAGGGCGGTCCGCGTGGCGTCGAGCAACGTGATCACCCAGGAGGGCACGTCCGAGCCCAAAGCGGTGGTGTCGCTCTACGAGGACTTCCTGTGCCCGGCGTGCGGGAACTTCGAGAAGCAGTTCGGCCCGACGATCAACCGACTGATCGACAGCGGTGCTGCGGCCGTGGACTACAACATGGTGTCCATCCTCGACCGGGCGGGCCAGGGTTACTCGACCCGCGCCGCCAACGCCGGCTACTGCGTGGCCGACGCGGACACCGAAGCCTTCCGGCGTTTCCACGCCGCCTTGTTCGCGCAACAGCCGCCCGAGGGTGTGGGCCCCTTCCCCGACAATGCCCGGCTGATCGAGATCGCCCGCCAAGCGGGCGTGACCGGTGAGGTGCCGGCCTGCATCAACGGTGGACGCTACAACGACATGGTCAAGGGTTTGGCCAAAGCGAGCGGGGTCAACTCGACGCCGACCATCCGGATCAACGGTGAGGATTATTCGCCGTCGACGCCCGACGCGCTGATCGCCGAGATCGAGAAGATCGTCGGCGAGGTGCCCGCACTGGACGCCGGTGCACCGCCGCCCAACGCCGATCCGACCCAGCCGGCGAGGCCGTGACGCTCGCCGCTCCCGGTGCCGTCCAGCCGTCCGAACCCGCGGCTCATGAGCCGACGGGTCTGTCGGTGGGTCGTCCGAGCGCGGTGTGGATCCTCATCGCGGGTGTGTTGGGGCTGGCCGCCGCGGTCGCGCTGACCGTCGAGAAGGTCGAGCTGCTGATCGATCCGGAGTACACCCCGTCGTGCAGCTTCAATCCAGTCCTGTCCTGCGGTTCGGTGATGATCACGCCGCAGGCGTCCGCGTTCGGATTCCCGAACTCCTTGATCGGCATCATCTCGTTCACGATCGTGGTGGTGACCGGTGTGCTCGCGCTCGCGAGGGTCGCGTTGCCGCGCTGGTACTGGGCCGGTCTGGCCACGGGCACGCTGCTGGGCGCTGCGTTCGTGCACTGGCTCATCTATCAGAGCCTCTACCGCATCGGCGCGCTGTGCCCGTACTGCATGGTGGTGTGGGCGGTCACCATCCCGCTGTTGGTGGTCGTTGCGGCCGTCGCTCTGCAGCCCCAACACGGGAGCACCGTCACGCGGGTGCTGCACACCTGGCGATGGTCTCTGGTCACGTTGTGGTTCACCGGCCTGTTCCTGCTGATCCTCGTGCGCTTCTGGAGCTACTGGTCCACGTTGGTCTGATCCGCCCGGAGGATAAAGTACGTGCGTGATCGCCCATGATCTCTAAAGTGCTGGTCGCCAATCGTGGCGAAATCGCGATCCGTGCTTTCCGGGCCGCCTACGAGATGGGGATCGACACCGTCGCGGTGTATCCCCATGAGGATCGCAACAGCATTCACCGGCTGAAGGCCGACGAGTCCTACCAGATCGGCGAGACCGGCCATCCCGTGCGCGCGTACCTGTCGGTCGAGGAGATCATCCGGGTCGCCAAGCATGCCGGAGCCGACGCGGTTTATCCGGGATACGGCTTCCTGTCGGAGAATCCGGCGCTGGCGGCGGCCTGCGCGGAGGCCGGCATCACGTTCGTCGGGCCCAGCGCCGAGGTGCTCGAGCTGACGGGGAACAAGTCGCGGGCGATCGAGGCGGCCCGCTCGGCGGGCCTGCCGGTGCTCAACTCGTCGGCCCCGTCGGCGTCGGCCGAGGAGTTGATGGCCGCCGCGGAGCGCCTGGAGTTCCCGTTGTTCGTCAAAGCCGTCTCCGGTGGCGGCGGCCGGGGCATGCGGCGGGTCACCGACATCGACGCGCTGGCCGACGCGATCGATGCCGCGTCGCGCGAGGCCGAATCGGCATTCGGCGACCCGACGCTGTATCTCGAACAGGCCGTGCTCAATCCCCGCCATATCGAGGTGCAGATCCTGGCCGACACCCACGGCAACGTGATGCACCTGTTCGAACGGGACTGCAGCGTGCAGCGCAGGCACCAGAAGGTCATCGAGCTCGCACCCGCCCCGAATCTGTCCGACGAACTGCGGCAACGGATTTGCGACGATGCGGTCGCGTTCGCCCGGCAGATCGGATACACGTTCGCCGGCACCGTCGAGTTCCTGCTCGACGAGCGCGGGCATTACGTGTTCATCGAGTGCAATCCGCGCATCCAAGTCGAGCACACCGTCACCGAGGAGATCACCGATGTGGATCTGGTGTCCAGCCAGTTGCGCATCGCCGACGGCGAGACCCTCGACAGCCTCGGCTTGAGCCAGGAGGCGCTGCCGGCTCCGCGCGGTTTCGCGCTGCAGTGCCGGATCACCACCGAGGACCCCGCCAACGGATTTCGTCCCGATACCGGCCGTATCACCGGATATCGCACCCCGGGGGGCGCAGGCATCCGGTTGGACGGCGGCACCCATCTCGGTGCGGAGATCAGCGCGCATTTCGACTCGATGCTGGTGAAGCTGACGTGCCGGGGACGCGACTTCGGCGCCGCGGTGGCGCGGGCGCGCCGCGCGCTGGCCGAGTTCCGCATCCGCGGGGTGTCGACGAATATCCCGTTCCTGCAAGCGGTGGTCAACGATCCGGATTTCCGGGCCGGACGCATCAACACGTCGTTCATCGACGAGCGCCCGTATCTGCTGACCGCAAGAACACCTGCCGACCGCGGTACCAAGATCCTCAACTACCTGGCCGACGTGACGGTCAACCAGCCGCACGGCCCGCGAACCGCATCGGTGTACCCGCAGGACAAGCTGCCCGACATCGATCTTGAAGCGCCGCCGCCTGACGGCAGCAAGCAACGGCTGACCGAACTCGGCCCCGAGGGGTTCGCGCGCTGGCTGCGCGACTCCCAACCGTTGGCCGTCACCGATACGACGTTCCGTGATGCCCATCAGTCGCTGCTGGCCACCCGCGTACGCACCACGGGGCTGTCGATGGTGGCGCCCTACGTCGCGCGGATGACGCCGCAGTTGCTCTCGCTCGAATGCTGGGGTGGGGCGACTTACGATGTGGCGCTCCGGTTCTTGAAGGAAGATCCGTGGGAGCGGCTGGCCGCGCTGCGCGAAGCGGTCCCCAACATCTGCCTGCAGATGCTGCTGCGCGGCCGTAATACCGTGGGTTACACCCCGTATCCGGAGACCGTCACCCACGCCTTCGTCGCCGAGGCCACGGCCACGGGCATCGACATCTACCGCATCTTCGACGCGCTCAACAATGTCGATTCCATGCGTCCGGCCATCGACGCGGTCCGCGAAACCGGCACGGCGGTGGCCGAAGTCGCGATGAGCTACACCGGGGACCTGTCCGACCCCGCGGAGAACCTCTACACGCTGGACTACTACCTGAAGCTCGCCGAGCAGATCGTCGACGCGGGTGCCCATGTGCTGGCGATCAAGGACATGGCCGGGCTCCTGCGCCCTCCCGCCGCGCACACGTTGATCAGCGCGCTGCGCACCCGGTTCGATCTGCCCGTGCATGTGCACACCCACGACACCCCGGGCGGTCAGTTGGCGACCTACCTGGCGGCGTGGCAGGCGGGTGCGAGTGCGGTCGACGGTGCGGCGGCGCCGCTGGCAGGTACCACCAGCCAACCGGCGTTGAGCTCGATCGTGGCCGCGGCCGCACACACCGAGTACGACACCGGGCTGTCGTTGGAGGCGGTGTGCGACCTCGAACCGTACTGGGAGGCGCTGCGAAAGGTGTACGCGCCGTTCGAAAGTGGTTTACCGGCGCCGACGGGGCGGGTGTATCACCATGAGATCCCCGGCGGTCAGCTGTCGAACCTGCGTCAGCAGGCCATCGCGCTCGGGTTCGGCGACCGCTTCGAGGAGATCGAGGCCAACTACGCCGCCGCCGACAGGGTGCTCGGCCGGCTGGTGAAGGTGACTCCGTCGTCGAAGGTGGTGGGTGACCTTGCGCTCGCGCTGCTGGGGGCGGGCATCAGCGCCGACGAGTTCGCCTCGGACCCATCGCGATTCGACATTCCCGATTCGGTGATCGGATTCTTTCGCGGCGAACTCGGCGACCCGCCGGGCGGATGGCCCGAACCGCTGCGCACGAAGGCGCTTGCCGGCCGGGCGCCGGCCAAGGCGCAGGAGGAACTCAGCGAGGAGGACGAAGCGGTGCTCGCCCAGGCGGGCCCGAAGCGCCAAGCCGCGCTGAACCGCCTGCTGTTTCCCGGGCCGACAAAGGAACTCGAGGCGCACCGCGAACAGTACGGGGACACGTCGAGCCTGTCGGCGAACCAGTTCTTCTACGGGTTGCGCAGCGACGAGGAGCATCGCGTCCGGTTGGAGCGCGGCGTCGAACTGCTGATCGGGCTCGAGGCGATCTCCGATCCCGACGAACGCGGCATGCGCACCGTGATGTGCATCCTCAACGGCCAATTGCGTCCGGTCCTGGTGCGTGACCGCAACATCGCCAGCGACATCCCGACCGCAGAGAAAGCCGACAAGTCCAATCCCGACCACATCGCCGCGCCCTTCGCCGGGGTGGTCAGCGTCGGCGTCGCCGTCGACGACGAGGTGCAGGCCGGTCAGACGATCGCCACGATCGAGGCCATGAAGATGGAGGCGGCCATCACCGCACCCAAGGCAGGCAAGGTGAACCGGGTCGCGGTCTCGGAGACGGCGCAGGTCGAAGGCGGCGATCTGCTGGTGGTGGTCAGCTGACCCGCATCATCGCCGGCGCGCTGGGCGGTCGACGAATCACCGTGCCCCAGAATAGGTCTGGGGGAGGGACCCGTCCCACCACCGACCGGGTACGGGAAGCGATGTTCAACGTGCTGGCCGCGCGCATCGACTTCGGCGGGATCGCGGTGCTCGACCTGTACGCCGGGTCGGGTGCGCTCGGGCTCGAGGCGCTCTCGCGCGGTGCCGTGGAGGCGACGTTCGTCGAGACCGACCGGCGCGCCGCAGGAATCATCGCCGACAACATCGCCGCACTCGGCGTCACCGGGGCGAGCGTGCGGCGCGGCGCCGTCGCCGAGGTTCTGGCCGCCGGCAGCCCGCGACCCGTCGACCTCGTCCTCGCCGATCCGCCGTACGACATCACTGCCGGAGAAGTCGAATCGACGCTGGCGCTGCTCACCGAACGGGGTTGGGCCGGACCGGGAACCGTCGTCGTGGTGGAACGCGCGGCGAGCGGACCGCCGCTCACGTGGCCGCCGGGCTGGCAGGTATGGCCGTCGCGTACCTACGGCGACACCCGCTTGGAGCTTGCCGAAGCACAAGAGCGGCCCTGCTAGCGTCTTCGCTCATGAGCGGCGCGGTATGCCCCGGATCCTTCGACCCGGTCCATCTCGGGCACGTCGACGTCTTCGAGCGCGCGGCCGCGCAGTTCGACGAGGTGATCGTCGCTGTTCTGGTCAACCCCAACAAAAAGGGCATGTTCACGCTCGACGAGCGCATCGCGATGATCGAGGAGTCCACCGAGCACCTGCCGAACCTGCGCGTCGAATCGGGTCAGGGCCTGGTGGTCGACTTCGCCCGGCAGCGCGGCGTGACGGCGATCGTCAAGGGTCTGCGCGGTGGTGCCGACTTCGAATACGAACTGCAGATGGCGCAGATGAACAAGCACATCGCCGGCGTCGACACGTTCTTCGTGGCCGCGATACCGCGGTACTCGTTCGTGTCGTCGTCGTTGGCCAAGGAGGTCGCGTCGATGGGTGGCGACGTCTCCGAACTGCTTCCCGCCGCGGTGAACACCCGCCTGCAGGCCAAGCTGAGCCAGGGTTAGTCCGCTCCAGCAGGGGTAATCAGGTGGAGGCGCACAGCCCATTCGCGCCCACACCACTACCGAAATGCAGGAGGTTTCTGCCATGGCTGAAACGTTTGTCCAGAACACCGACGACGTCGTGAAATTTCTTACCGACCAACACAACCTGATCAAGGACCTGTTCGAAGAAGTGCTGGGCGCGTCGGAAACCGAGGCGCGCGAGAAGGCGTTTGCCGATCTGCGTCAGCTGCTGGCCGTGCATGAGACTGCCGAGGAGATGGTGGTCCACCCGCGCGCCCGCAAGGACGTCGCCGACGGTGAGGCCATCGTCGACGCACGCCTCAAGGAAGAGCATGAGGCCAAGGAGTTCCTGTCGCGGCTCGAGAAGATGGACATCGGGTCGCAGGAGTTCATCGACGAACTGAAGAAGTTCCGTGAGGACGTCGTCGAGCACGCCCAACTCGAGGAGCGCGAGGAGTTCAGCCACCTGCAGAAGAACCTCGACGGCGATGACCTCAAGCGGATGGCGGGCGCCGTGCAGGCTGCCGAGGCGATCGCCCCGACCCATCCGCATGCGGGTGTCGAGTCGGCCAAGGCCAATTTCGCGCTCGGACCGTTCGCTTCGATGCTCGACCGCGCCCGCGACCTCATCGGCGCGGCGGTGAAGTAGGGGAATCTCGGCCGTCGTGGTCGCCGAATCTGAACTTGTGTTCGAGAAATCGCCGATTTCGCGCGAAGAAGTTCAGATTCGAGGAAGACCCACGCCCGCCCACGGGCGCCACTGGAGGATGCCGCCCGGGCGGGTTTTGGCCTCGGTCTCGGGCGGTTGACATAATGCGGGCAGCAATTCAGCCGGGAGTTGCGGCCTGGGGAGTGGAGAGACTCAGCAATCCATGAATTTCCGACGTCCGGGGCGACACACCGGGCGGGAAGCTGAGTCACAGGGGTAACACCAGGCACACTAGTAACTGTCAACTACGCCTGGAGGGTGTTGCCGTGTACCGAGTCTTTGAGGCGCTCGACGAACTGAGCGCGATTGTGGAAGAAGCCCGCGGCGTGCCGATGACGGCAGGCTGCGTCGTGCCCCGCGGCGATGTCCTCGAACTGATCGACGACATCAAGGACGCGATTCCCGGTGAGCTCGACGATGCCCAGGACGTCCTCGATGCCCGCGACGGGATGCTGCGCGAGGCCAAGGACCACTCCGACTCGATGGTGTCCACGGCCACCGCCGAGGCGGATTCCGTCCTGAACCACGCCCGCGCGGAAGCGGACCGGCTGCTCGCCGACGCGAAGGCCCAGGCCGATCGGATGGTGGCCGAGGCTCGCCAGCACAGCGAGCGGATGGTCGGCGAGGCCCGCGAGGAGGCCACCCGTGTCGCCGCCACCGCCAAGCGCGAGTACGAGGCCAGCACCGGGCGGGCCAAGACCGAAGCCGACCGGCTCATCGAGAGCGGCAACCTGGCCTACGAGAAGGCTGTGCAAGAGGGCATCAAGGAGCAGCAGCGGCTGGTGTCACAGACCGAGATCGTCGCGACCGCGACCGCCGAGGCGACCCGGTTGATCGATTCCGCGCACGCCGAGGCCGACCGGTTGCGCGGCGAGTGCGACATCTACGTCGACAGCAAGCTCGCGGAGTTCGAGGACTTCCTCAACGGCACGCTGCGCTCCGTCGGTCGAGGTCGTCACCAACTTCGCACCGCCGCGGGCACGCACGACTACGCCGCGCGCTGAGCGCCGAGGGCCGCCAAGAATCCTCGCCGTAAACTCGGTACTTATGGCGACGCATGCCAAAGCGGCGGCGCATCGCGCGTCACAATCGCCGCTCGTGATCAACATCTCCCGGCTCGGTAGGCGACCCGGGTCGATGATGTCTGTCTCCGAAACGGTGCCCAGCCCGTCGCGCATCGGCCTCGACCTGATCGCCATCGACAAAGGCGCACCCCTGGAGCTCGACCTGCGTGTCGAGTCGGTGTCGGAGGGAGTCCTGATCTCCGGGACGGTGTCCGCGCCCACGACGGGCGACTGCGCGCGATGCCTGACGCCGGTCACCGGCGACGTCGAGATCTACCTCACCGAACTGTTCGCCTATCCCGACAGCGCCACCGACGAGACGACCGAAGCCGACGAGGTCGGTCGCGTGGTGGATGACACCGTCGACCTGGAGCAGCCGATCATCGACGCCGTCGGGCTGGTGCTGCCCTTCGCGCCGCTGTGCGGTCCGGACTGCGCGGGCCTGTGCCCGGACTGCGGCGTGGCCTTGGCCACCGCCGAACCCGGTCACCGCCACGAGCGGATCGACCCGCGCTGGGCGAAGCTGGCCGGCATGTTCGACACTGTCGGCGGAGCCGACGATCCCACTGAGGACACGCGTGAGTGAGCGCGCCGCGCTGCTGGCGGCGCTGGGTGTCGATCTGCCCGACGAACTGCTCACCATGGCGCTCACCCATCGCAGCTACTCCTACGAGAACGGCGGCCTGCCGACCAACGAGCGATTGGAGTTCCTCGGCGACGCCGTGCTCGGGCTGACCATCACCGAGGAGCTCTACCACCGGCACCCCGACCGGTCCGAGGGCGATCTGGCCAAGCTGCGCGCCAGCATCGTCAACACGCAGGCGCTCGCCGACGTCGGTCGTCAGCTGTCCGATGGCGGGCTCGGTGCCTACTTGCTGCTCGGCAAGGGCGAGCTGAACTCCGGCGGCGCCGACAAGGCCAGCATCTTGGCCGACGGCGTCGAATCCCTGTTGGGTGCAATTTATTTGGAGCACGGCAACGCGGTCGTGCGCGAGGTGATCCTGCGGCTGTTCGCCGACCTGCTGGACACCGCGCCCACGTTGGGCGCCGGGCTGGACTGGAAGAGCAGTCTGCAGGAGCTGACCGCGTCGCGCGGTCTTGGCGCGCCCACCTATCTCGTCACCTCAACGGGTCCGGACCACGACAAAGAGTTCACCGCGACGGTCATGGTGACCGACACCGAATACGGCAGGGGCGTCGGGCGCACCAAGAAGGAGGCCGAACTCAAGGCGGCGGCGGCGGCGTGGAACGCGCTGACCGCCGAGGTAGATGCCTGAGCTTCCCGAGGTCGAGGTCGTCCGCCGCGGACTGGACGCGCACGTCGTCGACAGGACCATCAGGGCTGTGCGCGTACATCATCCGCGCGCGGTACGGCGCCACGAGGCGGGACCCGCGGATCTGACCGCGCGCCTGCTCGACAGCACGATCACCGGGACCGGGCGGCGAGGTAAGTACCTGTGGCTGACGCTGGACGACGGCTCCGCGCTGGTCGTGCATCTCGGCATGAGCGGGCAGATGTTGCTGGGCGCGCCTCCGAGCGAGAACCACTTGCGCATCGCGGCGCTGCTGGATGACGGCACCGCGCTGAGCTTCGTCGACCAGCGCACGTTCGGCGGCTGGATGCTCACCGACATGGTCACCGTGGACGGGACCGACGTCCCGTTTCCCGTCGCGCACCTCGCGCGTGACCCGCTCGATCCGCACTTCAACCGCGACGGCGTGGTGAAAGTGTTGCGTGGCAAGCACTCCGAGATCAAACGTCAGCTGCTCGACCAGACCGTCGTCTCGGGCATCGGCAACATCTACGCCGACGAGGCGCTGTGGCGGGCCAAGGTCAACGGCGCCCGGTTGGCGTCGTCTCTGAGCAGGCCGAAGCTGGGCGAACTGCTCGACGCGGCCGCCGAGGTGATGGAGGAGGCGCTCGCCCAAGGCGGGACGTCGTTCGACTCGCTGTATGTCAACGTCAACGGCGAGTCGGGTTACTTCGACCGCTCGCTGGACGCCTATGGGCGCGAAGGTGAGCCCTGCCGACGCTGTGGGGCCATCATGCGGCGGGAGAAGTTCATGAACCGCTCGTCGTTCTACTGTCCGCGTTGCCAGCCCAGGCCACGGGTGCGGCGAACCGCGCCGAGAGCGACGTAATGGTCGATTGCGCGCGCGGTTTTCCGCCAATTCGTCGGTCTGGGCGAAGATGGGGCCATGACCGAACTTTGGGTTGAGCGGACGGGAGCGCGGCGCTACACCGGACGCAACTCCCGCGGCGCGGAGGTGCTCGTCGGCAACGAGGACATCGACGGCGTCTTCACGCCTGGCGAGCTGATGAAGATCGCGCTCGCCGCCTGCAGCGGGATGGCCAGCGACGTGCCCCTGCAGCGGCGCCTCGGCGAGCAGTACCGCACCACGATCCGCGTCTCCGGGGCGGCCGACCGCGAGCAGGAGCGCTATCCGCTGCTCGACGAGCGAATGGAACTCGACCTGTCCGGGCTCTCCGAGCAGGAGCGGGCGCGGGTGCTCACGGTCGTCGAGCGCGCCATCGACCAGGTCTGCACCGTCGGCCGCACCCTCAAGGCTGGGGCCAAAGTGACGTTTGAGGTAGATGATGCGGGAGTTAGCTGAGGTACGCCTGACAGCTTGGGTGCACGGGCACGTTCAGGGTGTCGGCTTCCGGTGGTGGACGCGCGCCCGAGCACTGGAACTGGGGCTGACCGGATTCGCGGCCAACAAGCCCGACGGCCGGGTTCAGGTGGTCGCCCAGGGGCCACGCGAGTCCTGTCAGCGGCTACTTGACCTGCTGCAAAGCGGAGAAACGCCGGGGCGGGTCGACAATGTCGTCGCCGACTTCACAGAACCTCGCGACTCGCTACAAGGGTTCACCGAGCGATAGCCGCTGCGGCGGTAGTGTGGCACGTCGTGCACCTCAAGAGTCTGACCCTGAAGGGCTTCAAGTCGTTTGCTTCGCCGACGACTCTGCGCTTCGAGCCAGGCATCACGTGCGTGGTCGGGCCCAACGGTTCGGGTAAGTCCAATGTCGTCGACGCGCTCACCTGGGTGATGGGTGAGCAGGGGGCCAAGACGTTGCGCGGCGGCAAGATGGAGGACGTCATCTTCGCCGGCACGTCGTCGCGCCCGCCGCTGGGCCGCGCCGAGGTGACGGTGACCATCGACAACTCCGACAACTCGCTGCCGATCGAGTACTCCGAGGTGTCGATCACCCGGCGGATGTTCCGCGACGGCGGCAGCGAGTACGAGATCAACGGCAGCAGTTGCCGGTTGATGGACGTGCAGGAACTGCTGTCCGACTCCGGCATCGGGCGCGAGATGCACGTCATCGTCGGTCAGGGCAAGCTCTCCGAGATCCTCGAGTCGCGCCCCGAGGACCGGCGCGCGTTCATCGAGGAGGCCGCCGGCGTCCTCAAGCACCGCAAGCGCAAGGAAAAAGCGGTCCGCAAGCTCGACGCGATGTCGGCAAACCTGAACCGGCTGACCGACCTGACCACCGAACTGCGCCGTCAGCTCAAACCGCTCGGGCGTCAAGCCGAGATGGCCCGGCGCGCACAAACCATCCAGGCCGATCTGCGCGACGCTCGGTTGCGGCTGGCCGCCGACGACCTCGTCACCCGCCGCGCCGAGTTCGACAACACCAACCAGGCCGAGACCACGCTGCGGCGCGAACACGACGAGATCGCCACGCGGCTCGAGGCCAAGACCGCCGAGCTGGCCGCGCACGAGGCGGCGGTGGTCAGCCTCAGCGAACGCGCGGACGCGGCGCAGCAGAGGTGGTTCGCGCTGTCCGCTCTCGCCGAACGCGTCAGCGCGACGGTGCGCATCGCGAGCGAGCGCGCACAGCATCTCGACACCGAGCCCGAGGCGTCGACGGGTCCGGATCCCGACACCCTGGAAGCCCAGGCCGACGAGGTCGCCGAACAGGAGCGCCGGCTGCTCGGCGAGCTGACCGAGTCGCGCGGCAAGCTCGAGGCGGCCCGCGCCGAACTCGCCGAACGCGAGCGCATCGCCGCCGAGGCCGAGCGTGCACACATGGCCGCCGCCCGCGCCGAGGCCGACCGACGCGAGGGTCTGGCGCGGCTGGCCGGTCAGGTCGACACCATGCGCACTCGCGTGGAATCGATCGACGAGACCGTCGCCCGCCTGACCGGCACCATCGACGAGGCCGCCACCCGCGCGCAACAGACCCAGGCCGAGTTCGAGACCGTGCAGAGTCGCGTCGGCGAACTCGACGCCGGTGAGGTCGGTCTCGACGATCACCACGACCGTACGGTCGCCGCGCTGCGGCTCGCCGATGAACGCGTCGCCGAACTGCAGGCCGCCGAACGTGGCGCCGAACGTCAGGTGGCCTCGCTGCGCGCGCGTATCGAGGCCCTCTCGGTGGGTCTCGATCGCAAGGACGGCGCGGCCTGGCTACAGAAGAACCGTGGTGGGGCAGGGCTTCTCGGCTCGGTCGCCAACCTGTTGAAGGTGCGCAACGGCTACGAGGTGGCCGTCGCGACCGTGCTGGGTGCCGCGGCCGACGCGGTGGCCGCCGAGAGCCCGGGCGCCGCTCGTGCAGCGGTCGCGGCGCTCAAGGAGTCCGACGGCGGCCGGGCGGCGATCGTGCTGAGCGACTGGCCGAATCGTGAGGTGCCGCAGGCACAGTCGTTGCCCGACGGCGCGGTGCGCGCGGTTGATCTGGTCGAGGCGCCACAGCGTCTGCAGGGCGCGGTCCGGGCCATGCTCGCCGACGTCGTGGTGGTCTCGGACCTGGCCGCTGCACTGGACGCGGTCGCGGCGCATCCGACGCTGCGGGCGGTCACCACCGACGGCGATCTCGTGGGTCCGGGCTGGGTCAGCGGCGGATCCGATCGCAAACCCAGCACGCTCGAGATCGCATCGGAGGTCGACAAGGCCCGCGCCGAGCTCGCCGAGGCCGAAAAGCAGGTCGACGAGCTGTCGGCGGCGCTGTCCGGTGCGCTCGCCGAACAGGCCAGCCGTCAGGATGCCGCCGAGCAGGCGCTGGCCGCGCTCAACGAATCCGACGCGGCGATCTCGGCGATCTACGAGCAGTTGGGTCGGCTCGGTCAGGACGCCCGTTCGGCCGACGACGAATGGCAGCGGCTGATCCAGCAGCGAAATGAGCTGGAAACCAATCGGTCCCGCACCGTCGACGAACTCACCGAGCTCGAGCAGAGGCTGCACAACGCACAGCAGGAGCCGACGTTCGAAGCCGAGCCCGTCAACCGGCAAGAGACGACGGCAGCGGCAGAGGCGGCCCGCACCGCCGAGGTGGAGGCCCGGTTGACGGTGCGCACCGCCGAAGAGCGCGCCAATGCCGTTCGCGGAAAGGCTGATTCGCTGCGTCGGGCCGCCGCGGCCGAACGCGAGGCAAGGCTGCGCGCGATGCGTGCCCGCGAAGCTCGTCGACATGCGGCGGCCGTGGCGGGCGCGGTCGCGGAATCGGGTCGCGTTGTCGCGCAACGGCTCAGCGCCGTCGTGGCGGTGGCCTCACGCGCCCGCGACGAGGTCGCCGCCGAACGACAGCACCGCGCCGCCACGCTGGCAGCGACGCGCGACGAGGTCAACGAGCTCACCGCCAAGGTCAACGGCCTCACCGAGGCGCTGCACAAGGACGAGGTCGCCAAGGCGCAGGCCGCGCTGCGGATCGAGCAGCTCGAGGAGCAGGTGCTCGAGCAGTTCGGCATGGCAACCGCCGACCTGATCGGCGAATACGGGCCGGACGTGCCGCTACCACCAACGGAATTGGAGATGGCCGAGTTCGAGCAGGCGCGCGAGCGTGGCGAGCAGGTCACCGCGCCCGCACCGATGCCGTTCGACCGCGCGACGCAGGAACGGCGCGCCAAGAAGGCTGAGCGAGAGCTCAACGAACTGGGCCGGGTCAACCCGCTGGCGCTCGAGGAGTTCGCCGCGCTCGAGGAGCGGTACAACTTCCTGTCCACCCAACTGGAGGACGTCAAGGGTGCCCGCAAGGACCTCCTCGACGTGATCGAGGACGTGGACGCACGCATCCTTCAGGTGTTCACCGAGGCGTACGCCGACGTGGAACGCGAATTCACCCAGGTGTTTTCGACGCTGTTCCCCGGCGGCGAAGGCAGGCTGCTGCTGACGAACCCCAACGACATGCTGACCACCGGCATCGAGGTCGAGGCGCGCCCGCCCGGCAAGAAGATCAAGCGTTTGTCGCTGCTGTCCGGCGGTGAGAAATCGCTGACCGCGGTCGCGATGCTCGTCGCGATCTTCCGCGCGAGGCCGTCGCCGTTCTATGTGATGGACGAGGTCGAGGCGGCGCTCGACGATGTGAACCTGCGCCGACTGATCAGTTTGTTCGAGCAGCTGCGCGAGCGCTCCCAGCTGATCGTGATCACCCACCAGAAGCCGACGATGGAGGTCGCCGACGCCCTGTACGGCGTCACCATGCGCGACGACGGCATCACCGCGGTCATCAGCCAGCGCATGCGCGGGCAGGAACTGGTCGGCGCGGCCAACTGAGCCGCGGTTTGTGCACCGTCTGGCGCGCTGAGCGCAACAAGCGGTGCACAGATCGAGGCCCGAGGGGGCGCGGGGGGCGTCGGCGCGACTCAGCTTGAGACAATGGCGCCGTGACTGATGTTGGCTCGATGTGGTTGTGGATCGCGATCGCGGTCACCGCCGTTTTGTTGGTCGCCGCGCTCGTCGTCGGGCTGGTGCGGTATCGACGGCGGCGCATCCGGTTGTCGTCGACGGAGGCGGCCACGCCGATCGACCGTTCCGGGGGCTATACCGCCTCCTCAGGGATCACGTTCTCGCAATCCGCGCCGACCGCGCCCCCCGAACGGATCGACACCACCGGCCTGCCCGCCGTCGGTGACGACGCCACCATTCCGAGGGACGCGCCGAAGCGCCCGATCGCCGACGTGCAGCTACCCGAGCCGCCGGTTCATGAGCGCCCCGCACCCGCGCCCGCCGAGCCGGCGCCCGCGCCTGAACCTGCCGAACCGGCGCCCGCCCTCGACGAGCCGGCCCCCGTCGTCGAGCAGGACGCACCGCTCCTCGACGAGATCGCACCGACCGAAGGACGGCTCGAGCGGCTGCGCGGCAGGCTCGCCAAGTCACAGAACACTCTCGGACGCAGCATGTTGGGGCTGCTCGGCGGTGGTGACCTGGACGACGAGTCGTGGGAGGAAGTCGAGGACACGCTGCTGATCGCCGACCTCGGGCCCGTCGTGACGGAGTCGGTGGTCGCCGCGCTGCGCGCCCGAATGGCCAGCAGCCGGGTCCGCAACGAGGCCGACGCCCGCGCCGTGCTGCGCGAGGTCCTCATCGAGGCGCTGCAGCCCGACCTCGACCGCTCGATCAGGGCGCTGCCGCATGCGGATAAGCCTTCGGTGCTGCTGGTCGTCGGGGTGAACGGAACCGGTAAGACGACCACCGTCGGCAAGCTGGCCCGCGTCCTGGTCGCCGACGGTCGCCGCGTCGTGCTCGGTGCGGCCGACACCTTCCGCGCCGCCGCGGCCGATCAGTTGCAGTCGTGGGCGTCGCGCGTGGGGGCGCAAGTGGTGCGCGGCCCGGAGGGCGCCGACCCCGCCTCGGTGGCCTTTGACGCCGTCGACGAGGGCATCAAGGAGGGCGCCGACGTCATCGTCATCGACACCGCCGGGCGCCTGCACACCAAGACCGGGCTGATGGATGAACTCGGCAAGGTCAAGCGGGTGGTCAGCAAGCGCGCCGAGGTCGACGAGGTCCTTCTGGTGCTCGATGCCACGATCGGCCAGAACGGTCTGCCGCAAGCCAGGGTCTTCGCCGAGGTCGTCGACATCACCGGCGTGGTGCTGACGAAGCTCGACGGCACGGCCAAGGGCGGAATCGTCTTTCGTGTCCAGCAGGAATTGGGCGTTCCGGTCAAGCTCGTCGGACTCGGCGAGGGGGCCGACGATCTCGCCCCGTTCGAGCCCGGCGCATTCGTCGACGCGCTTCTCGGATAGTCCGATGCGCCAGGCAGAGCCGCGCGTCGCGGCGGAACCGGCGTGGAAACACGAGCGTAACGCTTCTGGCGTGTCCGTTCACTTCGTGGAAACGGAACAGAATCACCGGTGAAACGCGGACAAAAGAGTCTCTTCGGGAGGCCGATCCGATCGGCGCACTTCCCAAGGAGGTTCACACAAAGTGGTTTCAGCCTTACCCCTTGCCCTACCCGATGATGCGTTCGCGCCGTTCGGCCCCGACGGGTTGAGCTCCGGCGACACCGCATGGGTGCTCACCGCCGCGGCGCTGGTTCTGCTCATGACGCCCGGTCTCGCGTTCTTCTACGGTGGGCTGTCACGCCAGAAGTCGGTTCTGAACATGATGATGATGTCGTTCGGGACCATGGGCGTCGTGAGCGTCATCTACGTGCTGTGGGGCTACTCGATGTCGTTCGCGTCGGCGCACACCGGAAACAGCGACATCGCGGGCATCTTCGACAACCCGTTCTCGCTGTTCGGGCTGAGCCCGCTGCTGGAGACCAAGGAAGTGGACGGAATATCGCTGTACGTTCTCGGCGGATTCGGTTCGGTGCCCGCGATCGTCTGGGCGGGCTTCCAGCTGACCTTCGCGGTCATCACCGTCGCCCTGATCAGCGGCGCGGTGGCCGAGCGCATGAAGTTCGGCACGTGGCTGGTGTTCGGCGGGATCTGGGTGACGTTGGTGTATTTCCCACTGGCCCATATGGTTTGGGGTGGCGGCTTGTTGTCCGGAGCCGAGAACGGTATTGCGGCCAAGCTTTTCGGCGTCAGTGAGGAGGGCACCGCGAACGTATCCCCGATCGACTTCGCCGGCGGCACGGTCGTGCACATCAACGCCGGCATGGCCGCACTGGTGCTTGCGCTGCTGCTCGGTAAGCGGACCGGCTTCGGCAAGGTCGCCTATCGGCCGCACAACATTCCGTTCGTGATGCTGGGCGCGGCCATCCTGTGGTTCGGCTGGTTCGGCTTCAACGTCGGGTCCGAGGGCGCGGCCGACATGCTCGCCGGCCAGGTCTGGGTCAACACCACTGCTGCGACCGCCGCCGCGATGCTGGGCTGGCTGCTGGTGGAGCGGCTCCGCGACGGCCACGCAACCAGCGTCGGTGCCGCCTCGGGCGTCGTGGCCGGCCTCGTGGCCATCACACCGGCCTGCGGTTCGCTGTCGCCCATCGGCTCGTTGATCCTGGGCGTCATCGCGGGCGCGCTTTCGGCGCTGGCGGTCGGACTGAAGTACAAGTTCGGCTACGACGATTCGCTCGACGTGGTCGGCGTGCACCTGGTAGCGGGCCTGTGGGGAACGGTAGGCATCGGCTTCCTGGCGCTGGAGACGGGCCTGTTCTACGGCGGTGGATTCCAGCAGCTCGTCGTGCAGGTCGTCATCGCCTTGGTGGCGGTTATCTTCACCGGCATCATGACCGCGATCATTGCCTTTATCGTTAAGCCGTTGGGTTGGCGCGTTACCGCGGAGGACGAGGACACCGGCATTGATGCGACCGAACATGCTGAAACCGCTTACGAGCTCGTCTGATCGGCAACAATTTCCTCGGAAGGGATCCACTAAATGAAGCTGATTACAGCGATCGTCAAGCCATTCACACTCGAGGATGTCAAAACCGGGCTGGAGCAGACGGGTATCCTCGGGATGACCGTCAGCGAGGTTCAGGGCTACGGCCGCCAGAAGGGGCACACCGAGGTCTACCGCGGCGCTGAGTACTCCGTGGATTTCGTGCCGAAGGTTCGCGTCGAGGTTGTCGTCGAGGACTCCGCCGTCGACAAGGTGGTCGATGTGATCGTCCAGGCCGCTCGGACCGGAAAGATCGGCGACGGCAAGGTGTGGGTAAGTCCCGTCGACACCGTGGTCCGGGTACGCACCGGGGAACGGGGAGCCGACGCCCTTTGAGCCGCTTGTAGAACTGAGAGTTCGTCTCCGTCCGATCACACACCGTGCGCAGTCTTACAGGGGGAGAGGACGAGATGAGTGAGTTGAATCCCGAACCAGCTGCCGACGAGCGCATGGAGCAGCGAACCGCCGCCGGTGCACCTCAATGGGTGGCGCCGGCGGCGGGCTCGTCTCGTCCGGCGACGGACCTCTGCGCCGCGATCAAGCAGCTGTTGACAGACGGTGCGCGCCAACTGGATTCGGCCGCCCTGCGACATGCATTGCAAGATCTGCACGAGTTCTGGCTGACCACCAAGGCCACCGAGATCGGCATCACGCCCACCAGCGGCTTCGCCATCGTCGCGACCGGTGGCCTGGGCCGGGGCGAGTTCGTGCCGCACTCCGACCTGGATCTGATGCTGTTGCACGACAACATGCCGGACGACGTGGTCGGCCAGGTGGCCGAACTGCTGTGGTATCCGTTGTGGGACGCCAACATTCGCCTCGACCACAGTGTGCGCACCGTACCCGAGGCGTTGAAGGTGGCCGGTGAGGACATCTCGGCGGGGTTGGCGATGCTGGAAGCGCGTCATATCGCCGGTGACGCGGACCTGTCCGCGCTGCTGATCGGGGGAGCCCGTCGGCAGTGGCGTACCGGAATCGCTTCGCGCTTCGACGAACTCGTCGAGCACACCCGGGCGCGCTGGCAGCGCAGCGGAGAGATCGCGCACCGCGCCGAGCCGGACCTCAAATGTGGTCGTGGCGGGCTGCGTGACGTGCAGCTGCTCAACGCGCTGGCGATCGCGCAACTGGCCGACGGGTATCCCAACCACACGTTGGCGTCCCCGCTCGGGTCGTTGGGGCAGGCTCATCTGGCGTTGCTCAACGTACGGACCGAACTGCACAGGGTGGCCGGCCGCGGCCGCGACCTGTTGTTGGCCCAACACGCCGACGAGATCGGCGCGGCTCTGCACATCGGTGACCGCTTCGATCTGGCCCGGATGCTGTCCGATGCCGCGCGCACCATCAGCTTCTACGTCGACGCCGGTATCCGCACCGCAGGTAACGCGCTTCCCCGCCGTGGATTCGCGGCATTGCGCCGTCCCCCTCGTCGCCCTCTCGACGAGGGGGTCATCGAGTTCGCAGGTGAGGTCATCCTCGCGCGCGACGCGCGTCCCGAACGCGATCCCGGCCTGATCCTGCGGGTGGCCGCAGCGTCGGCGACGACGGGGCTGCCAATGGCGGCCTCGACGCTGTCCCGGCTGGCCGCAGCGGCCCCCGAACTCCGCACACCCTGGCCGCATCAGGCGCTCAAGGATCTGCTCGTCATGCTGGCCGCGGGGCCGTCGGCGGTCGACACGATCGAGGCGCTGGACCGCACCGGCCTGTGGGGGCGCCTGTTTCCCGAGTGGGGTGCGGTTCGTGACCTTCCTCCGCGCGATGTGGTGCACATTTGGACAGTTGATCGTCATCTTGTCGAAACCGTCGCGCGGGCAAGCGCTTTCACCACGCGAGTGGCTCGTCCGGACCTTCTGATGCTCGGTGCGCTGTGCCATGACATCGGCAAGGGACGCGGCGGCGACCACAGCGTCATCGGTGCGGAGCTGGCCACCCAGATCGGCACCCGGCTGGGGATGTGGCCGTCGGATGTCGAGATCCTGTCGAAGGTCGTCCGCCACCATCTGCTGCTTCCGCACACCGCGACACGGCGCGACCTCCAGGATCCCAACACGATTGGGTCGGTGGTCGACGCTCTCGACGGCGATCCCGTCCTGCTGGAGTTGCTTCACGTCCTCGCGGAGGCCGACTCGCTGGCGACCGGACCGGGCGTCTGGGGCGACTGGAAGGCCTCGCTCCTCGGCGATCTCGTGCACCGCTGCCGGATGGTGATGGCCGGAGAACCACTACCGCAACCGGATCCCATTGATCCGCGGTATCTTTCGCTCGCTGGACAGGTGGGTGTTCATCTGGAGCTGACACCGGGGGACGGCCCGCAGATCTTCAACGTGACGGTCATCGCGCCCGACCGGCGCGGCCTGCTGTCGAAGGCGGCGGGCGTGCTCGCGCTGAACTCGTTGCGCGTCCATTCGGCCTCGGTGAACGGTCACGAGGGCTCGGCGATCAACACGTTCGTCGTCTCCCCGCATTTCGGCTCGCCCCCGGCGGCCGAGGTGCTGCGCCAGCAGTTCATCCTCGCGCTCGACGGTGAACTCGACGTGCAAGAGGCACTGGATCGCCGCGAACGTGAGGCGGCGCAGCACGGCACGTCGCGCGCGGGGGAGGTCCCTGCCGCCGTCCCCATCAACCACGTCACCGCCCCACCACGCATCCTGTGGTCCCAGGGCGCCCGGTCGGGCGAACTGGTCGTGCAGATCCGCAGCACCGACCGCGCGGGCCTGCTGGCCCGGCTGACCGCCGTGTTCGAGCGCGACGGCATCGACATCGCGTGGGCGAAGGTGACGACGATGGGCTCCTCGGTGGTCGACCTGTTCGGCATCACCGCTGATGAGGACGTGCGCGACGAGATCGAACGCGACCTGTACGCGGTGCTGCCTGCCCCGCCGGCCCCCAAACCGGTGTCCGAAGCGAGCTGATCACGGCCGTTCGCGCCGCGCACGCCCTGCTCGGGCGCGCCGCTGTCGGCTCCCATTAGGCTGGACGTCGTGTTTGAATCCCTGTCCGACCGGTTGACCGGGGCCCTGCAGGGCCTGCGCGGCAAAGGGCGGCTGACCGACGCCGATATCGACGCGACCACCCGCGAGATCCGGCTGGCGTTGCTGGAAGCCGACGTGTCGCTGCCCGTCGTGCGCGCCTTCGTCAACCGCATCAAGGAGCGCGCCCGGGGCGCCGAGGTGTCCGGCGCGCTCAACCCGGCCCAGCAGGTCGTCAAGATCGTCAACGAGGAACTGATCGGCATCCTCGGCGGTGAGACCCGCCCGCTGGCATTCGCCAAGACGCCGCCGACGGTGATCATGCTGGCCGGCCTACAGGGTTCCGGCAAGACCACCCTGGCCGGCAAGCTGGCGAGATGGCTTCGCGTTCAAGGGCATACACCGCTTTTGGTGGCGTGCGACCTGCAGCGCCCCGGTGCGGTGAACCAGCTGCAGATCGTCGGCCAGCGCGCCGACGTCGCGGTGTTCGCACCCCACCCCGGTGTGTCGGCGGACGGCTCGGCAGATGCGGCGCCCGGTGATCCGGTCGCGGTAGCGGCCGCGGGCCTGGCCGAGGCCAAGGCCAAACACTTCGACGTGGTCATCGTCGACACCGCGGGCCGCCTCGGCATCGATGATGAGCTGATGAGCCAGGCCGCCGCCATCAGGCAGGCCGTCGATCCGGACGAAGTGATCTTCGTGCTGGACGCGATGATCGGCCAGGACGCGGTGACCACCGCCGAGGCGTTCCGCGAGGGCGTCGGCTTCACCGGCGTGGTGTTGACCAAGCTCGACGGTGACGCACGCGGCGGTGCTGCGCTCTCGGTCCGGGAGATCACCGGCGTGCCGATCCTGTTCGCCTCCAGCGGTGAGAAGCTCGAGGACTTCGACGTCTTCCATCCCGACCGGATGGCCAGCCGCATCCTCGGTATGGGCGATGTGCTGTCGCTGATCGAGCAGGCCGAGCAGGTCTTCGACGCCCAGAAGGCCGAAGAGGCCGCGGCCAAGATCGGCAGTGGCGAACTGACGCTGGAGGACTTTCTCGAGCAGATGCTGGCGATCCGCAAGATGGGCCCGATCGGCAACCTGCTCGGCATGCTGCCCGGCGCGGGTCAGATGAAGGACGCGCTGGCCTCCGTCGACGACAAGCAGCTCGACCGGCTGCAGGCGATCATCCGCGGTATGACGCCCGAGGAGCGCGCCGATCCGAAGATCATCAATGGGTCGCGCCGGCTGCGCATCGCCAACGGGTCGGGTGTGACGGTCGGCGAGGTCAATCAGCTCGTCGAGCGATTCTTCGAGGCCCGCAAGATGATGTCGCAGATGGCAGGCCAGATGGGAATGCCGTTCGGCCGCAAGAACTCTCGTAAGAACACGAAGAACAAGAAGAAGAGCGGAAAGAACAAGAAGTCAGGCAGGGGCCCGACTCCGCCCAAGGTGCGCAACCCCCTGGGCGCCGCGATGCCGGGCATGCCCGCCGGCTTCCCGGACCTGTCCGATATGCCCAAGGGTCTCGACGAGCTCCCGCCCGGACTGGCCGACATCGATCTGTCCAAGCTGAAGTTTCCGGGCCAGAAGTAGCGTGAAGCGCCCCGTTCTTCATGTCCGCGGCGCCGGACTGCCCGATGAGCAACCGGTGGAGTGGTGGATCGACGGGGGTGTGCTCAGCGCCGAACCGGTCAGCGGCGCGGAGACGGTGTTCGACGGCGGGTGGATTCTGCCGGGTCTCGTCGACGCCCACTGCCATGTGGGTCTCGGCGATCACGGCCCGCTCGACAATCTCGACGACTGCATTGCGCAGGCGGAGGTCGAACGCGATGTCGGTGCGCTGCTGCTGCGCGACGCGGGTTCGCCGATCGACACCCGCAGCCTCGCCGACCACGACGATCTGCCGGAGATCATTCGGGCGGGCCGCCACCTCGCCAGGCCCAAGCGTTATCAGCGCGGGTTCGCCATCGAATTGGACGACGAATCCGCGCTGCCCGCGGCGGTGGCCGAACAGGCGCGGTTCGGTGACGGATGGGTCAAGCTCGTTGGCGACTGGATCGACCGCGAGGTGGGCGACCTGGCGCCGTTGTGGTCCGACGACGTGCTCAAGGCCGCGATCGATGCCGCGCACGCCAACGGCGCGCGCGTCACCGCGCACGTGTTCAGCGAGGACGCGCTGCCGGGGTTGATCAAGGCGGGGATCGACTGCATCGAGCACGGGACGGGCCTGACCGACGACACCGTCGACCTGATGGTCGAGTACGGCACCGCGCTGGTGCCGACGCTGATCAACGTCGCGAACTTCCCCGGTATCGCCGACGGTGCCGCGAAATACCCGTCGTACGCGAAGCACATGCGGGACCTGCACGAGAAGTGCTATCCGCGCATCGCCGCCGCCAGGGAGGCCGGGGTGCCGATCTATGCGGGCACCGACGCAGGCAGCATGGTCGCCCACGGCCGCATCGCCGACGAGATCGACGCGCTCACCGGTATCGGGATGACGCCGACCGAAGCATTGGGCGCGGCGTGCTGGTCCGCCCGCGAGTGGCTCGGCAGGCCCGGCATGGAGCACGGCGCGCCCGCCGACCTGGTGTGTTACGCCGACGATCCGCGCAAGGGCGCGGCCGTCGTCAACCGCCCGGATCTGGTGATCCTGCGCGGCCGCACCTTCCCGTGAGCCCGCGAGCGACCGTCCCAGCGAGCGGCACCGTCCCCGCGGGCGACCGTGTCTGTACACGACACACCGGGGTAATCGGTACATTTGCGGACGCTCGTGGCCCACGAAAGTCCGTGTAGCGCTCAAGAATCGCGGCGTGTCGTGCGCGAACACGGTCGTCGCTCGCGTGGGGTTCAGGGCTGGGCGAAGCCCCAGTCGAACAGTTTGATCGCCTGACCGTAGAGGTCGCCGGTGCCGTACAACTGCGCGACCACCAACCGGCGGTTGCCGCGTTGGGCGGCGGCGGCGAAGGTGTTACGAGCAAGGTTGGTGTAGCCGGTCTTGCCGACGAGCGTGCCCGGATACCGCTTGAGCAGCTGGTTCTGGTTGGTGATCGTCTTAGGCCCGTTGTCGGTCGGGAACAACGACGACGGCTGGCGCACGATCGCGGCGAACACCGGATACCGCAGCGCATGGCGATAGATCTGCGCGAGGTCGCTGGCGGTGGTGAACGACTCCATGCCCGGACCGTCCAGCCCTGACGGCGATGATGCACGCGTGCTGGGCGCGCCCAGCGACTGCGCCTTGGCGTTCATCTTCGCCACCGCGACGCGGTAACCACCGAGGCCGTCGGCGAGAACGTTGGCGGCCTCGTTACCCGAAACCAACATCAGCCCGTCGAGCAGTTGGCGCACCGTGTAGGCGCGCCCGGCTTTGACTCCGGCGCAAGAGCATTCGACGTCGGCGGCCGCCGGCCTGGCCGCGATCACCGCGTTGAGCGGAAGGTGGTCGAGTACCACCATCGCAAGCAGCGCCTTGATGGTGCTTGCGGGCGCATGCGGCTCATAGGGATTGCGCGAGGCCAGGATTCGGCCGGAGTCGACGTCAGCGAGCACCCAGGCCTGCGCCGGCCCGTCGGGCAGCGCGACGGCGCCCGACGGTTCGCCTCCCGGCTGGGATGATGCGGGCGCGGCGACGCCGATGGCCAGTGTCAGCGCAATGGCCAACGCAGCCAACATGCTTCGCATGGTCGCCGAGCGTATCGGCGGGGTTCCCCGTCCCGGTCTCGGATGTGTTGCGATTCAGCAACTCATCCGGCGATCACAGCGCGCCGATAGTGGCGCCCGGACTCAGCGCGAAACCCCAGTCGAACAGGCTGGAGGCCTGATCCCAGTAGGTCGGCTGACCGGGCTTGTCCATGCCATACATCAATGCGACGACCAACCGGCGACCGTTGCGTTGCGCAGCGCCGACGAAGGTCTTCTGGGCGCGGTCGGTGAACCCCGTCTTCCCTCCGAGCATGCCCGGATAGCGCTCGAGCAGTACGTCCTGGTTGACCAGGACCTTGTCACCGTCCTTGGTCGGGAATACGGCCGTCGGCTGAGCAGTGATCGAGGCGAACACCGGGTTCGCCATCGCGGCGCGGAAGATGACCGCCAGATCGTGCGGCGACGACCACATGTCGATGCCGGGGCCGTCGAGCCCCGACGGCGACGCCGCGTTGGTGCCGTGGGCACCGAGCAGGGCGGCCTTGGCGTTCATCTTCGTCACGGCGACGTCATAACCACCGAGCATGGTGGCCAGTGTGTTGGCCGCGTCGTTGCCTGAGACCAGCAGAATCGCCTCAAGCAGTTGCCGTGTTGTGTAGACCATGCCGGGCGTCACGCCCGCACAGTTGCACTCCACGCGGGTGTCGGCCTCGTTGGCGACCACGGTGGCATCGAGTGGCAGTTCGTCGAGCACCGTCAGCGCCAGCAGCACCTTGATCGTGCTGGCCGGCGCGTACTGGCCGTACTCGTCACGCCCGGCCAGCACCGCACCGGTGTCCATATCGGCGAGCACCCATGCCCGGGCCGGGCCCTCGGGTATCGGTACCGAACCCGACGGTTGGCTCACGCCGACGGGCGCCGCGGTCGCGACGGAGGTCCCGAAGGCCACCAGGCACAACACAGTGGTCAAGCAGATCAAGAGCTTCCGCATGGGCAGGCAGCCTAGTCGTGTTCAATCGACGCATGTTGAGCCTCGAGGAGATTTCCGACCGCTTCGAAATACAGCAGCTGTTGATCGACTACTCGACGGCCATCGACCAGAAGCGATTCGACGACCTCGACCGGGTTTTCACCCAGGACGCCTACATCGACTACCGCGTCACCGGCGGCATCGACGGCCGCTTTCCTGAGGTCAAGACGTGGCTCAAGGACGTGCTGCCGAACTTCCCGGCGTACTACCACATGCTGGGCAACGTCGATATCCGCATCACCGGCGACACCGGCTCATCGCGTGCGATCTGCTTCAACCCGATGGTGATGGGCGGCGAGGGTCAGATCTACTTCGTGGGAATCTGGTACGTCGACGAGTTCGTGCGCACCGCCGACGGCTGGCGCATGAGCAAGCGGGTCGAGGAGAAGTGCTTCGACAAACTCGTCTGAGCGCGTAAACGCCCTTAACGGGCTGATCGCCCTCACCTGGTGCGTGGGATCAACCCGTCAACGCGGTGGCGGCGCGGATTTTTACCGGTCGCGGCTGTTCTGGCACAATGGGCGGCTGTCTGCCGCGGGACCCGTTTCGAGCGATCTCGCCGGGCGCTCCTGCGGCGGTCACACATGCAAGGCAAAACCGGGCCGAGGCAACCCGCCTCGATCGCTGAATTGCCAGCGTGGCAATCACAGGAGAAGACGTCCCACCATGGCTGTAAAGATCAAGCTCGCGCGGCTCGGCAAGATCCGCAACCCCCAGTACCGCATCACCGTCGCCGACGCGCGGACCCGCCGTCAGGGTCGCTCCATCGAGGTGATCGGCCGCTACCACCCGAAGGAAGACCCCAGCCTCATCGAGATCAACTCGGAGCGGGCCCAGTACTGGCTCAGCGTCGGCGCGCAGCCGACCGAACCGGTGCTCGCGCTGCTGAAGATCACCGGTGACTGGCAGAAGTACAAGGGTCTGCCCGGTGCGGAAGGCACGCTGAAGGTCAAGGAGCCCAAGCCCAGCAAGCTGGATCTGTTCAACGCGGCGCTCGCGGAGGCCGAGGGCGGTCCGAGTACCGAGGCCACGCAGCCCAAGAAGAAGAAGGCACCCGCAGCCAAAAAGGCAGCCGACAAGGCCTCAGACGAGTCGGACCAGAAGGCGGTCGAGGCCGAGGCCCAGGCCGATCCGGCGCCCGCCAAGGACCAGTCCGAGCCTTCGGCTGAAGGCGAGGACGCCACCGTCGCCGGCGCCACCGAAAGCTGAGTCAGACCGTGAGTTCTGTCGTCGTCGACGCGGTCGAACACCTGGTACGCGGAATCGTCGACAACCCCGACGACGTCCGCGTCGACATGGTGACCAGCCGGCGTGGACGCACCGTCGAGGTTCACGTGCACCCCGATGACCTGGGCAAGGTGATCGGGCGCGGTGGGCGCACCGCGACCGCGCTGCGCACACTGGTCGCCGGTATCGGCGGTCGCGGTATCCGCGTCGACGTGGTGGACACCGACCAGTAATCGGCCAGCATGGACCTCGTTGTCGGGCGCGTGGCCAAAGCGCACGGCATCACCGGTGAAGTGGTGGTGGACGTCCGCACCGACGATCCCGACGCGCGGTTCGCAGCCGGGACGTCGCTGCGCGGGCGACCCGCCAAGGGCGGTCCCGAGCGCGAGTACACGATCGAGTCGGTCCGTGAACACGGCGGCCGTCTGCTGGTCCGGTTCGACGGCATCGCCGACCGCACCGCCGCCGACGCCCTTCGCGGAATCCTGTTCCTCGTCGACTCCCAGGAACTGCCGCCGATCGAGGACCCCGACGAGTACTACGACCATCAGCTCGAGGGCCTGCGGGTGCGGACGACGGACGGCGACGACGTCGGCACCGTCACCGAGGTGCTGCATACGGCCGCCGGTGAGCTGCTCGCGGTCCGCGACGACGAACGCGAGGTTCTGGTGCCGTTCGTCAGCGCGATCGTGACGTCGGTGTCGTTGGCCGACGACGTCATCGAAATCGACCCGCCGGACGGCCTGCTGGAGATCTGAGCCATGCGAATAGACGTTGTGACGATCTTCCCGGCCTACCTCGAACCTCTGCGGCAGTCGTTGCCGGGCAAGGCTATTGAATCCGGCATCGTGCAACTGGAGGTGCACGATCTGCGGCGCTGGACGCATGACGTGCACCGCTCGGTCGACGACGCGCCCTACGGCGGGGGACCGGGGATGGTGATGAAGGCGCCGGTGTGGGGCGCGGCGCTCAACGAGATCTGTTCGGGGCAAACGCTTCTGGTGGTGCCTACGCCTGCGGGACGACTGTTCCGGCAGGCCGATGCGAGCGCATGGGCAACCGAGAAACACCTGGTGTTCGCGTGTGGACGCTACGAGGGAATCGACCAGCGCGTCGTCGAGGACGCGGCGCGCCGCATGCGCGTCGAGGAGGTGTCGATCGGTGATTACGTGCTGCCCGGGGGCGAGTCGGCGGCACTGGTGATGATCGAGGCGGTCGTGCGGTTGCTGCCCGACGTGCTCGGCAATCCGCAGTCACATCAACAGGATTCACATTCCGAAGGCATCCTCGAGGGTCCGAGCTACACCCGGCCGCCCAGCTGGCGGGGCCTCGACGTACCCGAGGTCCTGCTCTCCGGCGACCACGCCAAGGTCGCCGCATGGCGTCGCGAACAAGGGTTGGAGCGCACCCGCGAGCGTCGACCCGACCTGCTCGACTGAGCGCCTCAGGTGACGACTTCGACAACTCCGTTCAGATCCATGATGCCGAGTTCGACGACGAGGGCAGGCTGTCGCCGGCCGGCCTCGTCCCGGAACGCCCGCAACGCCCCCGACAGCATCTCGGTCTCGTACACCTTGTCGGTCAGCACCCGGTCGCCGTAGGCCACTGCCGCTGCGCCGCAGTCGCGGTGTGCCATACCGATCAACCGCGTCAGCCAGTGCAGGTCCACCGAGATCGCGAGGTTCTCCCAGAATGTCTCGTGCCATCCGGCGAACGCCGGGGCCACCGCGCCGACCGGCCCGCCGGCGAAGGCGAACTGGCTGTAGTTGTTCTGCCACCCGCGGCCGGACATGTACTTCCACGTTTCGGTGGTGAACCGAGGGTCGATGCATTTCATCAGCATCGCCTCATAGCCCTGATCGAGCTGACCCGCCGCTTGCGGCGCGGTGGCCATGGCGGCGGCGCTCAGCCCGAACGCACCGAGTGCGGCCCGGCGCGAGATGGTCGGCAGATGCCCAGCTGGAGTCATCAACGCAGCGTGCCGGATTCGCGCGGCGCGAAGTGCCCTTTTCGCGGTTCTCGCCGAGTTTCGGCGACTTGCTACGCGGGGACTAGATTCGGCCGCCGGGGAACATGGTCTTGACCGCCTGCGTCACCGTGTCGCGTGCGGTGGCGTCGTCGGCGGGCTGCATCGATGCGATCGCCATGACGAATCGACGATCGGTACCGATCGCCCCGGTGGACCAGTGCACCCAGTTTCCGCCGTTCCAGCAACAGAACCAGCCCTGCTTGACCGCCACCCGCTCCTCGTAGAGCCCTTCGGGGATGCCGAACCGCTGCGGGTAGACACCGCCGGGCATGGTGCCGTCGGGCGCCGTCGGAGTGGACCTGGCCAGGTTCGACACGATGACGTCGGTCTCGTCGGGGGGTAGGCCGCCGCCGCCCGACAGCAACTCTGAGTAGTACCGCACCAAATCTTCCGTGGTGCTCAAGGTGTTGAACCAGCGGCCGTTGTACGGCGTGCTGGTCGCGCGCAGGCCATATCGCGCGGTGACGCGCGAAACGATCTCGCTGCCGCCTCCGCGATTCCAGAAGATCTCGGCCGCGCTGTCATCGGATGACCGCAGCATCGCATCCAACGCCTTGCGGTCCTCGGGCGTGATTTCGGTCTTCCCCTGCGATTCCTGCAGCAGCAGGTCGTCGGCGATGAACAGCTTGACCACCGACGCGATCGGCATCGCCTCGTTGTTGCCGTTGGACACGAAAGTCCCGGTATTGCGGTCGAGCACGGCGACGGAGAGGTCGGCACCGGCCCCGGCGGCCTGCTCGGTGGCCTGGCGCGTGCGGGCGACGAGCCCGCCGAAGGAGGCGGCGGGCTTGTCGGGCCGGGATTCGGGCAGCGGTCCGGAGCCGCCTTGCGGCGCGATGACGGTCGATGGCGCGTCGTGTGCTTGAGTCTCGTACCCAGCGACGACCACGATCGCAGCGGCGGCGATTGCGATCGTCTTGACCAGCAAAGACGGCCGCCGTTGCATGACCCTCCTCGAATGGCCCGGATGAGAAACTCGGGGCCCCGCCGCGTTGCTTCGACCCTGGTGTCAACCCTAATCACTGGCTACCCGGGGTGCCTACTTAGGTAACCTCGCGAAGCGCGGACCGACGGACCCGGCGCGATTTCGCTGGATCAGGTCTCATCTGGCACAATTGAGCAGTTGTCTGTGCAGGACCCGGGAACGGCTCGTTCCGCCCGCTGCGAGATACACCCCGATTCGCCCGATCAGATCGGCTCGGCAGGCCATGTCACGGCGTCCACGTGACTGCAGCGCCCGCAGCCGCCAACCGCAAGGAAGTGTCACCGATGAACACGCTGGACTTCGTCGATCAGACATCACTGCGCGACGACATCCCGGACTTCGGTCCCGGCGACACCGTCAACGTGCACGTCAAGGTCATCGAGGGCTCCAAGGAGCGCATCCAGGTCTTCAAGGGTGTGGTCCTGCGTCGCCAGGGCGGCGGTGTCCGGGAGACCTTCACCGTGCGCAAGGAGAGCTACGGCGTCGGCGTCGAGCGGACCTTCCCGGTGCATTCGCCCAACATCGACCACATCGACGTCGTGACCCGCGGCGACGTACGTCGCGCCAAGCTGTACTACCTGCGTGAGCTGCGCGGCAAGAAAGCCAAGATCAAGGAAAAGCGCTGACATCCCGGTCGGCCGTCGGCGCCGGGGCTTGATCCTTGGAGCGCGAGCAGCGCGGGGCCGAGCACGGCGCTGGCTACCCTGATGCGGTGACCGGTTCCTCAGAGCCCGACGAATCATCAGCCGAGCACCGGCCCGAGACCGCCGAGCCGGATGGCGAGACGGAAAAGCCCAAGAAAAAGGGCGGTGCGCTCCGAGAATTCGCGATCCTCATCTCGATCGCGCTCGTCATCTACTACGTCGTGCTCACGTTCGTCGCCCGGCCGTATCTGATTCCGTCGGAGTCGATGGAACCGACCCTGCACGGCTGCCCGGGCTGCACCGGCGACCGGATCATGGTCGACAAGCTGACCTACCGGTTCTCGTCACCCGAGCCCGGCGACGTCGTCGTGTTCAAGGGCCCGCCCAACTGGAACATCAACTACCGGTCGATCCGCTCGGACAACACCGCGATCCGATGGGTGCAGAACGCGCTCTCGGTCGTCGGTTTCGTCCCGCCCGACGAGAACGACCTCGTCAAGCGGATCATCGCGGTGGGCGGCCAGACTGTGGAATGCCGAGCGGCGACCGGGTTGACCGTCGACGGCAAGCGCCTCGACGAGCCGTACCTGGACCCCGAGACCATGCAGGCCGACCCGGCCATCTATCCGTGCCTAGGGAATGAGTTCGGGCCGGTCGAAGTGCCTGAAGGCCGGTTGTGGGTGATGGGGGACAACCGCACCCACTCGGCTGATTCCCGCGCGCACTGCACCAACACACCGGCCGACGCCCAGAAGGGTCTGCTGTGCACGGGTGACCCGACGGCGGGCACCGTCCCGGTGGACAATGTCATCGGAAAGGCGCGGTTCATCGCATGGCCCCCCTCCCGTTGGGGTGGTGTGGGCAGCGAGAACCCGCAGACGTAAACGCCAGACGCACTAGGAGAGCTGTTCTTGCCGGCGACATGGCCTCCGCGCACTGTGATCCGGAAATCCTCGGGGCTGCGCACCCTGGAATCTGCGCTGTATCGCAGCGGCCTCGGGCCGGTGGCCGGCGTCGACGAGGTCGGCCGCGGTGCGTGTGCGGGCCCCCTTGTCGTCGCCGCCTGTGTCCTCGGCCCGAATCGGTTGGAGAGCCTCTCGGCGCTCGACGATTCGAAGAAGCTGAACGAAAAGGAGCGCGAGCGGCTTTTCCCCTTGATTCGGCGCTACGCTCTGGCTTACCACGTCGTGTTCATCCCCTCGCATGAGGTGGATCGCCGCGGCGTGCACGTGGCCAACATCGAGGGCATGCGCCGCGCGGTCGCGGGCCTGTCCGTGCGACCGGGCTATGTCCTGTCCGACGGTTTCCGCGTCCCCGGGCTGCCTGCGCCGTCGCTTCCGGTGGTCGGCGGCGATGCGGCGGCGGCGTGTATCGCGGCGGCCAGCGTGCTGGCCAAGGTCAGCCGGGACCGTCTGATGGTGAAGATGGAGACCGAACACCCTGGGTACGGCTTCGCCCTTCACAAGGGCTACAGCACGCCTGCGCACAGCGCAGCGCTGGCCGAGCTGGGGCCCTGTAGCCAGCACCGGCACTCGTTCATCAATGTCCGCCGGGTGGCCACGGCTGGCGGAATCAGAGTGGTGACCGAACTGGTTGACTCCCGCCACGTGGGTCCACCGGAGCAATGTGACGAAGCGGGGTAGGGGACAATGGGAGCCAACAAGGGGGCAGCGACCAAGATGAAGGACAGCTGAGCGATGAGTGCCGAAGATCTCGAGAAATATGAAACCGAGATGGAGCTCTCGCTCTACCGCGAATACAAGGACATCGTCGGCCAGTTCAGTTACGTGGTGGAGACCGAGCGGAGGTTCTACCTCGCCAACAGCGTCGAACTGGTTCCGCGCAACTCCGACGGAGAGGTCTATTTCGAGCTGCGGTTGGCCGACGCCTGGGTGTGGGACATGTACCGGCCCGCCCGCTTCGTCAAACAGGTCCGCGTGATCACCTTCAAAGACGTCAATATCGAAGAGGTCGAAAAGCCCGAATTGCGGCTCCCGGAATAGGCGGGGCGCCTCGATCGCGCCGCGTCGATCAACTGACGCTTGCGACAGTAAGTAGTCGCCCGAAATACCAACACGTTTCGCGCCGAATCACAGGGGCCGGCCTTTCCAAGACTGCCCGTCTCTATTCTCGTAATAATTGCCATTTGGCTTCGCGCGGCGTCGGTCGCACGGCACGATTGAGTCGCATCGTCGACGACGCGTTGTATCCGTCGACTTGTCATTGCGCTGAATAATGCCCGCAGTGGGCCTAATCATTGTTCCATGCAAGCCCGACGGTCGGCCTACCTGACAATTTGGTCACGTACGTCACGAGCGCGAGACAGATAACACCGAATTGTCCCATTTCTGCCTGTTGAAGTGCAGTGAACTGTGTGTCATTCTTGTGCAGCAAACAAATATTGGCTTTGCCGCTACCGGGGAGAGGATCTGCGACAAATAAAATCCGCTTGATAACGGGAGCGATTGACCCAAAGATATGTTCCGGCGTAAAGTCCTGCACCGTCCTCGATCGCACACTGGGGGGAAAGCGGGCTTGTCATACCGATCGGCGGGGTGCGGTGCGGGGCACCTCGGGCATGAGCGCGGGAGCGATCGGTGAAGCGCTATCTGCTGCGCCCGCTCGTCGGATTGGCGTCGATCGCCGCACTCGTGGCGGTGTTCGCTTTGGCGGCGAGCCTATTTCGCGGCGACTTCGCCGATACCGTTCCGGTGACCGTGATCTCGCAGCGCGCCGGCCTGGTGATGAATCCCGATGCCAAGGTCGAAATCCGTGGCGTCCAGGTGGGACGGGTAGAGGCGATCGAAGAACTGCCCAGCGGTGAGGCGGCACTGCATCTGGCGATGGATCCTTCGCGGCTCGATGCGATTCCGGCCAACGCGCTCGTCGACATCGCGTCGCCAACGGTGTTCGGCGCCAAACAAGTCCAATTCGTCTTTCCCGAAGAGCCGTCACCCCAATCGCTGCGCGCCGGTCAGGTGATCGAGGCCCAGCATGTGATGGTCGAGGTGAACACCGTCTTCGAGCAGCTGACCTCGGTGCTGTCCACGATCGAACCGGCGAAACTGAATGCCACGCTCGGTGCGATCGCCCAAGCCGTATCCGGTCGTGGACAGAAGTTCGGCAAGATGCTTTCCGACCTCGACTCCTACCTCGCGACGCTGGAGCCCAGCCTGCCGGCGCTCAACCGCGATCTGAAACTGGCTCCCGGAGTGCTTCGCGCATACGCAGACGCGGCAGGGGATTTCATCGGTATCACCGACAACGCGACACGTATCAGCGAGACCCTGGTTGACGAGCAGGACGATCTCGATGCGGCGCTCGTCAGCGTGATCGGCCTGGCCGATGTCGGCAACGAGGTGATCACGCAGAACCGTCAGGCGCTGACCGACGTCGTGCGGCTTCTGGTTCCGACCACGGCGTTGACCAACGAGTACAACCAGGCGTTGTGGTGTGCGTTGGCCGGCATAGTCGAGTCAGCGCATTTCCCACCGTTGAAAGCGCCGGGCGTCGAGGTGCTGGCCGGCTTCCTGTGGGCGCAGGAGCGGTATCGCTATCCCTTGGATCTGCCCAAGGCAGGCGCCGAAGGGGGGCCGCAGTGCACCGGGCTGCCGAAGCTGCCGTTCGAGACCGTCGCACCGTATGTGGTGGCAGACACCGGTACCAATCCGTGGCGACGCACCTATCCGGGCATCGTCCTCAATGCCGACATCATCAAGCAGATCATGTTCCCCGATACCGAAACGGCTGGGCCGCCCCGTAATACAGCACAGATCGGAATGCCCGGATGAGGCGTTCGCTGCGGCCGACCGTGGTCAAGTTCGGGCTTTTCGCGCTCGTGATGACGTTGCTTACCGCATCGTTGTTCTTCATTTTCGGTCAGTACCAGACCGGCAGCACCAAGGATTACACGGCGGTGTTCGCCGACGCCTCCCGGCTGAAGACCGGACAGTCCGTGCGGGTGGCCGGGATGCGGGTCGGCACGGTCAACAGCGTCAAGTTACGCCCCGACAAAACCGTGCTGGTCAGCTTCGACGCCGATCCGAATGTGCGCATGACCACGGGCACGCGAGCCGCGGTCCGGTACCTGAACCTGGTCGGTGACCGGTATCTGGAGCTGATCGAGGGGCCCGACGGAACACCGATGCCACCCGACTCACAGATTCCGGTGGAGCGCACGCAGGGTGCCCTTGATCTCGACCTCCTTCTCGGTGGCCTCAAACCCGTCATCCGAGGGCTGAACCCAGAGGATGTGAACGCCTTGTCGGCGTCGTTGATCCAGATCTTCCAGGGGCAGGGCGGCACCCTGCAGTCGCTGCTGAACAACACCTCCGGATTCACCACAGCCCTTGCCGAGCACAATCAGACGATCCAGGCGCTGATCGACAATCTGCGCACCCTGCTTACGACCCTGAATCGCGAGGGGGACAAGTTCTCGGGCACGATCGACCGCCTGGAGAAGCTCGTCACGGAGCTTGCGGCTGAACGCGATCCGATCGGCACAGCGATCGAGTCGCTGAACAACGGCTCGGCGTCCGTGGCCGACCTCCTCAGCGATGCGCGCGCGCCGCTGGCGGGCACCATCGATGAGCTTGCCCGATTGGCGCCCAACCTCGACTTCCAGAAGGACCGGATCGACACGAGCCTGCAGAAGGCGCCGGAGAACTACCGAAAGCTGATTCGTACCGGGTCGTATGGCAGCTTCTTCAACTACTACATCTGCGAACTCAAGTGGCGGGTGACGGACTTGCAGGGCCGCACCGCCGTCTTCCCCTGGCTCAAACAGGAAAACGGGAGGTGCGCCGAGCCCTGATGCTGAAATACCGTGGCAGACAACTCATCCGCGCCGGGATTCTCGGCGTGGTGCTGATCGTCCTCGTCATCGCCGTCGGGCTGGCACCGGAACGACTGGTGTCATGGGCGACCGCGGTGCGGTATCAGGCGCAGTTCACCGACGCGGGGGGGCTGGCGGCGGGCAACGACGTGACGATCTCGGGAATCAAGGTGGGGACCGTCTCCACCGTTGCGCTCCAGGGGCGCAACGCGCTGGTGACGTTGGTGGTCGACGGCTCGGTGTCGCTGGGGTCGGACACCACCGCGCACATCCGAACCGGGACCTTACTGGGGGAGCGGGTCGTGACCCTGGAATCGAAGGGCGAAGGATCGCTGCACCCGATGGACGTGATCCCTGTGTCGCGCACCGCGTCCCCGTATTCGCTGACCGAGGCGGTCAGCGAGCTGACGAGCAACACCGCCGGTACCGACACCGCGTCGTTGAACCAATCACTGGACACCCTGTCGGCGACCTTGGACCAGGTGGCGCCGCAGCTGGGCCCGGCGTTCGACGGGCTGACCCGGTTGTCAAGGGCGATCAACGACCGTGACGAGACGCTGGGCGATCTGCTGGAAAACGGCGCCGATGTCACCGAGATCCTGTCGGACCGCAGCCAGCAGGTGAGCACGCTGATTCTGAACGCCAACGACCTGGTGTCGGTGTTGTCGGCGCGGCGCTACGCCATCGTCGAACTGCTCGCGCACACATCGGCGTTGTCCCAGCAGCTGTCCGGCCTCATCGCCGACAACGAGAAACAGCTCGCCCCCACATTGGAGAAGCTCAACGGCGTCACCGAGATCCTGGAGCGCAACCGCGACAACATCGCCAAAGCGCTTCCCGGGCTGGCGAAGTTCCAGATCACGTTGGGCGAGACGATCGGTAACGGTCCCTACTACCAGGCCTACATACCCAACATCTTCTTCGGTCAGATTTTCCAGCCGTTCTTCGATTATGCGTTCGGGTTCCGGCGCGGGGTCAACGCCGGCCAGCCGCCCGACAATGCCGGGCCGCGCGCCGAGCTTCCGTTCCCGTACAACGGAATTCCGATGCCCCATGAGCAGTGGGGTCCGGGGCGATGAACAACATCTGGGTGAAGCGTGCGCTCGCAGTGGCGCTGGCGGTGGCCCTCGTCGGCGGCGCCGTGGTCCTGTTCCGGCAGACCGTGTTGCGGCCCACGACCATCACCGCCCACTTCACCACCGCGACCGCCATCTACCCCGGTGACGAGGTCCGTATCGCCGGCGTCAAGGTGGGCTCCATCGAATCGATCAAACCGGTCGGCACGCAGGCCGAGATGAGGTTGGTCGTCGACCACGGCATCAGGGTGCCCGCCGGCGCCAAGGCGGTTATCGTCGCGCAGAACCTGGTCTCGGCGCGGTACGTCCAACTGACACCCGCCTACGAGTCGGGGCCGGTGATGGCCGACGGTGCCGTTATCCCGTTGGACCGCACGGCAGTTCCGGTCGAGTGGAACGAGGTCAAAGAGCAGCTGATGCGCCTGGCAACGGACCTTGGCCCCGCCGAGGGTATGTCGACTGGTTCGGTCGGCAGGTTCATCGACAGCGCGGCCGGCGCGCTCGGCGGCAACGGCGACAAACTGCGTCAAACGCTTGCGCAGCTTTCGGGTGTCGGTCGCATACTCGCCGACGGCAGCGGCAACATCGTCGACACCATCAACCACTTGCAGACGTTCGTCACCGCGCTGCGCGACAGCAACGAGCAGATCGTGCAGTTCCAGGACAGGTTCGCGACGTTGACCAGCGTCGTCGACGACAGCCGATCCGATCTCGACGCCGCGCTGAAGAACTTGTCCGCCGTCGTGGGCGAGACGACCCGATTCATCAGGGGCAGCCGAGACCAGACCGCCGAACAAATTCAGCGACTGGCCAACGTCACCCAGAACCTCGTCGACAATCGCATGGCACTGGAGAACGTACTGCACATCGCGCCGCACTCGATCGCCAACGCGGTCAACATGTTCGACCCGCGTACCGGCGCCGCCAGCGGTGTGTTCGTGCTCAACAACCTGTCGAATCCGGTGTGGGCCTTCTGCGGCATGATCGGGGCGCTCCAGAACGTCACCTCGCCAACCACCGGCAAGCTGTGCGCGCAGTACCTCGGGCCCGGCCTGCGCACGGCGAGCATCAACAACGTGCCGTTCCCATTCAGCCTTTTCTTGACGTCGAACCCGCCCCCGTACATGCTGCGGTATTCCGAACCGGAGCTGATGCCTGGTGCGGGCGGGCCGCCCGACGATCGGCCCGAGCCCCCGCCCGCGGTGTCGGCCTACACGGGAATCGGCGACGTGCCGCCGCCCCCTGGCTGGGGTGCGCCGCCCGCCCCGCCCGGTCCGCCGCCCGCGGCCGTCGCGCCGGCGTCACCGGGCCCGCCGACCGTGCAGGACATGCTGTTGCCCGCCGAGCGGCCGAGTGCTCAGGCGCCACCGGCGGCGGTGGCCCCGGTCCCACACGGTGGAGCTCCCTCATGACGGCTCGTCGGATGGTGGCGGTCGGCCTGAGCATCCTGCTGACGGTCACCGGTTGCTCATTCCAGGGGGTCAACTCGCTGCCCCTGCCGGGCGCGGTGGGCCGAGGGTCGGATAGCAACGTCTACCACCTCGAACTTGCGAATATCGGGACCCTCGAGTCGAATTCGCCGGTGATGATCGACGATGTCGTGGTCGGCAGCGTCGGGAAGATGACGCTGCACGGCTGGCACATCGACCTGGAGGTCTCGGTCAAGCCCGAGGTCGTGGTGCCCGGCAACGCTGTGGCCACGGTGGGGCAGACCAGCCTCCTGGGATCGATGCACGTCGCGCTCGACCCACCGCCCGGCGACGAACCGCGCGGCAGGCTCAGTCCCGGCGCCACCATCGCTCTCGACAGGACGTCGACCTATCCGTCGACGGAACAGACGCTGTCGTCCCTGGCGGCGGTGGTCAACGGCGGGGGACTGGGCCAGATCGGCGACATCATCGCCAATTTCAACACCGCGCTATCGGGACGTCAGGGAACGGTGCGCGACTTGATCACCCGGCTGGACACCTTCGTCGGGACCCTGTACCAACAGCGCGACAACATCATCGCGACCATCGACGAGCTGAACAGGTTCTCGCAGCGGTTGGGTGATGAACAACGGCTGCTCACCCGCGCGCTTGACAAAATTCCGCCCGCGCTCGACGTCCTGATCCGGGAACGGCCCAACTTCACCACCGCACTGAATCGGTTGGGGCAGTTCAGCGATACGGTTTCCGGCTTGATCAACGACACGCAGGCCGACCTCGTGACGAATCTGCAGAACTTGGAGCCGACCCTGCGCGCGCTCGCCGACGTGGGCGCAGAGATTGACACGGCGCTGGCTGCCTTGCCGACGTTCCCGTTGAGCCAGAACTTGATCGACCGCGGGGTGCGCGGTGATTACGTGAATCTCTTCGTCACGGTGGACTGGACGAACGCGCGGCTCAAGCGTGGATTGCTGCTCGGCACCGCGCTCGGGCAGAACCGTGCATCGTTGATTCCCGCGCCGGGTGACCCCGGATACGACGCGTACTACACCAAATTCCCACTGGGCGTTGGCACCTCGCCGCCCTTCGGCCCGATTCCCAATGCTGCGCGCGCACCGTGGGAACCGGGGGGTGGTGGCTGATGCTGCCGCGGGTGGTGCGCATCCAGCTCGTGATCTTCTCGATCGCGTCGATCATCGGCGTGGTCGCAATGGTGTTCGCCTACATGCAGGTGCCCACCCTGCTGGGCATTGGGAAGATCACCGTCACACTGGAGTTGCCGTCCTCCGGTGGGCTCTACCGGTTCGCCAACGTCACCTATCGCGGGGTGCAGGTCGGCAAGGTGACCGAGATGGACGTGTCCCGCACCCAGGCCACCGCGACGCTGCGGCTCGACACCTCGCCGAGAATCCCGTCCGATCTGCAGGCCGAAGTGCGCAGCGTGTCAGCCGTCGGCGAGCAGTACGTCGAGCTGCTTCCGCGCACCGAGTCGCCGCCGTATCTGGAAGACGGATCGGTGATCGCCGTGTCCGACACCACGATTCCGCAGCCGGTGAGCCCGATGCTCGAGCAGGTGAACACCCTGATCGCGAGCATCCCCAAGGGTCGCCTGAGCGAATTGATCGACGAATCGTACAAGGCGTTCAGCGGAGCCGGCTTCGACATGGGTTCGCTGGTGGACTCATCGGCCACGCTCTCCGAAGCCCTGAACGAGGACCCGTCGCGCTCGGCGAGGTTGGCCGAAGACTCGGTGCCTCTGCTGGATTCGCAGGTCCGCTCGACCGACTCGTTGCGGGTGTGGGCGCGAAGCCTCGCCGGGATCACCGGTCAGGTCGTTGCCAACGACCCGCAGCTCCGCACTCTTCTGGACGAGGGTCCCGCCGCAGTTGATGAGGTCGCCGGCCTGCTCGAGCAGATCAAGCCGACACTGCCGGTGCTGCTGGCCAACATGACCACCATCGGTCAGGTTGCAGTCACCTACCGCCCCTCGCTGGAGCAGGTGCTCGTGCTGTTACCGCCGTTCGTGGCCAACGTGCAGTCGTCGGCTCCCCATAACAATCCCACCGGTATCGCCCTGGGTGACTTCCGCATTCAGATGGCCGACCCCAACCCGTGCACCGTCGGCTTCCTGCCGCCCTCGCAATGGCGGAGCCCGGACGATCAGACCACGATCGACACGCCGGACGGGTTGTATTGCAAGCTGCCGCAGGACTCGCCGATCGTCGTGCGTGGTGCGCGCAACGCGCCTTGTATGGGTGTGCCGGGCAAGCGAGCGCCCACCGTCGAGCTGTGCTACAGCGATAAACCCTATCAACCGCTCGCGATGCGCCAGCACTCGCTCGGGCCCTACCCGATCGATCCCAACCTGATCGCGCAGGGAGTGCCGCCCGATGATCGGGTCACTGCCGACGAGAACCTCTTCGCCCCGCTGGAGGGCACGCCACTGCCGCAGGGCATGGTGCCGCCAATCCCGCCTCCGCCGCTCGCACCCGGAGCGAAGATGCCGTCGCTGCCTCCGAACGCGATCCCGCCCCTTGTTTCGCAACCGGTGGACCAGCGGGGCGCCGCCGATGCACCCGCACCTCAGGCGGGGACCCCACACGGGCCACCGCCGCAGTCAGACGGTTCGCCGCCTCCGGCCGGGACGGTACCCGCAACGCCGAGTTCGGTCACCACCGGGCGCTCCGCGGAGGGACCATCCGTCGCCATCGCGCACTACGACCCGCAGACCGGCCAGTATGCAACGCCGGACGGAAACGTCGGCCGCCAAACTGATCTCGCGCAGCGCCCGAAGTCGTGGCAGCAGTTGATCTACGAGGGAGGCGAGCAGTGATACGGGCGTTGACGATCGCGGTGACGATCACCGCGGCGGTGCACTCCGCACCGCTCGCACAGGCGCAGAACGAGGTCGCGATCAACGGCGTGTTCACCGCGTTTTCCGACGGCCGGTGGGCAACGACCAACGACTCGCGTCACGACGAGGCAAGCGTGACGCAGACGTGGACGATCACTTCTTCGTGCACCACGTATCAGGACTGCACCGGTCGGGTCGAGAGCGACCAGGGCTGGAGCGCGGATCTGGTGTACATGAGCGGCCGGTGGAAGGTGACCAGGACCGTGCCGGACTGGGAACCGTGCATCGACGGTACGGCCTACCCGGGCAAGCAGTCGTGGGTGTTCTGGCTGGGTTATCCGCAGGACCCCAACAAGTACGAGGGGTGGGACAAGACCGAGGGTCCCAGTGGCGCCTGCGGTTTCAACAAGGTGCTCGACATCGAGATGCCGTTCAGGCTGACCCGCGTGGGTTGAAGGCGTGCCGCGGGATCGTCAAGGGTAGCTCGACCGAGCTGAGCAGACCCGGTTGTGCGGCAATGACATAGGGCACCGCATTGACGACACGCATGGCCGTGGCGACCATTGCGCCCGCGCCGGAGGTCATGCTTTCGATGGCCGCGTCCTTGCGGTCGCGGACGGTGGCTGCCATCGTGCACTCGATGTCGGGCTGACCGGTGATCACGATCCGATAGCCGAGCGCATTCGGCAGCGTCGGCCACTGCGGAGCCACATCCGGAGCCAACCGGGTGACGTGTTCAATCACGATCGCCTCACAGCCGTCGACGATGCCGATGGCCTGCATCCGAAGGGCTCCGCACGTCCCCGCCTCGACGGTGCCCATCGCCACCTCCAGCGTCCGCTCGGTCACCGCGCGGTCGAACGTCTCGCGCACCTCTTGCACCTCGACGCCGAGCGCCTCGGCGACCATGCGGATCTGCCCCTGCCATTCGCCGGCGATGGCGCCGGGGAAGGAGATCCACGGCTGGTAGTCGAGTGGCCGCCCGAATCCCAAGGCGTCGCCCATGATGTCGGGTACGCCGTAATCGTCGTAGAGGCCGATCTCGTAGGCGTGGATCTTCTCGATCTGCGAGGACTGGGTGCTGAGCACAAGCGGTAGGTAATCGGCGACGAAGCCCGGCTCGATGCCTGAGGCGTACAGCGAGACCTGTCCCTCCTTGGCAGCCGCGGCCAGTTGATCACGCCACTCGGCTGGTTCGTAGGCATGCGGATTGACCAGGTGGGTGGTGCTCGTCGTCACCACGTTGATCCCGGCGTTGAGCAGCTTGACATAGTCGGGGATGGCGAGCGCGTCACGTTCGGGCCCGCTGGCCGCATAGACGACGCAGTCGGGCCGCAGCCCGACCAACGCATCGGCGTCCGTGGTGGTGGCCACCCCGATCGGCTGTCCGTTGGCGAGTTCGCCCGCGTCCATACCGTCCTTGTCGGGGGAGTGCACCCATACCCCGACGAGCTCCAGGTCGGGTCGCTGGGAAATCGCGCGAATCGCAATGGAACCGATTCCGCCGGTCGACCAGACCACCACGCGGTGTTTGCCTCCGGTCATCGATCCTCCTCGGAGAGCGCGACGGGGCGAGATCCATGTCTCGGGCCAGGTCTGAGAATAGCATTCACTATTAAACGCAACCAGAACAAAAATTAGGTTAGAGTCGGTCGTCGTGGATCCTTCGGCCTTCTTGCGGCGCTGATGTTCACGCTTCGTTTCGACATGCGCGCGCCCGCTGCCGGCGCGCCTGCAACCGACCTTTATGCGTGCGCTGTGCAGATGTGCGAATGGGCCGAGACGCGCGGTGCGGTTGTCGCCGTGCTCTCCGAACATCACGGCACCGAGGACGGGCATCTGCCGTCGCCGCACCTCCTGGCGTCGGCGATCGCCGCGCGAACCACGCGGCTGGCGATCATGCTGGCCGCCGTGCCGATCACCTTCTGGGACATCGTCCGGCTGGCCGAGAACATCGCCGTGCTCGACATCATCAGTCGCGGCCGCGTCTCCTATGCGTTCGGCATCGGGCACCGCGCCGAGGAGTACGAGCACTTCGGTGTGGACATGAGCCGGCGGGGCGCGGTCGCCGACGAGTCGCTGGCGCAGCTCTTGCGACTGTTGACCGGGGAGCCGATCGACATCGACGGCCGCCGCGTCCAGGTCACGCCGCCTCCGGCGACTCCCGGCGGGCCGTACCTGCTGATCGCCGGAGGCAGCAGGGCCGCCGCTCGGCGCGCCGCCCGGCACGGGCTGGGTTTCATCTCCCAGGTGGCTTCTGAGGAGCTGAAGCGGTTCTACGAGAACGAATGTCGTGACAACGGATTCGAGCCCGGACTCATGCAGTTCCCCCGCGAGGGGGCGCCGACGACCGTCTTCGTCGCCGAGGATGTGGACGCGGCATGGCAGGAGTTGGGGCCGTACTTGCTGCACGACGCGGTGATGGCCGCCGCCTACCGGCACGGCGACGATTCGGTGGCGAGCATCTCGAGGGCGCAGAGCGTGGCCGAACTGCGGGAACCGGGCGGGCCGTACCGCATCTTCACACCCGAGGAGGCCGCCACGTATGCCGAAGACGGCACGCCGCTTCCGCTGCTTCCACTGTGCGGCGGTTTACCGCCCGCGCTGGCTTGGCCGTATCTCGAACGCGCCGCGATGGCAGCCGCATCAATCTGAACGACAGGAGAATCCGTGACAAGGCCGCTGAGGACCGTCGTCTGGTCGACAGGAGGCGTCGGATCGATCGCCATCGACGCGATCCGGGGCAGACCTGATCTCGAGCTGGTAGGTGTGTGGGTGCACTCCGAGGACAAGATCGGCAAGGACGCCGGAGAGCTCGCCGGTGGGGATCCGATCGGCGTGACGGCGACCAACGACGCGGATGCGTTGGTGGCGCTGCAACCGGACTGCGTGGTGTACGCCGCGAGCGGACCGGAACGCGACGCGGCGGCGGTGCCCGATTACCTAAAACTTCTCGAGGCCGGGATCAATGTCGTGTCGACGTCGTCGACCACCTTGATCTATCCCCCCGCCTATTACTCACCGGAGTGGCGCGACCAGATGGAACAGGCCGCGAACAAGGGCGGCGCGTCCTTCTACGCCTCTGGGATCTTTCCCGGCTTCGGCTCCGATCAGCTCGCGCTGGTGTTGGCCACGCAGTCGAAGCGGATCCGTTGCGTGACCGTCACCGAGGTCGCGCTCAACGACCACTACCCGGTGGCCGATGTGATGATGAACGGCATGGGCTTCGGACGCCCACTCGATTTCGAACCGCTGCTCAAGACGCCGGGATTCATCGAAATGGCCTGGCGAGCACCGATTCACCTGATCGCGGCCGGTCTTGGCGTCGAGGTCGAGGAGGTCCGCGGCAGCCTCGACCGCCGGATCACCGACAGAGACATCGAGGTGGCGTTCGGCACGATCGAGGCCGGCACGTGCGGTGCGGTGAGCACTCGGGCCGCGGGTGTGGTCAACGGTCGGGAAGCCATCGTCGTCCAGCACATCATCCGGATGGCACGCGACGTCGCGCCGGACTGGCCGTCCTCGGCGTTCGACGCCACGTATCGCGTCGACATCGACGGTGATCCCGACATCCACTGCGCGATGAACGTCGGCGCCGCCGAGGGGCACGGTGCGGGACATGCCGCGATGGCCGCCACCGCGATGCGCGTGGTCAACGCGATTCCCTACGTGGTGGCCGCTCCCGCCGGCCTGCTGAGCTCGCTTGACCTGCCGAACACGTTGCCCCGGTACGCGTTCGGGTGAGCAGCGGTACTCAGCGATGTTCTCGATCCGGTTCGACATGCGGGCACCGAGTTTTGGCGCGACGACGACCGACCTGTATGCGGCGGCGATCGACATGTCGGCGTGGGCCGAGCAGCACGGATGCGTGGCGGCGGTGCTGTGCGAGCACCACGGATCGGAGGACGGATATCTTCCCGCACCCACGATGTTGGCATCGGCGATCGCGGCCCGTACTGAGCGGTTGGCGCTCAGCGTGGTGGTGATACTTCCGTTCTACGATCCGGTCCGGCTGGCCGAAGACGTGGCGGTGCTCGACATTCTCAGTAACGGCCGGGCCTCGTATGTATTCGGGCTGGGTTACCGCCCCGAGGAGTTCGAGCACTTCGGCATCGACCGGTCACGCCGGGGCGCGCTGGCCGACGAGAACCTCGACTTGCTGCGGGCGCTGCTGACCGGCCGGCCCACAGTGCACGACAATCGCCGCATCATGGTGTCACCGCCACCGTGCACTCGCGGCGGGCCCACCCTGATGTGGGGCGGTGCAAGCCTCGCTGCGGCGCGCCGCGCCGGCCGTTACGGTCTGGGGCTTCTGGCCAACGGCAGCGTTACCGGTATGCGGGACGCGTACGAAACCGCGTCACGCGAGCACGGGTACGAGCCAGGCGGTGTGCTTTTGCCCCCGCCCGACACGCCGACGGTCACGTTCGTCGCCGACGACGTCGATGAGGCGTGGGAAGAGATCGGCGAACACCTGTTTCACGACGCCCAGATGTATGCGCGGTGGAATCCGGACAACCACGCTTCGGCCGGCATCTCGGCGGCGCGCGATGTGGAGGAGTTGCGCCACCACTACAGTTCGCACCGGATCATCACCTCCGATGCGGCGAGCGAAATCATCCGCGGGGGAGGGTTTCTCAACCTTTCGCCGCTGTGCGGCGGTATTCCACCCGAGATCGCGTGGCCATATCTGAGGCGCGCCGCTGACGCGGCAGCGACCCCGACGACGACAGGAGAGAACAGCAGATGACCGATACCGATACCGTCGATCTGTACTACGACCCATTCGATTTCGACATCGACGACGACCCGTACCCGATCTGGAAGCGGATGCGCGACGAGGCGCCGCTCTATTACAACGACAAGTACAACTTCTACGCGTTGAGCCGCTACGACGATGTCGCCCAGGGGTTGCACGACTGGGACACCTATCGGTCGGGCAAGGGCACCACGATGGACGTCATCATGAGCGGTGTGGACGTGCCGCCCGGGGTGATCCTGTTCGAGGACCCTCCGCTTCACGACATTCACCGGCGGGTGCTGTCGAAGGTCTTCACACCGCGCCGAATGGAGGGCATCGAGTCTCTAGTGCGCCAGTTCTGCGTTCGTGCGCTCGACTCCTTATCGGGCGCCTCCCGTTTCGACGTGATCGGCGATTTCGGGGCGTTGATCCCGATGCGGACGATCGGTTACCTGCTGGGCATACCCGAGCAGGGTCAGCAACAGATCCGCGACAACACCGATGCGTCGATAGGGCTGAAGGAGGGCAGTTTTCAGGCAGTGTCGGCCGCGACGTTCGAGAACGCTTATCAGTTGTTCGCCGACTACATCGAATGGCGGGCAGAGCATCCGTCGGATGATCTCATGACTCAATTGCTCAACGCCGAAGTCGAGGACGACGGTCAACTCCGGCCACTGTCGCGCATCGAGGTGTTGACGTACACATCCATGATCGCTGGTGCCGGGAACGAGACAACCACCAGGCTGATCGGTTTCATCGCCCAGCTGCTCGCCGAGCATCCCGATCAGCGACGCGAACTGGTCGACGACTTCTCGCTGATACCGCGTGCGATCGAGGAGGTGTTGCGCTACCAGGCGCCGTCGCCGGTACAGGGCCGGTATGTCGCCCGCGACACCGTGGCGTACGGGAAGACGATCGCCGAGGGCTCGGTGATGTTGTTGCTCAACGGTTCTGCCAATCGGGACGAGCGACGCTATCCCGATGGAGAGAGTTTCGACATCCATCGCGGCGGGTCACACTTGTCGTTCGGGCTGGGGCTGCACTTCTGTCTCGGTTCGTCGTTGGCCAGGATGCAGGCCAGGGTCGCACTCGAGGAGATGCTGCGCCGGTGGCCCGAGTGGGAGGTCGACTACGAGGACGCCGCGATGGCCCACACCTCCAGCGTGCGAGGCTGGGGCAGGCTGCCGATCATCGTCGGCTAGCGTCCTCGGCTGCCGAGCGCGTGGTGACGCCGCGCAGCAGGGTGTCGCGGACGTGGATCTGCGACGCGCGGGGGCCCAGGTCGTGAAGAAGGTTCTCCGGGATCCACGACACCCCGATGACGACGCGGGCCAGCGTCTCGTTCGACGGTGCGTCAATCGCGATCTCGCCGGCGCGAATCCCCGCGGTGAGCAGAGATTTCATTTGACGGACGCGTTTGGTGAACAGCCATGCGATGTTGGGGGTGTCCGGAGGAGACTGCCGCATCCATGCCAGCTGAATCCGGAACTCGTCGCCGAAGTGGGCGAGCGCGTTGGTGTGGATCCAGCTCAACGCATCGAGTTTCTCGACCGCCGACGCCTCGGACCGCAGCACGCTCGTCCACCCCACCTCGGCGACCTTCTCACCGAACGACTGCATGATCGAGGCCAGCAGTTCCTCTTTCGACCCGATCAAGCGGTACACCGTCCCGGTGCCGAGGCCGGCGGCCGATGCGATGTCGCGGATCGTGGTGACCTCGTACCCTTTTCGCCCGAATTCGGCTCGGGCGACTGCGCGCACGTGTGAGGCCTTATCGTTGGGCGCGTTCTCTTCCTCCTCGATCCACGACTTCACCGCGTCATCGGCGGCGATGAACGCGGGGGAGCGATCAAGTTCGGCGTCACTGGGAGGGACGGTGGCCAGTCCTTCCAGCAGGATCCGGCACAGCGTGGCCGCAACCTTGTCGGCGCCTGCGCTGTGTCGGATGACGTCGAGTCCGATTTGGCGCATCGACTGGACGATCCGGTCGGCAAGGATGGGCAGGTCGACGTCCGGGCGTAGATAACCGCTCCACCGCGCGGCACGCAGCGTCTGCACCATCGCTTCGAGGATCTTCGCGGGGCGCTGTTGAGCCAGCGCGGCCAGTTCCGGATTCGAGGTCGGTGTCTCGTAGAACGTCATCTGTAGTGCGGCGCTGTGGGTCACCGCGCACTGGGCGACTGCGGCGCCCAACTCGACGATCCGATCGAACGCCGACAGCGGGGCGGGGTCGTCGAGCCGATTGAGGGCTTGATCGGCGATGCGATCGAGGTCCTCGTGGTAGCGCCGAAGCAACTCGACGAGGATTGCCTCCTTGGACTCGAAATGGTGATACAGGCTGCCGGGCAAGATGCCTGCGGCGTCGGCGATCTCTTGAAGTGACGTGCGCAGCCCGGACGTGGCGATCAACGACGCCGCCGTCTGCAAGATTTCGGTCCGCCGGGTGCCGTCGTCGTAGGAATGGCCCGCGTGCTTCGCGAGGTCGGCCTTCGGCGTCACACGACGCCCCACGACACCTCCAATGCCAGGCTCCCGTCCACCTGTTTGGTCGAACCGACCCAAAGTTTGGTTAACGTTACCAGAACTGGGTTACCGGGCAGTGTCGGTCGAGGGGAAAGCGCCGGCAGCGGGGCCGGGCAGTCACGAACTGGAGGGAAAGCGAACGGGGTTCAGCGGGCGCTCGTAGGAGATGTCACTTCGGTCGTGCGCGACGGTGAGGATGTCGGCGAGAAAGCCCATGGTCTCGTCGGTGATCAGCGTCGTTCCCTCGGTGTGCCATTCCACGACGCAGACCCGCGCGGCGATGGCCCAACGGCCGTCCCGGCGCTCGAGCCGGTCGATGTAGCGGCCGCCGTTGACGGTCAGATGGTTTGCCGGGGCGCGGTCGGTGCCGACGAACAGATAGTAGGTTTCGGCGTGCGCCCGGTCCCCTGTGATGTCCGCGGTGTGGTTCAGCAGGTAGTGCTGGTAGCGGGGTTGCGTCTCGTGGTACGCGAATGCCCAGTCAATGAATTCGTCGACGGGGCCGACGAAACCGATGTGCTCGTCGACCGCACCGTCGTGGTAGGCCGAACGCACCAGTTCGCGGTCGCGTCGATCCATCCCGCGGGCGTACCGCTGCATGCAGTCGAAGATGTCCGCGCGGTCGCTCAACGCCTGCAACCTCTCGTTCACAGCGATGTCCCCTCCCACGTGTCCACGGCGACCACCTCGGCTATCGGTCGACGTTCCGCCGGACGGAATCTGACGCCGGGCCGCAGCCGGCCGACCGGCAGAAGGCAGCCCTGGACGTAACTTTCCGGGATGCCGAGCAGATCGCGGACCGTTGCCTCGTAGGTCAGATGCAACGTCGTCACGCAGGTTCCGTAGCCACGCGTGTGAAGCGCGAGCGCGAAGTTCCAGACGGCGGGGAAGATCGAACCGTACAGCGTCGCCTGGTAGAACGACTCGTCACCGTCGACGCGCGGCAGATACGGTTCGTAGCAGGGGATTACGAGAAGTGGGACTTTCGCCATGTTCTCGACCAGCCACTCGGTCGAGGACATGATCTTCTTGCCGGGTGTTTCGGGTGGCAACAGGTCGGCGATCAGTTGCCCACCGACCCTCTGCAGATAGGCGTCGCGGTAGAGCTCGGCGAGCTGCGCGCGGATTTCCTCGTCGAAAACGGCTACCCAGCGCCAGCTCTGTTGGTTCGAGCCGTTGGCGGCGTGCATCCCGATCCGCAGGCACTCTGCGACGTCGCGACGATCGACAGCTGTATCGAGGTCAAGCGATTTTCGTGCCGATCGGGTTGTCGTCAGGAGCTGGTCGATGTCCATGGCGCTCCTTGTGCTCGGTCTCCGCGGAGACGATAATGCGGAACAGATTTTTGGTCAATGATGGTGAGGCCGGTCGAGAATGATGTTCAGCCGGTGACCCCGAGGCGCCGCGTCACCGCGAACACCTCGTCGTAGATCGATCCCGGAACGGTGAACGGATCGGTGGCCGCGACCGCCTCGAGGTGGCCGGCGATGTCCTCGGCCGTCGGGTCGCCGTCCCGTGGTGCCAGCCAGCCCTCGCTCAGCCCGATGAAGACCCTGGCGAACCGGCCCGCGCATGCGGAGAAGTTCTGATGGTTGACATCGCACGCCCGGCTGGCCAGGTACACCACCAGTGGAGCGACGAGCTCGGGACGGATGGCGGCGAAGAAACCGTTGTCCTCGAGGGCTTTCGGGTCGCCCAGCGTTTCGGTGACCATCCGGGAGATCCCGAAGGGCAGCACGGTGTTGGCGCGGATGCCGTGCGGTTCACCCTCAAGCGCGATGACATTGGTCAGGCCGACGATGCCGGCCTTGGCCGCCGCGTAATGCGCCTCCAGGTGCTGACCGAACATGCCCGCCGACGACGCGATGAATACGAACCGCCCGTAGCCCTGCTTCTTCATCACCCGGTAGGCGGGCTGCGACAGGTAGAACGCGCCGTCGAGATGAACCGAAAGCATGCGTCGCCACTCGACGGGAGTCAGTTCGTCGAACGCGATGGAGTTGAAGATGCCCGCATTGCTGATCACCGCGTCGAGCCGGCCGAACTCGTCGAGGGCGGTTCGTACGATGGCCTCACCGCCAGCCGGGCTGTCGACCGAGTCATAGGACGCTACGGCCGTGCCGCCGGACGCGGTGATCTCGTCGACCACCTGATCGGCGACCGCCGTGTCCAGGCCGCCTCCATGCATGGTTGCGCCGATGTCATTGACGACGATCGATGCTCCGCGCCTTGCCAACTCGAGCGCATACACACGGCCGAGCCCGCGGCCCGCCCCGGTGACCACGGCGACCTGGTCGGCGAAATCGATCATCGTTCCTCCGGCGATTGACGGCGGTCCGGCCGGACTCTACGTTGGAACAGATATTTGGTCAACGAGAAAGGGCGCACTCGATGACGAGCGAGGACGCCGACGATCCCAAGCGCTTGGCGCTGCTGGCCTCGGCCCTGGCCGGCCGCACGATAGCGGTCGCGCCTGCCACTCCCGGCGAACCGGCATGGACCGACGGCGTCACGCTGTTCGTCGACCCATCCGCCGGCGCGCACCGCCAACTCGAGGCGGTCACGGTGCAGGCCTCGCTGCTGGCCAGTGGAGGCCTGGAAGCGGACGTGGTGCGCAAACTCGTCAGGCGGCCGGCCCTGGCGCGCCGGTACCTCGCGGTCGAGGGTCAGCGGGCGTTGTCGGTCAACGACGACCTGCTGCCGACGGGTGTCCGCCGCCTTCTCGACTGTGACCTTGCTGCCCGCGCGGATTCGGCGGTCGGTTCCTTGAAGGTGGCGGGGCAAAGTCGTGACATCGCCGATCCGCCCGCGGGCTTCGGCGTCATCAGGGCGCAGAAGCTGTTGGCCAACCGCGCCTCCGCCGCGCAGGTGGAATCGGCCGGCGGGCACGCCCCTCGGCGCGAGGCGAACAAGGAACTGGCAGACCTCGACGACGACGATGACGGCTTGGACGACGGCGAAGACGTGATGGATCCCTTCACGAGTCCCGTTGGTGGGGGCGGTGTGCTCGGCAAGCTTCTGAAACGGATGACAAAGAGTGTCCGCAAACTCTCCGGTGCGGGCACGCCGGGCGCGGATACGCCAACCCATCGGTCCCGCAGGGGATTTCGTGGCGCAGGCGCGGTGACCTCGAGTGCGGCCGGTGCGGTGGACGCTGACGGCTGGGAAGCCTCCACAACCGGGGGGCGCACGTATGACGAGTGGGACTTCCAGCGACGCGGCTACCGTCCCGACTGGTGCACCGTGATCGAGATCGACGCACCGATCGAGAAGGGGGAAGCGTTGGTTCGCCCGGATGTCCACGCCTTGCGGCGCCCCCTCACCCGCCTGGGCATCGGGCTGGACCGGTGTCACCGGCAGGTCCAGGGCGACGATATCGACGTCGATGCCGCGGTCGAGGCACGCGTGGAAACGCTGGCGGGCTCGACGCCCGACGAGGCCGTCTACCTCGACAATCTGCGAAGGCGTCGCGATTTGGCCGTACTCGTCCTGCTCGACGTCTCCGGTTCGGCAGGCGAATCGGGCACTTACGGCCAGACCGTGCACGAGCAGCAGCGGACGGCCGCGGCGGCGCTGACCGTTGCCCTCCATGAACTCGGGGACCGCGTCGCGCTGTACGCGTTTCAGTCACAGGGTCGCTCGGCGGTTCATCTCGTGCCAGTCAAGCGCTTCGACGATCACCTCGACGCGATGGTCATGCGGCGCCTGGGCAGCCTCACCCCGGGCGCCTACTCACGACTGGGGGCGGCCATTCGGCACGGTACGGCGGTGATGACGGAGAAGGCGGGCACGTCACGACGCCTGCTGGTCGTGCTGTCCGACGGCTTGGCCTACGACCACGGCTACGAACGGCGCTACGGTGCGGCCGACGTACGCCGGGCGTTGGGGGAGGCCCGACGAGAAGGTATCGGCTGCTTGTGCTTGACGATCGGCGCCGCCACCGACTCGGGGGAGCTGGCCATGGTGTTCGGCAGCGCTGCGCACGCGTCGATACCCAAGCCCACGCAGCTGGCCGACGTGATCGGTCCGTTGTTCCGCTCGGCGCTACGCACCGCGGACCTGCGTCGGCGGGTGTCGACTGCGACTACACCTTGAACCAAACATCTGTTCCGCGCTAGGGTCCTTATGCGAGCTCGAACCGAAGGGAAGCCATGCAGGTGAAGCCACCGCGGCCCTACTACGTGCCCGTCGCGAACGAGGAGCAGGTCTTCAAGGCCGCATACAAGCAGGGGCTTTCCATCGCACTGAAGGGTCCGACGGGCTGTGGCAAGACGCGGTTCGTCGAGGCGATGGCCCATGACCTGGATCGTCCGCTGATCACCGTCGCCTGCCATGACGACCTGACCACCGCCGACCTCGTCGGCCGGTTTCTGCTGCGCGGCGGTGAAACCGAGTGGGTCGACGGGCCCCTGACCCGTGCGGTCCGCGACGGCGCCATCTGCTATCTCGACGAGGTCGTGGAAGCCCGCCAGGACACCACCGTCGTGCTGCATCCGCTGGCCGACCACCGCAGACAACTTCCGATCGAACGGCTCGGGGTCACGCTGGAAGCGGCGCCCGGGTTCTGTTTGGTCGTCTCCTACAACCCGGGCTACCAGAGCGTGCTCAAGGATCTCAAGGACTCCACAAGGCAGCGGATGGTTGCGATCGAATTCGGTTTTCCCACAGCCGACGTCGAGGAGAAGATCGTCGCCAGCGAAGCGGGCATCGCTCACGACCGCGCCGCGGACCTGGTCCGGCTGGGCCATGCGATCCGGCGGTTGGAGACGGGGGGACTGCGCGAAGTCGCTTCGACGCGGGTACTGATCGCCGCAGGGCGGCTGATCGGCGAAGGTTTGACCCCGCGGGACGCCGCACGGGCCGCGATCGCGGGCCCGCTGACCGACGACGCGACCGTCACCCGCGGCCTGCTCGAGATGATCGACGCGTACTTGGTCGACCAGGCGCCGGATGATTGACCCCGATCATGACCCTCGCTACTGTCTGAACAAATATTAGGTTTCTACAACGGAGGTGGCATGTCCTACGAGAGCACCGCGGAACCGATCAAGTTCGGGTACCTCATGGACTTCAAGCTGCCCGACCTGTATCCGCAGGAGATGAAGGAAGATCTGTCCAATCCCTTCGAGCTGATCTTCGCCGAGGCGGTTGAGAATGGCGTGATCGATCGCCCCATCGAAATCATCTACAAGGAGGTCGAGGGGCTGCCGAAAGGTTCGGTCAAGGCGGTGATCGACGCCTACGGCGAACTCGTCGACGAGGGGTGCCTCGCGGTGTTCGGCCCGCACATCACCGACAACTGCGTGCCGACCCGCGAGGCCATCGAGGAGCGGTTCCGGGTGCCCGCGCTGAGCGTCACCGGCAGCGACGCATGGCTGGGGGAGTGGACGTTCGCGTTTCCGCAGGGGTCTTTGACCGACGAGCCGATCTTCTGGGCGGACCTTCTGGCCAAGGGTGGACACCACGAGGTCGGCGTCCTCATGGAGCAGTCACTGGTCGGCGAGACGTACGTGAAGAACTTCCGGAACGCATGCCGGCGCAAGGGGATCCGGATCGTCGCCGAAGCCGCGATCGCGCAGACGGCCCAAGACGTCTCGGAAGCGGTGCGCACACTGCACGAAGCCAAGGCGCAGGCCGTGGTGCATGCCGGTTTCGGGTTCGGCATCGTGTTCGTCAACCCGGCGCTGGAAGAACTCGGTTGGGATCCACCGCGGTTCACCAGCACGGCATTCCAGAACGCGTGGATCAACCCGATCATGTGGAACGCGTTCATGGGGTGGACTGGCGTGGACCAGTACGACGAGGGCAACCCTGTTGGTCAGCGGTTCCTCGACAAGTACCAGGAGAAGTTCGGCCGCAGGCCGGAATACTGTGTGCCCGTGGTGAACTGCGACGTCGCCACGGCGTTGCTGCGCGCGTGCAGCGATGCGCATCCACTCAGTCCGCGCGGCGTCAAGGAGGCCTTGGAACGCGTCAAGATGATGCCCGCCGCCGCGGGGGCACCGGGAACCCGTGTCTCGTTCGGCAACTGGACGCGCCGGGCGTGGATGGGCGCCGGGTATCTCGTCGCTCGAAGGCTGGACGCCGACGGCGTCAACTCTCATCTCGTCGACCGCTTTGGTGAGGAGTGAACCGTGACCACTGAAACGCCGAAGGCCGAAGCCACCTCGCCGGACTCTCCGGGGCCGACGAAACGGTCCTGGCTCGGGCCGTCGATCTCGGTGGCGGCACTCCTTGCCGTCGCGGTGTTTTTCGCCGTCAACACCCGTAAGGGTCCGGGGTCCCCACGCATCGCCAATCCTGATGTCGAGGGGACACCGCGGCCCGTCGAGGTGCTGTTCGGGTGGAGCACGTCCACGTGGGTGGTGATCCTCGAGACCTTCACCGTCGTCACGATGGCCGTCATCATCACCTTGTGGGTGGTGCACTGGCGACGAAACCCGCACAACCCGACGTTGCTGATGGCACTCGTGACGTCGTTGATCGTGTGGCAAGACCCGATCATGAACTGGTCGCCGTTCGCGGTCTACAATCCCGAGCTGGCGCACCTGCCCGAGGACTGGCCGTTGGTGTCGCTGTCACCGACGGTGGAACCGTTCGTGGTCCTCGGATACGTGATGTTCTACCTCGGGCCCTACTTCCCGGCGATCTGGATTTTGCGGAAACTGCAGGCGCGCAGGCCTGTCGAGTCGTTCGTGTGGCGCCATCCGCTGATCAGCCTGGCGGCCATCATCTTCCCGATCGGGGTGGTGGTGGACGCAGCGCTCGAGATCACCCTGGTGCGCACCGGCATGTACATCTATTCACAGGTGCCGCCGTGGGCGTCGGTGTTCACCGGAGACACCTATCAGTTCCCGTTGATCTGGGAAGTGGTGGCGGTGACGTTCGTGATGATCCCCGCCGGCGTGCTGCTCTACCGCGACGACACCGGTAAATCGGTCGCGGAGAAGCTCGCTCAGCGAGCGCGGATTTTCGCCTCGAGGCCCAGGTTGGGCACCTTCGTCGTGATGTTCGTGATCATCAACGTCGCCTACTTCTGTTACGGCGGGCTTTTCGCGATCGTCAAGGCGACCAAGATCTCCACGTCGGTGGCCTGCCCGTGGCCGTATCCGGAAGTGAAGATCTATGACCCTCAGGGCTTCTACGAAGCGAACGGCCAACCGGGTCCGTATTCCGTCGGCATCATGTCGACCTGGATGAGCGGGCAGCCCGACGGGCGCCCAGACGTGGAGCTGGGTGAGAAGAGCAACCGGTGCGCACCGGACGCCCAGAATGGATAAAGCGCGCAGCGTCGTGATCACCGGCGCCTCGCGCGGGCTCGGATTGGCATCGGCCACCCATCTGTACCGGCGGGGCTGGCGGGTCGTCGCGGCCATGCGGTCCGTCGATGCCGGCATGCAACGGCTGCGTGAGGCGACCGGCGCGGCGCCGAACGATCCGAACCTGATCGGTGTCACGCTCGACCTCACCGACACCGCGTCGATCGAGGCGGCCGCCAAGTCCATCGAGGAGGCGGTCGGCGCGCCACATGCGCTGGTGCACAACGCCGGCATCTCGGCTGCCGGAATGGTCGAGGAGACACCGGTGAATCTGTGGGAGCAGATGTTCGCGACCAACATCTTCGGTCCCGTCGCGCTGACCAGGGCGTTGCTGCCGTCCATGCGCGAAGCCGGGCGCGGCCGCATCGTGCTGGTGTCGAGCCAGGGTGGTGTGCGCGGAATGCCGGCCACCGCACCGTATTCGGCGGTCAAGGGCGCTTTGGAACGCTGGGGCGAGTCGATGGCCGCCGAGATCGCGCCCTTCGGCATCGGCGTCACGATTCTGGTGACCGGTACCTACGACACCGAGATCATCACCGATGCGGGAACCACCGACTGTCGCGATTTGGATGGTCCCTATGCGCGGCACCACCGCACGATGGACAAGCGTGGCCGCGCGGCTATGCGCATGGCCGCACGGTCGCCCGAGAAGTTCGCGGAGGGCCTGGCCGAGGCGCTGGACAGTTCGAAGCCGTTCGTCAAGCGGCCGGTGGGCCCCGACGCGCGAATGTTGTTGATCGCCAACCGGGTGTTCCCGTCGGCCGGATTGCACCAGATGATCCGGCTGATGATGGGAATCCCGCGATTCGGCGCGCTACGAGGGAGCAGAGACCATGGCTGACGTTTGCTTCGAATCGAAGATGATGATCGACGGCAAGCTCGTCGACGGTGAGGCCGGCACCTTCACCAACCTCAACCCGGCGACCGAAGAGGTGCTCGGCGAGGTCGCCGATGCTTCGAAGGCCGATATGCACCGCGCGATCGACGCGGCGCGGCGGGCGTTCGACGAGACGGACTGGTCCACCGACCATGCGTTCCGGCAGCGGTGCCTGCTGCAGCTGCAGGAGGCACTCGAGTCCGAACAGGAAGAGCTGCGCGAGGAGCTCATCCTCGAGGTGGGCTGTCCGCGTGCCATCACGCACGGCCCCCAACTCGATGCGCCGTTGGCCGACGCGCTGCGGTACCCGGCTCGGCTGATCGACGAATACCCCTGGGAGACCTCGTTGGGCGATGCGCTGGTGTCGGTCACCGGGGTCAACACCACCCGAAAAGTCTGGCGCGAACCCGTCGGCGTGGTCGGGGCGATCGTGCCGTGGAACTTCCCCTTCGAGGTCACCATCCAGAAGATCGGCCAAGCCCTCGGTACCGGCAACACCGTCGTGCTCAAGCCGGCGCCCAACACCCCGTACAACGCAACCCGGCTGGGCCGGCTGATCGCCGAGAACACCGACATCCCACCGGGTGTCGTCAATGTCGTCACCGCCTCGGATCACTTTGTCGGTGAAGAACTCACCCTGTCACCGAAGGTGGACCTGATCTCGTTCACCGGATCCACTGTCGTCGGCAGGCGGATCATGGAGAAGGGCGCCGCGACGATGAAGCGGTTGTTCCTGGAACTGGGCGGCAAGTCGGCGACCATCGTGCTCGAGGACGCGGATTTCGCGCTGGGCTGCATGATGGGTATCGCGCCGTGTATGCACGCGGGTCAGGGGTGCGCCAACCCGACCCGGCTGCTTCTGCCGCGTTCGCGCTACGACGAAGGCGTCGAAATCCTCAAGGGCATCTACGAAGGTGTCGCGCCCGGGGATCCGCAGGATCCGGGCACGCTGTGCGGACCGGTCATCTCCGACAAGCAGCGCGGGCGCATCCGCGGATACATCGACAAGGGCGTCGAGGAGGGCGCGACCCTGCTCGTCGGGGGAGCCGAGGCCCCTGAGGGCATGGACAAGGGGTTCTTCGTCAAGCCAACACTTTTCGTCGACGTCGACAATTCGATGACCATCGCCCAGGAGGAGATCTTCGGCCCGGTGCTCTCGGTGATCCCGTTCGACGACGAGGACGACGCGGTGCGTATCGCCAACGACAGTCCGTACGGCCTGGCGGGCAACGTGATGGCCGGAACGCTGGAGAAGGCCCTGTCAGTGGCAAGACGACTACGCGCCGGATTCATCGGGTTGAACGGCACCGCCGGGTACGGCGCCGACACGCCGTTCGGCGGTTACAAAGCCAGCGGTATCGGACGCCAGAACGGTGTCGCCGGGTTCGACCAGTACACCGAGATCAAGTCCGTCGCCTATCCGGCGGGTTCGTAGGGGGAAAGCCATGCAACTGTTATTCGAGGACCTCGAGGACTTCGGAGAGTTCGACGACTTCGTTTCCGGCGATGTGCGTGACCCCTACACGGAGATGGCCAGGCTGCGCCGCGAAGAGCCGGTCCAGAAGATCGAGATCCCAGGTCTACCAGGGCAAGAGGGTAAGCCGATCGTCATGGTTTATCGCTATGAAGAGGCCCAGCGGATGCTGCGGGACAACGAGACGTTCTCCTCGGCGATCATCATCCAGGCGTTCGGGGACGTGTTCGGTAAGCATGTGATGCTCGGCATGGACGAACCCGAGCACGGCAGGCACCGGGCGCTGGTGGCCAAGGCGTTCTCGCAGAAGGCCCTGGCCCGTTGGGAAGACACGCTGGTGACCAAGATCGGCAACGCGCTGATCGACCGGTTCGCCAATCGGGGACGTGTCGACCTCGTCAAGGAGTTCAACTTCCCGTACCCCACGCTGATCATCGCCGGGTTGTTGGGCCTGCCGCAGGACGACTACGCACAGTTTCAGAAGTGGTCGATCTCGCTGCTGTCGTTCACCATCAACCCGGAACGCGGCCGGGAGGCGTCGATGGCGCTGGCCGACTACTTCCGGCCAATTCTGGCCGCGCGACGCGAGGAACCGCGCGACGATTTGATCAGTCGGCTGGGCGCGGCCGAGATCGACGGGGAAAAGCTCTCCGACGAAGAGATCTTCTCGTTTCTGCGGCTGCTGCTGCCCGCTGGCGTCGAGACGACGTACCGGTCGCTGGGGAACCTGTTGTTCGGCTTGTTGTCGAACCCCGAACAGCTCGACGCGATCCGGGCTGACCGGTCGTTGATACCGCAGGCGATCGAGGAAGCGGTGCGTTGGGAGCCACCGCTGAGCATGATCACCCGGATCGCGAGCCGCGACACCGAACTCGGTGGTGTGCACATTCCCGAGGGTTCGTCGGTGATGCCGGTGTTGGGTGCGGCCAACCGACAGGATGAGCGCTTCCCGCAGCCGGATCAGTTCGACATCTTCCGCGAAGCCAAGGCCAACATCGGCTGGGGCCACGGGGTGCACGTCTGCCTGGGCATGCATCTGGCACGCCTGGAGATGCGGGTGGCGCTCAACCTCCTGCTGGACCGCCTGCCCAACCTTCGGCTCGACCCCGGGGCGGACGAGGCCTACATCCGCGGGCAGGTGTTCCGTTCTCCGACCGCGCTGCCCATCGTGTTCGACCCGTCGGGCAGCCCGTGAGCGATCTGCGCTTCGACGACCGGGTGGTGGTCGTCACCGGCGGCGGCCGCGGGATCGGCCGCGGTCACGCGCTGCTGCTCGCCGCCAAGGGGGCTTGCGTCGTCGTCGCCGACAACGGGGCGGACATCGACGGTCGCGCATGCGCATCGCGTCCGGCTGACTCGGTGGTCGAGGAGATCGCGCAAGCCGGCGGCCGGGCGGTGGCGTGCAACGCCTCCGTCGCCGACGAGTCCGGGGCGCAGACGGTGGTGGACACCGCGGTCGACGAGTTCGGGCGAATCGATGCGGTGGTCAACAACGCCGGCATCCACGACCCTGGGCTGTTCGAGACGCTGCCGGAGGACAGGGTCCGCGGAATGCTCGACGTGCACTATTTCGGAACGCTTTTCGTCGCGCGGGCGGCATGGCCACATTTCGTCAAGGCAGGCACGGGGCGGATCGTCAACACCGTCTCCGAGGCGATGCTCGGCGGCATCCCCGAACTGACCAGCTACGGCGCGGCCAAGGGCGCGGTCTGGGGGCTTACCCGCAACCTGGCCACCGAAGGCGCGGCCCACGGCATCGCAGTCAATGCGATCGCGCCGCGGGCCTACACCCGCATGTCCGCCTCGCAGGGCCGGCAACTGGCTGAGCTGTACGGCATGTCAGAGGACATGATGGCCGAGATCAACGCCAGCATGCCTCCTGAACTGTGCGCTCCCGCAGCGGCTTTCCTGGCGCACGAGTCGTGCCCGCTCAACGGTGAGGTCTTGCTGACGGGGATGGGCGGTGTCTCCCGCCTCGCGGTCGTGCGCACCCAAGGGATCTGGAAACAGCCGCTGACGGTCGAAGACATCGCCGAGAACCTCGACCAGATCATGAGCGTCGACGACGCCTACGTGACCGAAGCAACCAGGAGTGTCTTGTGACCGATTTCGATACCGTCGACTTCTTCACCGACGCGACGCTTGTCCCCGACCCGTATCCGTATTTCGATCATCTGCGGTCCAAATGCCCGGTGGCCCAAGCGACTCCCTTCAATGTGCTGGCCGTGACCGGTTACGAAGAGGCGCTCGCGGTCTACAAGGACCCCGCGTTCTCCTCCTGTGTATCGGTCGCCGGCCCGTTCTCGGGCATGCCCTTCGGGCCAGGGGAGTCCGATGACGTCAGCGAGCTGATCGAACAACACCGCGCCGCTGTGCCCATGGCCGAACACATCACATCGCAGGATCCGCCGCTGCACACTCGCACCCGTGGCCTGCTGAACAAACTCATCACGCCCAAACGCCTCAAGGAGAACGAGGACTTCATGTGGCGTTTGGCAGACCAGCAACTCGACACCTTTCTCGCCAAGGGCAGCTGTGAATTCCTGTCCGCCTATGCCAAACCGTTCTCGCTGCTGGTCATCGCCGACCTTCTCGGTGTGCCCGTCGAAGATCATGAGGAGTTCAAAGGGGTCTTCGCCATGGAGACGGTCGGCGAGCTCGGCAAGGACGCGCCGACATCGCACAACCCACTGGAGTGGCTCAACGAGAAGTTCTACTCCTACATCGAGGACCGCAGGCGCTCCCCCCGGGAGGACGTGCTCACCGAGCTGGCGCAGGCCAAGCACGAAGACGGGTCGACGCCCGAGATCGAGGACGTCATGAACCTGTCGACGTTCCTGTTCGCAGCCGGCACCGAGACGACCACGAAGTTGGTCAGCTCGGCGGTGCGGTTCATCGCCGAGAACGCCGACTTCGAGAAGGAACTCCGCGACGACCGCAGCAAGATCCCCGCCTTCCTCGAGGAGACGTTGCGGATGGAAAGCCCCGTCAAGTCCCACTTCCGGATGGCACGCACGACCACCAAGATCGGTGAAGTCGAGGTGCCTGCGGGAACGACGGTGATGCTGCTGCCCGGCGCCTGTAACCGCGACGAGCGGAAGTTCGCCGACCCCAACGTCTTCCGACCCGACCGGCCCAATGTGCGCGAGCAGATCGCGTTCATCCGCGGCGTCCATTCCTGCCCGGGCGCGCCGTTGGCCCGGGCAGAAGGACGGATATCGTTGAACCGGATTCTCGACCGGATGACCGACATCGCGATCTCGACCGAACACCACGGTCCGCCCGACGACCGCCGTTTCACCTATGAGCCGACCTTCATCATGCGTGGGCTCAACGAACTGCACATCACGTTCACCCCGCTCGGATGACGATGTGTCCCGGCGAGCGCCTCGCCACGTGTCTGGACCGGCAAGAATCGAAGGAGCATTGACATGACCGGAAAGCTCGACGGCAAGGTCGCTTTCATCACGGGTGCCGCCAGGGGTCAGGGTCGCGCGCACGCGATCGCGATGGCCAAGGAGGGCGCCGACATCATCGCGGTCGACATCTGCCGTGACATCCCGTCGAATCCGTACCCGCTCGCCACCCCCGAGGATCTCGCCGAAACCGAGCGCGCCGTCAAAGAGACCGGACGCCGCGTCGTGGCCCGGGTCGCCGACGTCCGCGAACGCCACGAACTTCGCGAGGCGGTGGAGGCGGGGGTGGCCGATCTCGGCAAGATCGACGTCGTCGTCGCCAACGCCGGCATCCTGCCGATGGCGATGGGAAACCCCGATCCGATGGGCTTCGTCGACGCCTCCGACGTCGACCTGGTCGGCGTGATGAACACCGTCGCTGTGGCGCTACCACATCTGCCCGACGGTGCCTCGATCATCGTGACCGGTTCCACCGCGGGCATGATTCGCGGCACCACGACCAGCCCGGACATGGGACCCGGCGGTGCTGGATACGGATGGAGCAAGCGCGTCGTGATCGAGTACGTCGACGAGATGTGTCTTCACTTGGCGCCGCGGATGATTCGCATCAACGCCATCCACCCCACGAACTGCAACACCCACCTGTTGCAGAACGAGGGAATGTACGGCGTCTTCCGGCCCGACCTGAAGGCCGAGGGCAAGACACCGACCCGCGAAGACGCCGAACCGCTCTTCACGCTCTTTCAGGCCATGCCGATTCCGTATATCGAGCCCGAGGACATGGCCAACCTCGGAGTGTTTCTGGCCAGTGACGACAGCCGCTACATCACCGGCCAGCACATCCGCGTGGACGCCGGATCGCTGCTGAAGTGGCCCAACGGGCCCGGCGGCTAAGGCCGGTGCAGGAATCCGTGCAGGATCGCCTGCACGAGTTCGTCGACGATCGCCTCCCGCGACGGCGGTCTGTTGCCGAAGAAGGTCGAACGCAGTGCCACCATCCCGACGATCATCGCGACCGTCGAGTGCGCGGGAAGGTCGGGCTGATCCGAGCGCAGCCCGCGCAGGCGGATACCTTCGGCGCTGATCTGGCCGAGCAGCGTGAGCGCCCGACGGATGTCGGCGATACCGGCGCTGTCGATCTCATCGTCGGTGAGGCCGTCCGAGGAGACGAGGGTCAGCACGAGGCCGCGATGCTCGATGAGCACGTCATAGAGGCGGCCGACGAACTGCCGGGTCAGTTCCTCCTCGGTGACCTTGTCGGGAATGACGGCCTGCCAGGTCTTTCCGAAGTCGTCGACGAAGTCGGTGAACGGGAGAACGAGGGCTTCCCGGAACAGGCCCGCTTTGGAGCCGAAATGGCGGAACAGCAGGTATTCGGTGACGCCTGCCGCCTCGGCGATCTCCCGCGTGGTGGTGCTGCGATAGTCCCGGCGCGCGAACAGTTCACGGGCGGCGTCCAGCAGGAGCCGCCGGGCCTCGCCTGGGGCCCTGCGCCCGGCAGGCGCCTCCGGGACGGATCCCTTCTTCGGCGAACGTCGCTGGGGCACGGCACATGACGATAGTCGTCCCTTGACCGCAGCACTGGTAATAGTGTGCACTATTACAGCTGGCGAGGGTGCGGAAGGGACGTGGTCATGGGTCAACTCATCATGCTCGGAACGCTGTTCGGGCTGCTCGCGTTGATCGTCGGCTTGGTGCTGTACTTCGATCCCGAAGCACGCGGCCAGAAGGCGGTCGCGGAGGACGACCGATGAGCACGGAGCTGACGCCGGCGTTGGTCGTCGGCTTGTCCTTCGCCTACGTCGGCGGAGTGTTGTTCCTGGCCTACGGCGTGTACCTGAGCATCCGGCGCGGGCGCCTCCATCCACTGCTGCTGCTGTCGATTTCGGCGATCTCGTTCTCGTGGATCGAGGCGCCGTACGACTGGGCGGTGTATGCCCAGTTCCCGCCCGCACTTCCGCGCATGCCGTCGTGGTGGCCGATGAACATGACATGGGGCGGCGGACTTCCCTCATCGGTGCCGATCGGATACATCCCCTACTTCGTGCTGCCCGCAGTGGTCGGCGCAGCGCTCGGGCGGGGCCTGATTCGGCGATTCGGTTGGCGCAGGCCGCAAACGCTGCTGATCGTGGGTCTGGTCGTCGGTTTCTGCTGGGCGCTGCTGTTCAACGGGTTCTTCGGTCCCCGCCTCGGGGTCTTCTACTACGGATACGTGATCCCGGGACTGGCGATCTTCGAGGGCAGCAGGTTCCAGTATCCGCTCTACGACGCATTCGCGATGGGTCTGCAGATGATGGTGTTCACCTATCTCCTCGGGCGAGTCGATTCGCAGGGGCGCAACGTGATCGAGGTGTGGGCGGACAAACGGTCGACGAGCCCTGTCGGATCGTCACTGCTGTCGATCGCCGCCGTCGTCGTGGTGGGCCACCTGATGTACGGCGCGGTGTTCGCACCGCACCTGGTGACAAAACTCGGCGGGTACGTGACGTCCGGTCCAACCGAGCAGCTGTTCCCCGGTGTGCCGAACCAGCCCCGCTGAGACCGCCCCAGGGCATAGGTGCTGCACTCACCGCATCGTCGCCAGGTTGTGCCACAGGTTGCGCAGGCTGTCGGTTCCGCCGAACAACGTCGTGAAGTGTGTCGAATCGATCAGCACGATGTCGCCGGCCCGCTGACCCGCCGGCGGCATCCAGATCAGCGCGTTGAACTCGGTGGTGCCGTCGGCGGTGAAGGGGTGTGGACGGTGCGGGTCTACGCGCTGGCGCCCGAGCACCCGAACGCTGTCGCTCTCCGGTGCGGTCAGCTCGTAATGGGGTAGGTGCGGGTGGAAGTTGAACGTGGTGACATTGTCGAGCAGGCCGGGCGAATCGAGGTCGCGGAAACCGGTCAACGGCGCGATCTCGCTCGTGCGCTCGATGACCGCAGGCCGTAGGCCCCATTTGTTGAGGACGGGGACGTCGAGTGCCGTCATCAGCGACCGGGTGTACTGGCCGAACCGCTGCTGGCGCGGGACCAACGGATCGCCGTGGTGTGCGAACTCGATCTGGCGCTGGCCGAAGTCGTCGGAGAATCCGACATCGTGATGCGGGGCGAGCAGAAGGCATGTGCCTTCGCGTTGCAGCCACTGCTTGATCGCGGCGATCTCTTCGGCTGCGGCTTCCTGTTCGGACAGGATGTGGTCGAGGCCGAACACCATCAGGGTGTCGGTGTCGGCGAGGATCCGCTCGTCGATCGGCAGGCGGTAGCCGGCCTGGTCGATTCGTTGGAACACCGCCACCGGATGTCCGGTCGCCTCCCCGGCCAGGGCTTGGAAGGCCAGCGTGGAGCGATGGAAGAGTTCCAACGTTCCCGCGATGCCCTGGAGGAACTGGGCGGCGTCGTACTCGGGTGTTTCGTAATTGGGCCAGAGAGCGTTTCGCACTTCGGTCATGGTCGAGAACCGGTTGTACATCTCGCCCGGGTCGCGCTGCGCCTCCCAGGGATAGCTCCACGTCCAGTAGATACTGATGCGTCTGCGCCCGTCGTAAGAACGCGGGATGTGGTGCTGGTTGTAGGTGCGCGCCGCTGACGGAGCCGTCATGGCCCTTCCCCCAATCCTGCGAGATGACGGAGGCCGCCCATTCCGGGCAGGAAGAAGTAGGCGCCACCTTTGAGGGTGGTGAACGCCGGAATACCCTTGTGCACCTTACGAATGGGCCGCTTCGGTACCGTGAAGTCCAGGGTGCCGTCCTGCGTTCCGCAGATCGGGTCGTGCTCGTTGTCGAGTTCGTGGAAGGTTTTGTCATTGACCCAGACGTTCTGCGCGAACTCGAATTGGCGTACCAGGTCGGCACAGATGATGAATGCGGCGATGCCCCGGTCGACGCCGTCGTCGGGTGCGCCTTCCGGTAACGCCGGACCGTAGGTGGCGCCGCGACGGATCATCCTCCGCCGGTTCATGTAGTGCGCGGTGTCGCGTGGGTTGAGGCGGCGTGCGTGCGAACCGAGCGGGCAGGCATACCCGAAGGGGTCCATCTGCTTGTAGTTGAAGTCGTTGTTGCGCATCGGATCGGCGCCCAGCTCGGGATCGTCCCTGTCGGGCGCGAGAACCAGCGGGGCGCCGCTTCGCCAGCGACCCATGAATTTCGCGGCGAGCAGTTCCTGTCCCTCCGGGTCCGCGGAGTTCTCGCGCAGATACTCGCGGAACAGCGCGACGTGTTCCTCCAGCCGACGGTATGCCATGTAACTACCGTTGCGCGACAACGTCTCCGGTTGCGGCAGATCCGATACGGGACCGTTCTCATCGGGGTAGCCGAGGATGAACTCGCCCGGTTCCAACGGGTCGCCGGAGCCCGGCGTCGGATCTTCGCCCGATCCCTTCATCACGGGCTGGGACAACCGGTCACGGAAGCCGAAGTGGTCGTGCGCGTAATTGAATGGAGGGGTGGCGTTGAGGTCGAGGAACGACAGGCTGCGCACTCCGTCGGTGCGGGCGAGCAGCTTGTCGTGTTCGTCGATGGATTTGCGGTATTGCTCGTCGGTCCGAGAGAACAGGATCGCGATGGCGTGCAGATCGTCACCCGCCAGCCCCCCGACCCAACGCTCGGGTGCGCAGGCGCCGGTGTCACCGAGGATGCTCGCACGTGCGGCCATCCCCTCGCGGAAGGCGTCAGGGAAGCTTGCCAGCGACTCGTCGGAGACGCCGAGCGCGCGCAGCCCCTGCCAGGTGAACGCGATGGTGACCCAGCGGTGCGAGGTATCCATCGTGGCGCGGACATCGGCGGCGGACTGAACCTTGTCGAGCAGTGCGGCGAGCCAGGCGCGACCGCCCTCGGCGGTGTCGAAGGTCAGGAATTCGTACCGTCCGGTGATCGCGGGAGTGCGGGTCAGCAGAATGTGCTGTATGTCGTCGAGCTCGAGCTCTCGTGCCGTCGAAGTCATTGCCGTTGACGACCTTTCGTCCACGCCCAGGCCGTTATTCGCCAGCCCGAAGCCGACCGGCCAAGCGCCCCCGTGAAGGACGCACCATCCTGTGTCACTTGCGTGCCTCCGACACTGAACGTCATGGTCGCGGGGAGCACCAGGTAGGCCTGATCGCCGTCGTTGAAGGCTGCGATGTATGTGTGCACCGCGGCCAATGGATCCGCCGTGCTCATGACCGTCACTGCATCTGGTCGAGCATGGTGGAGAACGCCGCTTTGAGGCGCAACGCCTTCTTGATCTCGTCGGCTGTCACGTACGGGTACTCGCCATACTCGAGAAAGCTCGGAACATGGTGTTCGCGAACGAATTTGACGAACGCCTCCGGATTCTCGCGCCAGTCCTCGGGGAACCCCTCGAGGTTGGTGAACACGGTGGTGATACCGGTCTGGCTGAACAACTGCACGGCGTCTTCGGTGTACTTGTCGAAATCGGTGTCGAAGATGCCCTGGTACTGGAAGTGCAGGCCCGAGCCGACGTCGAACAACACCCACCGCAAGTAGTGCAGACGCAGTGGCGCCAGGACGTCGGGGCTGCCCGCGACCGCCTCTTCGATCTGCTTGCCGTACGCGCGGACGGCGGCCTCTCGACCCTCTTTGACTTTCGCGATGATCGAGAAGCCGTAACAAGCCGGCGTCCTCGGAAAGACGGGGCCGTAACGGCCACGTTCGAGTTCGAAATAGCCGGTTTCAGGAATGGCCATCGCCGCGGGTTTGGTCCAATCACGGTGGTCGGCTGCCATGGCGTTCCCCTAATGTCGCTACGTGAGCGGACAGTAGCACTGCTCGAACTGGTCCGAACGATTTCTCGCAGGCTATTCGGCCAATGCGCCAGCCATCTCCGCCAACTGCTTCCGTCCGGAACTTGGTGGCTGACTAATTAGCGGAGCTATCCTCGTGACGAAAGGCGCGAGCGTTTGAAAACAGCGCAGAATCGCGAATTCAGAAACGAAGTGCTGCTGTCCAATTACGCTGCCGGTATTGCCAAGGCGGCACGGCCACCGGGCCGCGGTGTGCCATCCGATCACGAGAAGGGAGGCGGCCATGAGGTCAACCCACAGCTGCCTGCTGGCAGCGCTCTCGATCTCGGTGGCGCCGGTCGCTGTCGCTCTCGCTCCCGTCGCGTCGGCGGACTGCACGAACGCGGGGGCGGCCACCGTCTGCGCGCAAGGTACCGTCCGGGGCGGAGGGCCCAGCGCCCCGCAGGCCGGTCCCGCCTACCCCGGCTATTGCGCCGACCCCTGGTATTGCAGCGACGACTGGGGCGTCGACATCATCCTCGACCCGGGTCCCCCCGGGATAGACATCGGTCGACCGGGCCGCCCCGGCGGTGGTCCCGGCCCGCGTTAGCACGTCACCATCCGAGTAAGGAGTTGTCAATGTTGTTGCGACGCAGTGCTGTCGGCGCTGGTGTGCTCGTCGGCGCGATCCTCTTCGGTGCCGCACCCGCCGCCGCCGATCCGCCGAACTGCACGGCCGCCGACTTGGCCGGCGTCATGTCCGGAGTCTCCGCGGGCACATCGTCATACCTGTTCACGCATCCGGATGTGAACGCGTTCTTCACCGGTCTGAAGGGCAAACCCAGGGACCAGATGACGCAGGAGATCAAGGCGTACCTGGACGCGAATCCGCGGGTCCGCGACGAGCTGCGGGCGGTCCGGCAGGCCGCGTTCGACTTCCGGGCCCGCTGCGACGTTGCGATGCCCGACTTGCCGATGGGCTAACGAGCGCGAGCGGAACTGACACACTGGGACAGTGCGCGACACACCGAAGTGCTGGCTGTCCGACATGGACGGGGTCCTCGTCCGCGAGGAACACGCGCTGCCCGGCGCCGCCGAGTTCCTCCAGCGGCTCGTCGACCTGCAGCGGCCCTTTCTGGTCCTGACCAACAACTCGATCTTCACGCCGCGCGACCTGTCCGCCCGGCTGAAGCGGTCCGGCCTGGTCGTGCCCGAGGAGTCCATCTGGACCTCCGCACTGGCGACCGCATCGTTTCTCACCGACCAGCTGCCGGGCGGATCCGCGTACGTCATCGGTGAGGCGGGGCTGACCACGGCGCTGCACGAGGCGGGCTACACGCTGACCGACGTCGAACCGGACTTCGTGGTCCTCGGCGAGACGCGGACCTACTCGTTCGAGGCCATCACCAAGGCGATCCGGTTGATCCTCGGCGGGGCTCGGTTCATCGCGACCAACCCCGACGTCACCGGGCCGTCCGCGGAAGGGCCGCTACCGGCCACCGGGTCGGTCGCCGCGATGATCACCAAGGCCACCGGCCGCGAACCGTACTTCGTCGGCAAGCCCAACCCGATGATGTTCCGCAGCGCGCTGAACCGGATCGAGGCCCATTCGGAGAGCACGGTCATGGTGGGCGACCGAATGGACACCGATGTCGTCGCGGGGATCGAGGCGGGCCTGGAGACGATCCTCGTGCTGACCGGGTCGACGACGGTCGATGAGGTCGAGCGGTACCCGTTCCGGCCCAGCCGCGTGCTGCCGTCCATCGCCGAAGCGATCGAACTGGTGTGAGTCGCGACGGGGCCGCTGCCTAAACTGACCCCGATGACCAGCACATCCGAGGCGACGCGGCCACTGGCCGGCGTGCGCATTGTGGAGATCTCCAGCTTCGTCGCCGTCCCGCTGGCCGGGATGACGCTGGCCCAGCTCGGGGCGGAGGTGACGCGGGTCGATCCGATCGGCGGCGCCGCCGACTACCGCCGATGGCCCGTTACCGGCGAGGGCGAGAGCATCTACTGGGCGGGCCTGAACAAGGGTAAGCGATCGGTCGCCGCTGACGTGCGTTCCGACGAAGGCCGCGACCTCATCAAGCGGCTCATCGCCAGTAGCGGGATCCTGATCACCAATGTGGCCGGGCGCGAATGGCATTCATACGAAACGCTCAAAGCGCTTCGCTCCGACCTGATCCATGTCGAGGTGTCCGGTCGCGCCGACGGCGGCACCGGGGTCGACTACACGGTCAACGCGGGTATCGGTTTCCCTCTGGTCACCGGGCCAGCCGAACTCGCCACACCGGTGAACCACGTGCTGCCGGCGTGGGACGTCGCATGCGGCCTCTACACGGCGCTGGCCGTCGTGACCGCGCTGCGGCACCGCGACGTGACCGGAGAAGGCCAGCGAATCGGCATCCCCCTGGAGAACGTCGCCCTGGCGACGGCGGGCAACCTCGGCTTCTTCACCGAGGTCATGGTCAACGGCACCGCACGCGAACGCATCGGCAACTCGGTGTACGGCCAGTACGGCCAGGACTTCGTCAGCAGCGACGGGGTGTCGTTCATGGTCGTCGCGTTGACCGGTCGGCATTTTCGCGATCTCACCGAGCTCACCGGTACGACGAAAGCGGTTGCCGCGCTGGCAGAAACGCTGGGTGCCGACTTCTCCGACGAAGGGCAGAGGTTCGTGCATCGCGACGCGTTGAGCGGATTGTTCGCCGAATGGTTCACCGCACACACCGGCGACGAGATCAGCGCCGCGCTGTCGGCGACCTCGGTGCTGTGGGAGCGCTACCGCACCTTCGCCGAGGCGACCACCGAGGACAGGGTCACCGACAACCCGCTGTTCACGTCGCTCGACCAGCCGAGGATCGGCAGCTATCTGGCGCCGGGGCTCCCGATTTCGATCGACGGACAGTATTCGCCCGCGGTCGCGTCGCCGGCGCTGGGGGACGACACCGTCGCCGTGTTGGGCGAGTGGCTGGGGCTGACCGCCGATCAGGTCGACGGCCTGGTCGCGTCGGGCGCGGTGGCGACGGGACGCGCGGGATGAGCAGGCTGCTCGACCTGCTCGAGCTGCGCTCCGGGACGGAGGCGGACGGTTGGGTCGGGCCGGCGAGCGGCCCTGCGGGCAAACGCGCCTACGGCGGTCAGTTCGTCGCGCAGAGCCTGGCCGCCGCTTGCCGCACCGTCGACGGAGACCGGTTGCCGACGAATCTGCACCTGCAGTTCCTGCGCGGCGGAGAGGCGGGCGACGACGTCGACTACACCGTCGCACGCGTCTTCGACGGCCGCACGTCCTCGGCCCGCCGTGTGGAATCCCGGCAGCAGACACGGCTTCTGACCACGGCCACGGTGTCCTTCGCCGTGCCCACCCGCGGCCCGGAGCACGGGCGTCGACTCCCCGCGCTGTACGATCCGGAGTCCTTACCGCGCACCGGTCCCGCCGGGCCCGCGCCGTCGATGCCGCTCGAGGAACTCGACATCAGGATCGTCGACGACAGCTCCTCTGGAGAGTTCGTCCGCCGTCTCTGGTGGCGCGCCACAGTGCCGCTTCCGGACGATCCGATCGTGCACACCCTGATCGCGGTCTATGTGTGCGACGTGTACATGATCGATCCCGCGCTACAGGTTCACGGCCATTCGATGCGGGCGCGCACGCACCGCAGCGGGACCACGGATTCGTCGATCTGGTTTCATCAACCGGTATTCGCCGACCAGTGGAACCTGCTCGAGACGACCTCGCCCGCCGCGGCACGGGGAAGGGGCGTTGTCACCGGGAACCTGATCCGCGCCGACGGGGTCATCGTCGCCACGCTGGCGCAGGAAGGCCTTATCGCGGAGCGGGATTGAGCTCTGCCGAGGCGCCCTGCCTGCGGCGTACCCGCAGCCCTCGACGCGCCATCGTCACCAGATAGGTGAGCAGTATGCCGACGGCAAGCGAAGCGATCACGCCGACGGCGGGGTGGCCGGGGAACATCGCATACACCTGGTAGTGGACGAGGTAGGTGTACAGCGAGGCCTCGGCGAGAACACCGACCGCCACGGTCAGCGCCGCGGGGCAGCGGATGGTGGGCAACCAGATCACCAGGGCGAGACCGCCGAACACGAGAAGCTCTCGCAGCGTGCTGTCGAAGTAGCCGTACAGCGCCACCGCCAGAACCGCCGTCAGCAGCACCCGCTGCAAGGTTGTGCCGGCCTTCGATGCCGCCCAGCCGATGGCGAAGAACCAGAACGCGAGCATGGTGAACCAGGCATCCCGGCCCATGTCCAGCCCGAGCACGTCGTAGCGCAACGCCAACCCGGCGACCAGGAACACCACGGCAACCGCGAACGGACGCCGACGCTCGACCCGGTCCATCGCCGGAATGCAGAACAACAGCGCCAGAGCGACCAGCGTCCAGACCAGAATCTCGACGAACCACAGGCGGCCTGCGGTCATGCTGTCGTGCGGACCGAGAATCTTGTTGGCCAGCAACAGGTTCGTCCAGGTGTAATCCGACGTCCACAGCAGGACGATGCCCACCCACACCACCGAAGGCACCGCGATCCAGCCGATGGTGTTCCGCAGGTGGCGGACCCGTTTGGTGCGCGACACCGGGGTCAGGCAGAACCGGCCGAAGTTGTATCCGGCGATGCCGAGCAGCAGATGAGCGCCGCCCCACAGCTCGAACAACTCGGCATGCGAACCGACGATCAAGATGATCGCCACAGCCCGCAACGCCACGCTGGTTTCCAGCGTCGCGTCCCACAGTCGCCACCGCGTCCGCGGCCGCTTGACCAGCCTCTCGAGTTCGCGAAGCGGCCGCTGCTGCCATCCGGCGGGCAGCTGGCCCAGCGCTCGCTCGAGTCGCACGGACATCGCCACATACGACAGCGAGTTCCCTCCGAGATCGACGAAGCTCGCGTTTGGGTCGACCGCCGCCGGGTCGAGCTGCAGCACGTCGGCGAACACCTCGCGCAGGTCGGTGGTCGACGTCGTGTCTGGGCCCCGCGCGAGTTCGCGGACGGTTTGGTAGTCGGGTTTGCCGGATTCCAGCAGCGGCAGTTCGTCCACTGCGACTGCGCGTACGGCCGATGCCGGTACGCCGGCGGCCTCGGCCGCGATGCGCTGGAGATCGCGTTCACTGTGCGCGCCGGCCGCCGCGACGACGAGGCGGTCGTCGTCGTTGGTGCAGAATGCGGTGATACCGCGGGCGCTCAATGCGAACTCGATGCGTTGCAGATCCACGCGCAAGCCGTACATCTTGACGAACCGGCTGGTGCGACCGATGATTTCGTAGAGCCCGTCGGGAGCGCGGCGGGCGAGATCGCCGGTGTGCAGCGATTCGACGGTCTTGTCGAGGGTCAGGTCGTCGGGGCCGCGGGCGTAGCCCATCATCACGTTGGGTCCGCGGTAGACGAGTTCGCCCACGGCGTCGTCCGCTCCTTCGGCGGTCGATTCGATCGTGAACGAACCGCCCGGTATCGGCCGGCCGATGGCCTCGGGTCGCGACAGCGCCAATTCAGGTGGCAGATAAGCCATTCGGGCGGTCGCCTCGGTCGCTCCGTACATGACGAACAGCTGCCAGCCGCCGTTTCGGGCCTGTTCTGCGAACCGCCGGACGCGCTCAGGCGGCATGCGCCCACCGGCCTGCGTCACGTACCTCAGGTCCGGCAGCTCCATCGCGTCGAACTTGATCCGCTCGAGCAGTTCGAACGTGTAGGGCACACCTGCGAACGAGGTTCCGCGATGGCGGCGGAACAGGTCCCAAAACCGCTCGTCGGTCACCGAGAGATCCGTGAGAATGAGACCGGCGCCGCGGAGCAGGTGACTGTTGACGACCGAGAGCCCATAGCAGTAGGACATCGGCAGGGTGGTCGCCGCACGGTCGGTTTCATCGATATGGAGGTAGCGCGCGATCGCGCAGGCATTGGACAGCAGGTTGTCGCGGGAGAGCCGCACGAGCTTCGGTGATCCGGTGGTGCCGGACGTCGACATCAGCATCGCCAGGTCCTCGTGCAGGCGGCGCCCTCCGCCTCTGCGGCGATGGTGGATCACCCCGTCGCCGACGACGGTGTCGGGTTCGTAGGTGCGCAGGATCGTCGAGTGCTCCCGTCCGCCTGGAACGGGAAGCACCACATGGTCAGCCGCGAGCGCGGCGAGATAGTGCACGAGCGTGTCGATGTCGTTGCGCGTTTCGAGGAGCACGAGGCGTCTGCTCTCGCCGAGGTCGGGCATCGCGGCAGCAACCCGGTCGGCCAGCGCGGCATAGGTCATGTGCTGCGTATCGGTGTGCACCGCGACGTTGTCGCCGTAGCCGCGGAGGTGCTCGATCAGGGGGTTGGTCACAGCGCGACTCCGCTTCCGACCACCTGGATGTGGACTTTGGTGTCGACCTGCGGTGGATCGAGGCTGTGCTGGCGCACGATGATCGGGTCCGCGTCGCCGGCGGGGTCGACGGTCAACAGCACGTCGTGGCCGAGGAACTCTACGGCCAGCACGGTCCCGACGCCCTCGAGCCGCTCGGTGTCGGAAACCACCTTGGCGACAAGCTGTTCGGGCCGGAGAAGCAGCGTCGCGGGGCCCGTGGGTGCAGTTCCCCTACCGTGCAGGGGGATTCGTCCCAGCGCGCATTCGGCGATACCGTCGGTGACCGTGCAGGGGAGGGATACGCAGTCGCCGAGGAATGCGGCCGTGAAATGGTCGGTCGGATGCCGGTACACCTGCTGCGGCGGGCCCACTTGCGTGAACCGCCCGTCGCGCATGACAGCGACCTGATCGGCCACCGACAGCGCCTCCTCCTGGTCGTGGGTGACCAGCAGCGTGGTGACACCGGCATCGATCAGCAGGCGGGCTACGGCTTTTCGCGTTGACGCGCGCAGGCCGGTGTCGAGGGCGCTGAACGGTTCGTCGAGCAGCATCACGATTGGTTTGCGGGCGAGCGCCCGCGCAAGGGCCACCCGCTGCTGCTGGCCGCCCGACAGTTCGTGCGGTCGGCGTGTTGCGAAGGAGGCATCCAACGAGACCGTCTCGAGCAATTCGCCGACCCGGCCGCGAATCTCGGCTCGGCGGAGCGATCCGTTCAAGCCGTATGCGATGTTCTGCCCCACGGTCAGATGCGGAAACAGTGCGCCGTCCTGGGCGACGTAACCGATCGCGCGCCGGTGCGGTGCGAGGGCACCGCCCGGACCCGCGACCTGGCGTCCGCTGATGACGATCGTCCCGTCGTCCGGTGTCTCGAATCCCGCGATCAAACGAAGCAGCGTGGTCTTGCCGCATCCCGACGCTCCGACGACCGCGGTGATGGTACCCGCCTGCATTTCCAGGTCGATGTGATCGAGCACCGTGTGGCCGTCGAAAGCCTTGGCCAGCCCGTGTATTTCGAGGACGATCACAGTGCCGCCGCCTTCGTCGACTGCCGGTACAGCAGCAAAGTCACCGGTATGGCGAGGACCACGAGCACCAGTGCATAGGGTGCCGCCGCAGCGTAGTCGAGCTCGCTGGAGAACGACCAGAACATCATCGCCAGCGTCCGGGTTCCGGTGGGCGCGAGCAGCAGGGTAGCTGTCAGTTCGGTTGCCACCGCCACGAACACCAGCGCGGCCCCTGCCGCCGCGGCGGGAGCAGTGAGCCGCAGCGTCACCCGGAGAAAGGTCGCCGTCGGCGAACTGCCCAGCGACCGGGCCGCCTCCTCCAGGCTCGGCGGAACCTGAGCGAGGCCGGCTCGCACGTTGACCAGCGCGCGGGGCATGAACAACAGGACGTAGGCGAACACGATCAATGTCAGGCTCTGATAGAGGGGGCGCACGAAGTGAATCGTGAAGGTCACCAGCGCCAGCGCCGTGACGATGCCGGGCAGCGAACTGGTCACATAGTTGGCGCCTTCGACGACGCGAGCAAGAAAGCCGGACGAGCGCACGGCCACCCAAGCGACCGGGAACGCGAGCACAGTCGTCACAACCGCTGCGGCCGAAGCCAATCCGACGGTCTGACCCAGCGCCGAGATGATGTCATCGACGATCCAAACCTCGCCACCTCCCAACCACAGCCACCGCAGGATCGTGCCGACCGGCACTCCGATGGCCAGCACAGCCAGTGCCGTCAGCGCAATCGTCGCCGGAACCACGCTGTGGCGCAAATGAATCGGTGCGCTCACGCGCGGGGCGCCAGAACCGATCCTGGCGAACCGGGCGTTACCCCGCGCGGAGGCCTCGACGACCAACAACGCCAGACACAGAAGCACGAGCACACCCGCCAGCATGCTGCCTGCCGCTCCATCGAAGGTGGCCTGGAACTGCTGGAAGATCGCGACTGTGAAGGTGTCGAACCGCAACATTGCAAACGCGCCGAACTCCGCGAGAAGATGCAACCCGACCAGCAGCGAACCTCCCAGGATGGCGAGTCGCAACTGGGGAAGCGTGACGCGCAGAAACACCCCCGCCGAGCCGGATCCCAGCGCCCGTGCCGATTCCTCGACGGCAGGATCGAGCCGCCGCAGCGTCGCGGCGACCGGTAAGTACATGAACGGGAAGTAGGACAGGGTGGTGACCAGCACGCCCGCCGACAGGCCGTGCAGCGACGGGATCACCCCGATCCAGGCATAACTGTTGACGAACGCCGGAACAGCCAGCGGCGCGACGAAAAGCGGCCGCCACAGCGCCCGGCCCGGAAGGTCCGTCCGCTCCACCAGCCACGCCGCGCCCACACCGATCGCCACACACAGCGGAATCGTGACGAGAACCAGGGCGACCGTGTTGACGAGCAGTTCACCGACACGTGGACGCACCACGAGTTCGTACGCACGCGTCCACCCCACCGAGACCGTCGCCCAGGCCACGTATCCCAGCGGGATACAGGTGGCCGCCACCAGGATCGCGACGGTGACCGAGATGAGCGGGCCCGGCCGGGCCGTCATGTCCGACCGCGACACCGGTGCCGCGGGCGGGGGGACAGGGGGAGCGGCGGCGATCACTTACAGCAAGCCGGCTTCCGTCATCAGATCGGTGACCTTCTGAGCGTCGAGGTGCGACGGGTCGACGTTCGGCGCCTGCAGAGTGTCCAACGGAGGCAGGGCGGGGTTCGCGGGCACACCACTGGCGACCGGGTATTCGAACGACGTGCCCTTCTCGAGCACCTCCTGGCCGGCCTTGCCGGTGATGAACCGGACGAACTGCTGGGCTTGGTCCATTCGGTCGGTCGAGGCGAGCACCCCACCACCGGATAGGCTGACGAAGGCCCCGGGATCCTCGTTCTTGAAATAGTGAAGCGCGGTATTGCCGCTCATCTCTTTGGTTTTCGCTTGATCGCGGAACCAGTAGTAGTGGTAGATCACTCCGCCGTCGACCTCGCCGGCGTTGACGGCCTTGAGCGTGGCGATGTTGTCGCTGTAGAGCTTGGCATTGGCCTTCATCGCGGCCAGCCACTGTGCGGTCGCGGGCTCGCCCTTCAGTTGGAGCAGCGCCGAGACGATCGCCTGGAAGTCGGCCTTGGTCGGCGGGGCTCCCCAGCGGCCCTTCCATTCCGGCTGCTGCAGGTCGAGCAGTGACTTCGGCAGCTGGTCGGGCTGCAGTCTCGAGGTGTTGTAGACGAAGACGGTGCTGCGCGCGGCGACCCCCGTCCACTTGCCGCTCGGCGGTCGGTACTGCGGCGGCACCTGCTCGAGGGTCTCGGGTTCAAGGTCGGCGAACAGGCCGGCGCGCTCGACCGCGGCCATCGCCGGGGAGTTCTCCGTCAGGAAGACATCGGCAGGCGATGCTTTCCCTTCGGCCACAAGCTGATTGCCGAGTTCGGTGTCACCGCCCTGGCGGTAGGTCACCTTGATCCCGGTCTCCTCGGTGAAGGCGTCGATCCATTCCTTGGTCAGCGACTCGTGCTGGGCGTTGTAGATCAGCAGTTCGTCGCTTTCGCCGGAATCCGAGCAAGCCGTGGCGCCGGATGTCAGCGCGAGGGTTGCCAGGACGGCGGCGATCCGCCTCCACCGTGATCGCATACAGGGGGTCCTTTCGCGGTACGTGCAGGTCAGGCCGCAATCTTTAGCTGAGGTTTACCTAACGAACATACCTTGTCGGCCTCGCCGCCCGCAGTTTGCAGAGCAATTCGGCGGGGTAGTTTGCTTGCAACCAGGGGGCGGTCGGCCTCGCGACACAGATACCGGAGGACGAGGCGATGAAGAGGTCAATGCGATCGGCAATGGTATGCGGAGCGGCACTGGTGGCGGCCGGCGCCTTTGGCGCCGTCCCCGTGGCGAGTGCCGCGCCGTGCACGGCCAGCGGGTTGGCGACGACGGCGAGCGGCGTGCTCAGCCAAGCGGGCGGCTACCTGGAGTCGCACCCGGGTGCCAACGAGGTGCTGACCGCTGCGGCGACGCAGCCGCCGGATGCTGCCCGCGCCAGCGTGCGGGCGTACTTCACCGCCCATCCCAACGAGTACCTCGACCTGCGTGGGATCGCCGCACCGCTGACCGATATGCGCGCGCAGTGCGGGATCGCCGTCAGCCCCGGCCAGTTGGCGATGCTGTTCGAGGCGATGGGCGAATAGTCACATCCGCCCGGACCGGGCCCGGACGAAGTTGTAGACCCCGAAGGCGGCGATGCCGACCGCGGCGAGGATGAGAAGGAACTTGCCGAACGGCGCCTGCCCGAGTGTCTTGACCGCCGCGTCGAGCCCGGTCGCCTTCGCGGGGTCGGCCTGCAGCGTGGCCACGATCACGAGCACACCCGCGCCCGCGAGGACCAGTCCCTTGGCGGTGTAGCCCGCGACGCCCACGGCGGTGACGCCGGTGCCGCCCGAAGCCCGCAGATCCTTGAAGAACTTCTTCGCCACGCCCTTGTAGACGTGGTACCCGCCGACCACGATCAAGCCCGCCGCGATCGCGACCAACACGGCCTTGCCCCAACCGGATTGCATCATCTGCGCGGACAGGCCGGCGTTCTGTTGTGAACTCTGCTGTCCGCTGCCCATGGCGAAGCGGGCCGCCGAGAAGGCGATCGCGAAGTTGACGGCGGCCAGGCCGAGCGATTTCACGCGCTTCCACGCCGGTGTGTCGTCGCGGAAACGGCCCGAGCCCTCACCAGGCCTCGGGCCGACGATCGCCTCGGCGACGCGCCACAGCCCGAGTGCCAGCAGTCCGGCGGCGACGACCCACAGGAGCACTGCGCCGCCCGTCTGTTGCGCCAAGGTCGCCAGCGCTCCCGACTGGTCGGCGTTGCCACCGGATCCCAAGGCGATGCGCAGGATCAGGTAGCCGACGAGCAGATGCAGCACGCCGCTGATCGCGAAACCGGCACGCGCGGTGTATTCGAACGCATCGCTGTCGGTCGCCCGGTCGGCGACTCCGTGTAACGAGTTGTCGGTCATGCCGGCGTGTACCCCCTTTTTGACGTCGGCGAAACGGTGCCGGCTCGATCTGTGGATGAAGCCGGCGTTGGGGATGACGGGGACCATCGGCACCGCGGCGCCGCCGATGTGTCGGTGTCCTGCTCGACGGTAAAGCCATGACTTCATGGACCCGCGCCGAGATCGGCGCGCTGGGCGAGCAACTCGCGGTCGATCACCTGCGGTCGGCGGGGCTTCGGGTGCTCGAGCGCAACTGGCGGTGCCGGTACGGCGAGCTGGACGTGATCGCGGTCGACGATTCGGCCCGCACCGCGGTCTTCGTGGAAGTGAAAACCCGCACGAGCGACCGGTTCGGCGGCGTCGAAGAGGCGGTGACGCCACAGAAGGTACGGCGGCTACGGCGGCTCGCCGGGCTGTGGCTGGCCGCCCAGAAGACCGCATGGTCGCAGGTGCGCATCGACGTTGTCGGGGTGAGGATCGGCCGGCGCCGCAGCCCGGAGATCACCCACATCCAGGGGGTGGGGTAGATGTCGCTGGGACGGGCGTATTCGGTCGCGGTGACCGCGCTCGACGGTCAGATCGTCGAGATCGAGTCTCACATCGGTTCCGGTCTGCCGAGCATCACCTTGGTCGGGCTGCCGGACGCGGCACTTCAAGAGGCGCGCGACCGGGTTCGCGCCGCGATCACGAACTCTCGGTATGACTGGCCGATGACCAGGCTGACGATGGCGCTCTCACCTGCGACGCTCCCCAAAGTCGGGTCGGTCTACGACCTCGCGTTGGCGATGTCGGTGTTGGCGGCTGCCGCGAAGAAGCGATGGCCTCGCCTCGAAAAGACCGTGCTGCTGGGCGAATTGGCTCTCGACGGACGGGTCCGTCCCGTCAAGGGCATTCTGCCCGCCGTGTTGGCCGCCAAGCGGGAAGGCTGGCCGGCGGCCGTCGTCCCCGCCGGGAACCTCGCCGAGGCCAGCCTGGTCGACGGTATCGAGGTGTGGGGGGTGCGCACGCTGGGCCAGTTGAAGTCGTGGATGGAAGGCGGACAACGCCTCGAGCCTCGCACCACCTCGGCGTGCTCGCCGCCCGCACCCGTCCCCGACCTCACCGACGTGGTCGGCCAGTCCGAGGCGCGGTATGCAGTCGAGGTGGCGGCGGCGGGCGGTCACCACCTCATGCTGACCGGGCCGCCAGGCGTCGGCAAAACGATGCTGGCTCAACGCCTTCCGGGCTTGCTGCCGTCGCTGTCGGAGAGCGAGGCGCTGGAAGTCACGGCGATCTACTCGGTGGCGGGTCTGCTCTCGGGTGATGCCCCGCTGATCACCCGGCCACCCTTCGTGGCGCCGCATCACACGTCGAGCGTGGCGGCGATGGTCGGCGGCGGTTCGGGGATGGCGCGGCCCGGTGCCGTCAGCAGGGCGCACCGTGGCGTGCTGTTCCTCGACGAGTGCGCCGAGATCGGCAGCAACGTGCTCGAGGCATTGCGTACTCCGCTGGAGGACGGGGAGATCCGCCTCGCTCGCCGTGACGGCGTCGCTCGCTATCCCGCACGGTTCCAGCTGATCCTTGCCGCCAACCCGTGTCCGTGCGCCCGCCCCGACCCACGGGACTGCGTGTGCACCGGCCACGAGAAGCGACGCTATCTCGGCAAGCTCTCCGGTCCGCTGCTCGACCGGGTCGATCTTCACGTCCGAATGCACTCGCTACGCGCAGGCGCGATCGTCGCCAAGGACGGTGAGTCCACCGACGTGGTGCGTGAACGGGTGGCCGCGGCACGGGCAACGGCTGCCGAGCGGTGGCGGCCACACGGTATCGGCACCAACGTCGAGGTCAGCGGTTCATTGCTGCGCCGCAGGTTCCGGCTGTCCCCGGCGGTGATGAAACCGTTCGAGGCTGCGCTGAATCGCGGCACACTCAGCGTCCGGGGCATGGATCGCACGTTGCGGGTCGCATGGACGCTGAGCGACCTGGCGGGCCGGACATCGCCGACCCTCGAGGACGTCACCACCGCGTTGAGTTTCCGGCCGGCCGGAGGTCTGCCGTGACCACCACTGAAGCCTGGGCGTACCTGTCGCGGGTCGTCGAACCTCCGTGTCCCGCGCTGGTGGCGCTGGTGGCGCGGGTAGGTGCGGTGGAAGCCGCGGAGCGGGTGCGGCGCGGCTCGGCAGGCGAAGAAGTCAACCGGCACGCCGAGGCCCGTCGTGACATCGACTGTGCTGCCGACGATTTGGCGGTGTTGGCGCGCCGCGGCGGCCGGCTGATCACCAGCGACGACGTTGAGTGGCCGCTACTGTCGTTCGCAGCGTTCGGAGGCGGCGCTCCGGGCCGGTTGCAGTCGCAGGCGCATGCCCCGATGGTGCTGTGGGCGATCGGGCCCGCGGCTCTCGACGAGGTCGCCTTCCGGTCCGCCGCAGTCGTCGGGACCAGGGCCGCGACGACGTACGGCGAATTCGTCGCAGGCGACATCGCGACCGGGCTGGCGGAGCGCGACGTCGCGGTGGTGTCCGGTGGCGCGTTCGGTATCGATGGTGCAGCCCACCGCGCGACGCTTGCTGCGGAAGGGGTGACCGTCGCGGTGCTCGCCGGTGGCATCGACGTCCCGTATCCGGCCGGGCATTCCGCGCTGCTGCAGCGCATCGCCGAACACGGGTTGCTTCTCAGCGAGTATCCGCCCGGCGTGCGACCCGCGCGCCACCGGTTCTTGACGCGTAATCGGTTGGTGGCCGCGCTGGCCGGGGCGACCGTCGTGGTCGAGGCGGGCGCGCGAAGCGGTGCGGCCAACACCGCGGCTTGGGCACGGACGCTCGGTCGATCGGTGTGTGCGGTGCCAGGGCCGGTGACGTCATCGGCGTCGGTCGGGTGCCATGCGCTGCTACGGAGCGGAGCGCAGATCGTCACGCGTGCGGCAGACGTCGTCGAACTGGTCGGCAGGATGGGTGAACTGGCACCCGAGGAGCAACGTCCGGCCTCACCGCTCGACGAGCTCGGCGACATCGAGAAGCGGGTCTACGACGCGCTTCCGCGCCGGGGTGGCCGCACCGCCGAGGAGGTCGCGGTCGCATCCGGTCTGCCTGCGCGTCAGGTGCTGGGTCCACTGGTGAACCTGGAGTTGTCCGGCCTGGTGGTCGGGCGAGACGGGAGGTGGAAGCTGGCGGCGGGGTGACCCGGTTGTCGGCAAGGCCGCTGGTCGTACGAGGTAGAACCCTGACCGACGGCGTCCGCTCGTATAGTCGGTGAGGCCGGCTCGGAACCAGTGTGGTCGACCAGGCCGGCTGAGTTTTGGGAGGGATTCTTCGTGGCAGCGCGACCGATACACACCTTCGAAGTGGTGCGTACCGAGCAATTGACACCGCACATGATCCGGCTGGTTCTCGGCGGATCGGGATTCGACACGTTCACCCCGAACGAGTTCACCGACGCCTACGTCAAGATCGTGATCGTCGATCCCGGCATCGATGTCGCGCAGTTGCCGCAGCCGCTGACACTCGACTCGTTCTCGTCGCTGCCGCCGGAGCGGCGGCCCACCGTGCGCACCTACACGGTGCGCAGCGTCGACCCCGAGCGCCGCGAGATCTGCATCGACTTCGTGGTGCACGGTGACCACGGCGTCGCCGGGCCCTGGGCGGCCGCCGCGACCCCCGGCCAGCCCGCCTACCTGATGGGTCCCAGCGGCGCCTATGCGCCCGATCCCGCGGCGGACTGGCATCTGATGGCGGGTGACGAAGCGGCGGTGCCCGCGATCAGCGCCGCGCTGGAAGCGATGCCGGACAACGCGATCGGGCGAGTCTTCATCGAGGTCGCCGGGCCCGATGACGAGGTTCCGTTGAAGAAGCCCGACGGTGTGGAGGTGCGGTGGATCTATCGGGGCGGGCGTGCCGACCTGGTGCCCGAGGATCAGGCCGGTGACCACGCTCCGCTGATCGCCGCGGTCAAAGAGACCCCGTGGCTGCCGGGACAGGTGCAGGTGTTCATCCACGGCGAGGCCCAGGCCGTCATGCACAACCTGCGGCCCTACATCCGCAAGGAGCGCGGCGTGGAGGCCAAATGGGCGTCGTCGATCTCCGGATACTGGCGTCGCGGCCGCACCGAAGAGACCTTCCGCCAATGGAAGGCCGAGCTGGCCAAGGCCGAATCCGCTACCTGACTGGCGGCCTGGCACTCTTGCCGCATGACGTTCGGTAACTACCAGTTCGAGATCTACCTGCAAGGCCTCTCCGGCATCGTGCCGAAGCTGCCGATGACGTTCGCGCAGTGGGAGGCCAAGGCGGAAGCGGCCATGCCGCCGTCGGTGTACTCCTACGTCGCAGGCGGCGCGGGGGATGAGCGGACCCAGCAGCTCAACCGAACCGCGTTCGACAACTGGGGTCTGATGCCGCGGATGTTCCGCGCCACCCGCGAACGCGACCTCTCGGTCGACCTGTTCGGCATGACGTTGCCCTCGCCGGTGTTCATGGCGCCGATCGGCGTGATCGGCATCTGCGCGCAGGACGGGCACGGCGACCTCGTCACGGCCCGTGCCGCAGCGCGCACCGGTGTGCCGATGGTCGTGTCGACCCTCACCGAAGACCCGCTCGAGGACATCGCCGCTGAATTCGGCGATACGCCAGGCTTTTTCCAGCTGTACACGCCGACCGACCGGGAGTTGGCCGCCAGCCTCGTCCACCGCGCCGAGGCTGCCGGATACAAGGGGATCATCGTCACCCTGGACACCTGGGTGCCGGGATGGCGGCCACGGGACCTGTCGACGTCGAACTTCCCGCAGCTGCGCGGCAGCTGCCTGGCCAACTACACCAGCGACCCGGTGTTCCGCGCCGCACTGCCGCAGCCGCCCGAGGAAAACCCGCAGGCCACCGTCATGCACTGGGTGGGTCTCTTCGGCAACCCGCTGACGTGGGACGACCTGCCGTGGCTGCGTTCGCTGACCGACCTACCGCTCATCGTCAAGGGCATCTGTCATCCCGACGACGCGCGGCGCGCCAAGGACGGCGGCGTCGACGCGATCTACTGCTCCAACCACGGCGGACGACAGGCCAACGGCGGGCTGGCGGCCATCGACTGCCTGCCCGGGGTCGTGAAGGCGGCCGACGGGCTGCCGGTGCTGTTCGACTCGGGCATCCGCAGCGGCGCCGACATCGTCAAAGCGCTCGCACTGGGCGCCACCGCGGTGGGGATCGGACGGCCCTATGCGTACGGACTTGCGCTCGGCGGCGAAGACGGCGTCGTGCACGTGCTGCGATCGCTGCTTGCCGAGGCCGATCTGACGATGGCCGTCGACGGCTATCCCACCCTCGCCGATCTCACTCCGGACACGCTGCGGCGCGTCACCTGAGCGTTGCCGAGGGACTCTGCGACGGTTGGTGTCGTGGAAGGCGTCCTCGAGGAGTTCGACGAGTACCTCGCGCTGGAGCGAGGCCGCTCCGAGCACACCCGTCGCGCGTATCTCGGCGACCTTCGGTCGCTGTTCGGGTTCATGGCCGAGCGCGGACACGACGTCGGGCTGAACGCGCTGAGTCTGCCTGTGCTGCGGTCGTGGCTGGCCGCGCAAGCCGCCGCCGGCGCCGCCCGCACGACGCTGGCCCGGCGCACATCGGCTGTCAAGATGTTCACCGCGTGGGCGGTGCGGCGCGGCCTGATCGACACCGATCCCGCGGCCCGGCTGCAGGTACCGAAGGCCCGGCGTGAGCTGCCCGCGGTGTTGCGTGAGGACCAGGCGCTCGACGCCATGGCGGCCGCGAAATCGGGTGCCGAACAGGGCGATCCGATGGCGCTGCGTGACCGATTGATCGTGGAGTTGTTGTACGCCACCGGAATTCGCGTCAGCGAGCTGTGCGGGCTCGACATCGACGACGTCGACACGCCGCGGCGGCTGCTGCGGGTTCTCGGTAAGGGCAACAAACAACGGACGGTGCCATTCGGTGCGCCCGCGCAGGAGGCGTTGACGGCGTGGCTCGATCGCGGCAGGCCGACGTTGGCGACCGCTGACTCGGGTCCGGCGCTGCTGCTGGGGGCGCGTGGTCGTCGGCTCGACCCGCGCCAGGCGCGCACCGTCGTGCACCAGACCGTCGCGGCGGTCGACGGCGCACCCGACATCGGGCCGCACGGGTTACGGCACAGCGCCGCAACGCATCTGCTGGAGGGCGGCGCCGACTTGCGTATCGTGCAGGAGCTGCTCGGCCATTCCACGCTGGCCACCACGCAGCTATACACCCATGTCACGGTCGCGCGGTTGCGCGCGGTCCACGACCAGGCCCACCCCCGCGCGTGACTACGGTGATTTCGGTGTAGCCGGTCGCGGTGAGCGCAACCGCGGGCACCGAAATCGCAAAGGAGGACACGTGGTGAGGTCGACGGTCCGGCTGTCGTGGGGGCCGGTCAGCTACCTCGAGTGGGCACCCGAGCGCCTTGACGCCGCGCCGACGGTCGTGTTGCTGCACGGGGGAGGAGTGGACAGCGCGTCGCTGTCGTGGAGTGGTGTCGCGCCGAGGCTCGCGGCCGGCGGTTACCGGGTACTCGCGCCCGATCATCCGGGCTACGGCGACAGTCCGCAGGCGCCGTGGCCCTCGACCCAGGATCGGTTGGTCGGCTACGTCGGCGAGTTCGTTGACGCGCTTGCCCTGGACGGCTACGCGGTCGGCGGTTTGTCGCTCGGCGGTGGGATGACGATCGGCCACGTGTTGGACCGGCCCGAAAAGGTCACGGGGGCAATGCTGTTGGCCAGCTACGGGTTCATGCCCCGGCTGTCTGAAGGGCCACTGTCCGGTCTCCGGCAGACGCTGACCTGGGCCATGGTGCGCACCGGCCTGCTGCGAGCGGTGAGCCGGTGGTCGGGGCGAAGCAGGCGCGCCATGGCGTGGGTCCTGCCGGCGTTGATCGGCGACCCCGCTGCGCGAACTCCGGAACTGGTCGACGAGATTCTGTCGGCGGCCCGAGCGGATCACGCATTCGAGGCGTTCGGTCAGTGGCAACGCGATCAGGTCCGGTGGAATCGTCTCGCCACCGACTACCGCGACCGGCTTGCGACGTTTCCGCGCCCGGCGCTGATCGTTCACGGAGACAAGGACAGCAGTGTGCCGGTGGCGGCGGCGCGGGCGGCGGCCGAACTGATCCCAGTGGCGCGCCTCGAAGTGGTTGCGGGCGCGGCACACTGGGTGCAGCGGGACCGTCCCGACGTCGTGGTGTCCGCGATGCTGCAGTTCCTTGACACGCTCAGCGCAGCAGCTTGATCACCTGAGCGATATCCGGCATCGCCGAGGGCCGCCCGGGAAGTTCGTCGAAGGCGGTCCAGTAACTGACCCCGAACCGCCGCCGGCGCTCGGTGAGCTGTTCGGCCATCTGCTCGTACGTGCCGATCAGCACGAACGGCGACGTCAGCAGGCGCTCGGGGGAGACGCCGCCAAGTGCGGAGGCCAGTTGTTCGGCGGCCCGATGCGCCTCGTCGGTCACGACGACGGCCTGGATCAGCACGTTGAGTTCGATGCGCTCGAACCGGTCGCCTGCGACCTCGCGCACCACCGCGATGCGGTTCTCGAGTCCTTCGGCATCGAAGTGCGTCAGCCGAACCGCGGTGGCGTCGCGGTTGTGTGTGATGCCCGCCAGGCCGACGATGTCGGCGAGCCGTCCCGCGAGCTCGAGGACACGGGTTCCGTTGCCGCCGATCAACAGTGGCACGCGCGAGGGCGGGACCGAAAGCAGCTGTCCTGCTGCGGCGTGGATCCGGTAGTGCTGGAGGTCCGCATCGACAGGTTGGCCGTCGAGCAGCGCGCGGATCACCTCGGCCGCCTCGGCCAACCGCGATACGCGGACCGCGCCGCCGTCGAACGGAATACCGGCGGCGTCGTACTCGGACTTCATGTGCCCGGCGCCGATGCCGAGTTCGAACCGGCCGTCGGAGACGAGCGCGAGGCCCGCCGCCTCGCGGGCGGTTTCGACCGGATGACGGAAGTCGTTGTTGAGCACCAGTGTTCCGACGCGCAACCGCTCGGTGGCCATCGCGGCCGCGGTGGCGGTGGTGAACGGCGGCACCATCGGAACGAGGTGGTCGGCGAACGACAAGACGTCGAAACCGGAACTCTCGACGGCGCGGGCGAACGCGCGCATCTGCTCGCCGGTGCGCGGCAGGCCGGCGGTCAGCCCGAAACGCATGGGCCGGTTGCGATGAGCATCGGTGGTCACGGTTCGACGTTAGGCGCACGCTCGCGCGGGGCCGAGCGTGCGGCAACGGCGGTAATCTGGCGGCGTGTCGTGTTCGAACACGGTCGCTCGCGCAAAGAGGGGAAGTCAACCGGGGGTTGGTTTGAGGCGGATCGGGGTGGTGACCACCAGGGCGAGCGGGTCGACGTAGTCGGCGCGCGACGCCGGACCCCACATCGCGCCCCAGTGCAGGCAGGCTGAGCGCGGGCAGCCGGGATGTCCGGCTTCCAACACGCCGATCGCCGCCTGCGCGTCAATGCGTTGTCCGCGCACGACCGTCGCCCGGACCGGTTCGTAGCTGGTCCGCAGACCGCCGGGGTGGGCGATCGAGACGACCGGCCGCCCCGCCAGCTCACCCGCGAAGACCACGGTCCCCGCGGCCGCCGCCAGCACACGTTGGCCGGGTGCACCCGCCAGGTCGACGCCCCGGTGCCCGGGCGCCCAGTTCGACTCGGCCGCGTCGAAAACCCTGGTCACCTCTGGGCGCGGCCGCAGCGGCCAGGCCAACCGGGCGTCCTCGGCCGCGACGGGTCCCGCCCAGGCCAGCCCGGACACCAGCGCGACGCAAGCCAGCGCTATCAATCGCATCACCCCAGCTCAGCGGGAGATGCTCGACTGGCGCCAGAGGGGGACGCGAATCTGTGGACAGCCAGCTCGGCGTGGAAAAAGCACGCCTGTGCAGGGTGTAAACTGCTAACCGCAGCTCGCTTGCGCGGGCTGACTTCGCGTGTCTGCACCGCGGCCCGTTCCACTAGGTCGTTCCCCCGGATGCCGTCGGTCCCGTCTCCAGACGGGTTCTGGCATTCCGAGCAGTCACCAGGGCTCGGCGTCACCCGACGCCGGCATCAACCGACGAAAAGGACCATGGACTCATGGCTGTTGTAACCATGAAGCAGCTGCTCGACAGCGGCACCCACTTCGGGCATCAGACCCGCCGCTGGAACCCCAAGATGAAGCGGTTCATCTTCACCGACCGCAACGGCATCTACATCATCGACCTGCAGCAGACGCTGACCTACATCGACAAGGCGTACGAGTTCGTCAAGGAGACGGTCGCGCACGGCGGGACGATCATGTTCGTCGGCACCAAGAAGCAGGCGCAGGAGTCGATCGCCGAAGAGGCCACCCGCGTCGGCATGCCGTATGTGAACCAGCGCTGGCTGGGCGGCATGCTCACCAACTTCCAGACCGTGCACAAGCGGCTGCAGCGTCTCAAGGAACTCGAGACAATGGAGCAGACCGGCGGGTTCGAGGGTCGCACCAAGAAGGAAATCCTGATGCTGACCCGCGAGAAGAACAAGCTCGAACGGTCGCTCGGTGGTATCCGGGACATGTCCAAGCTGCCCTCGGCGGTGTGGGTCGTCGACACCAACAAGGAGCACATCGCCGTAGGTGAGGCGCGCAAGCTCAACATCCCGGTCATCGCGATCCTGGACACCAACTGCGACCCGGATCTCGTCGACTACCCGATTCCGGGCAACGACGACGCGATCCGCTCGGCCGCGCTGTTGACCAAGGTGATCGCCGCCGCGGTCGCCGAGGGCCTGCAGGCCCGCGCGGGCGTGGGTCGTGACGGTGACAAGCCGGACGCCGACGCTGCCGAGCCGCTCGCCGAGTGGGAGCAGGAGCTGCTTGCGAGCGCGACCGCCACCGCAAGCCCCACCGCCGCAGGTGCCGCGCCCGGCACCCCCGAGGCGGAAGTCCAGACCGAACCGAAACCCTCCCAGAATCCGTAAGAGAAGGCTGATATGGCTAACTACACCGCTGCCGACGTCAAGCGACTGCGGGAGCTGACCGGCGCCGGCATGCTCGACAGCAAGAACGCGCTCGTCGAGGCTGGCGGCGACTTCGACAAGGCCGTCGAGTTGCTGCGCATCAAGGGCGCCAAGGACGTCGGCAAGCGCGCCGAGCGCGCAACCGCCGAAGGCCTGGTGGCCGCCAAGGACGGCGCACTGATCGAGCTGAACTCCGAAACCGACTTCGTCGCCAAGAACTCGGAGTTCCAGTCCGTCGCCGAGCAGATCGTCGCCGCCGCGGCGGCCGCCAAGGCGACCGACATCGACGCGCTCAAGGCCGCGAAAGTGGGCGACAGCACCGTCGAGCAGGTGATCGCGGACCTGTCGGCCAAGATCGGCGAGAAGCTCGAGCTGCGTCGCGTCGCCTACTTCGACGGCACCGTGGAGACCTATCTGCACAAGCGTGCCGCGGACCTTCCGCCCGCGGTGGGTGTGCTGGTCGAGTACCAAGGCGATAACAAGGAGGCCGCCCACGCGGTCGCCCTGCAGATCGCCGCGCTCAAGGCCAAGTACCTCACCCGCGAGGACGTGCCCGAGGACGTCGTCGCCAACGAGCGGCGTATCGCCGAGGAGACCGCCCGCAACGAGGGCAAGCCCGAGCAGGCCCTGCCCAAGATCGTCGAGGGCCGCGTGACCGGGTTCTACAAGGACGTCGTGCTGCTCGACCAGCCGTCGGTGTCCGACAGCAAGAAGACCGTGAAGGCCCTGCTCGACGAGGCCGGTGTGACCGTGACCCGCTTCGTTCGCTTCGAGGTCGGCCAGGCCTAACGCTCTCTGGCGCGAGCGCTCATCGTCGTACGGCCTGGACGCCGGGAACGTACGAGGGTGAGCGCTCGCGCGTTTGTTCGGCCGCCGCGGTACGACTTGGTACCGTCGTCGTCATGACTCGGATAAGCGCCTTCGGCGACGACGCCCTGGGCGATCTCGACGCTGTCGGTCTGGTGGAGGCGCTGCAAGCGGGTGCGGTGTCGCGAGCCGAACTCGTCGACGCCGCGATCGCCCGCACCGAGGCCGTCAATCCGGCGCTCAACGGACTGGCGTACGAGGCGTTCGAGCGCGCCCGCGCCCGTGCTGCCGCACGCCCTTACGGCGGCTACTTCAACGGCGTTCCGTCGTTTCTCAAGGACAACGTCGCGGTCGCCACGATGCCGACGATGAACGGCACCGACGCCTGGGATCCGCATCCGGAGCGCACGCACGGCGACTTCGCGCGTTCGTTTCTCGCCACGGGACTGGCTCCGCTCGGCAAGACGCAGATGTCCGAATTCGGATTCAGCGCGTCGGCCGAGCATCCGCGGCTGGGCCCGGTGCGCAATCCGTGGAATCCCGAGCACACCGCGGGCGCTTCGTCGTCGGGTGCCGCGGCGTTCGTGGCCGCCGGGGTGGTGCCGATGGCCCACGCCAACGACGGCGGCGGTTCGATCCGAATTCCCGCCGCCTGCAACGGCTTAGTGGGTCTCAAGCCGTCGCGGGGTCGACTGCCCCTGGACAAGAAACTGCGGCAGATGCCGCTTCGCATCGTCGCCAACGGTGTTGTCACGCGCTCGGTGCGCGACTCTGCGGCGTTCTACCGCGAGATCGAGCGGGTGTATCGCAACCCGGCGTTGCCTGCCGTCGGCAACATCACCGGGCCTGGGGCGCAGCGGCTGCGGATCGCGGTGTGTACGCAGTCGATAGCGCGCGAGGCGAGCCCGGAGGTGCGCGAGCTCACGCTGAAGAACGCCGCGCTGCTCGAGGAACTCGGACACCGGGTCACCGTGATCGACAACCCCGTGCCGTCGCACTTCATGGCCGACTTCCTGCTCTACTGGTCGTTTCTGGCGTTCGCGCTCGTGCGCGGCGGGCGATCGACGTTCGGGCGCAGTTTCGATCGTGAGCGCCTCGACAACCTGACCCTCGGACTCGACCGTCACGCGTCGCGCAACCTACACCGGATGCCGGGGGCGCTCGCGCGACTGTCGCGGATGCGCCAGGTCACCGAGCGCCTCACCCGGGACCATGACGTCGTGCTCACCCCGACGCTTGCCGACGTCACGCCTGAGATCGGTCATCTCGATCCGACGCTGGACTACCAGACGATCATCGACCGGCTCGTCGAGTGGGTGGCGTTCACGCCTCTGCAGAACGCGACAGGGGAGCCGGCGATCTCGCTGCCCCTCGCCGAGTCCGCATCGGGCCTGCCGGTCGGCATGATGTTCGCCGCGCCGGTGGGGCAGGAGGGCCGGTTGCTCCAGTTGGCTTACGAACTCGAGCAAGCGCGTCCGTTCGCACGCATTCAGGGGTGAGCCGCGCTACAGCGAGCGGCACACCTCGGCGGTGGCGCGGGTGAGCGACTGTGCGCCCTCACGGAGTGCCCGCTCGATCGGCGTGCCTTCGGCGGTGATCGCGACGAGTCGTTCGACGCCGTGATCCAGCAGCACGGCGGCGTCAGGGGCGACCCGGCCTGCGAGGATGACCACCCGCGCCCCGGCGCGTACGGCCGCTTGGGCCACGCCGAACGGCGTCTTACCCATGACCGTCTGCGCATCGACGCTGCCCTCGCCGGTGAACACCCAGTCCGCGCCCCGCAGCGCCCGCTCGAGACCGACCGTTTCGGCCACCTCGTCAACGCCGGGTCTGCTTGTCGCACCGAGGAATTCGACAAGCGCGAAACCCATACCGCCGGCCGCGCCCGCGCCCGGCCGCTGGGGTTGGGTGGCGCCGAACGTCGCCGAGGCGACCGCGGCCAGTCGGGACAGCCCCGCCTCGAGTCGCGGCATGTCGTCTGCACCGGCGCCCTTCTGCGGACCGAACACCGCAGTGGCGCCGTCCGGACCCAGCAGAGGCGCGGTGACGTCGGAGGCCACCCGGATCCGCACGTCGCGCAGGCGCGGATCCATCCCGCGCGGGTCGATGCGCTCGAGGCGTTCCAGATCGGCGCCACCAGGACTTAGCGGCAGGCCGTCGGCATCGAGGAACTTCACGCCCAGTGCGGTGAGCATGCCCGTTCCGCCGTCGTTGGTGGCCGACCCGCCCAGGCCAATCAGGACATCCTCGGCGCCGCGGTCGAGGGCGGACGTGATCAGCTCACCCACGCCGAACGTGCTGGCGCGCAGGATGTCTCGTTCGTGCGGTGCGACGAGTTCGAGTCCCGCCGCTGTCGCCATCTCGATGACCGCCAACTGGCGCAGCGGCACGTAGCCGTACCGTGCGGTGACGGTGCGGCCCAGCGCGTCGGACACCTGCACCTCGACGTGCTCACCGTGCAACGCGTCGACCACCGCGTCGACGGTGCCCTCGCCGCCGTCGGCCATCGGCACGCCGACGACCTCGGCGTCGGGCAGCACCTCGGTGACACCGGCCCTCATCGCGGCGACCGCTTCGGACGCGGTCATCGATTCCTTGAACGAGTCAGGTGCCAGAACTATCTTCATCGGTGGCCACAGTTGACCACACTGCCGGCTTTGCTGCCACCGCGAGACGGCGCTATCGTTTCTTGGCCACGCCCTCGGCCATCACCGTCACGATCTCGTGCATGATCGCGCTGATGTGCAACGCCGTGATCTGCGATGGATCGAGGTGGGGCACGAAGCACACCACGTCGCCGCCGACGATGTCCATGCCGCGGAAACTGCGCAGAATCTTCTGCATCTCCCGCATCGTCAATCCACCGGCCTCCGGGTCGGCCACCGCAGGCGCATCGCTCAGTGTCAGCACATCCAGATCCACTGTCACGTAGACCGGTCCGTCTCCCACCACGTCGCGAATCACCTGCGTTGCAGCGGCTATTCCGATCTCCTCGATTTCGTCGAGGGACAGCAACCGGTAACCGGCGTCCTTCGAATAGTCGTCCATGTTCGGATGCACCATTGGGCCGTTGAGGCCGACGTGCACGTAACGGGACGCATCGATCAAGCCCTCTTCGTTGCCGATTCGGAAGCCGTTACCGGCGTGGCAATGCACACCCGCCGAATCACCGTATGTGTCGGTGTGCGAGTCGAAATGGATGATGCCGATCGGTCCCTTGCGCCGCGAGTTCGGGCCGGCGATGGCCCGCAGGACCGGCAGCGTGCATGCGTGGTCCCCACCGATCGTGAACGGAAGAACTCCGGCGGCATCCATTCGCGCGTAGAACATTTCGATGTCGAGGACCGCTTGGTCGGCCAACGTCGGTGTGGGAATCGGCACGTCCCCGAAGTCGCGGATCCGGGCCAGCTCGAAGGGATTGATGCCGAACTCGCGGTGACCGCGGTGGTAGGCCTGCGATCGGTGGCGGACGGCGCGGGGGCCGAGGTACTGGGTCCGTTCGACCGGATTGACCGCCAAAGGTAGCCCCACCAACGCGATGTCGGCCTTGGTGAAGTCTGTTTCGATCTCACAGCCCAGCAACTTCGGGAATCCGCTCCAGTAGAAGTAACCTTCGAGCAGATGCACTGCCTCTTCGGCGCTGGGAGTGAAGCTCATGTGCGCGATCCTCTCCTCGCGGGCCGTGCAAGCTTAGCCGTGGCGGGCGGGGCCGACCTGGGTTCTCGCAAAAATTATCGTGAGCGTTATTAACGGCGATTGGTTCTAGTCGGTCCCGAGCGCCGCGAGGATCTGCTTGAACTCCCGCTGTTGGCGCTGTGTCAGATTCGCCATCAACTTGCGTTCGGCCGCGCGGACTCCGGAATCGGTGCGTTTCAACAACTCCCGGCCCTCGCGGGTGAGTTGGGCGGGCAGCGACCGTCCCGACGACACGCTCGCGGGACGGGAGACGAGCCCGCGGTCCTCGAGGCCGCGCAGCACCATGTTCATCGCCTGCGGCGAGACGTTGAAGTCGCGGGCCAGTTCCGCATTGGACCGTCCCTCGTGCTGGGAAAGGATCCGCATGCACAGGTATTGGGGGAACGCCACGCCCAGCGGTTCGAGCACCGTCGCAGTGACCTCGCTGCGCAGCGCCTTGGCAACCCGGGACAGGAGCAAACCCAGCGGCTGATCCTCGAGCGGTCCATTCATGTCAACCATATTGACATATATCAACCACATTGATATCAACGATGGATGACCGAACCAATGGGTGAGCTGTTCGAGAACGCATACAAGGGCGAGATGCCCGAGATGAGTGGCGGCAAGCCGCCGTGGAGCATCGGTGAGCCGCAGCCGGAGCTCATGCCTCTGATAGAAGAGGGCAGATTCCACGGCGATGTGCTCGACGCGGGGTGCGGGGAGGCCGCGCTGGCGATCCACCTCGCCGAACGGGGCTATACCACGGTGGGTCTGGACCAATCGCCCACCGCGATCGAACTCGCCAAACAGGAGGCCGCCAAGCGCCGACTGACCAACGCCACCTTCGAGGTCGCCGATATCAGCGACTTCTCGGGCTACGACGGCCGGTTCGGCACGATCGTCGACTCGACGCTGTTCCACTCGATGCCCGTGGAACTGCGCGACGGCTATCAGCGTTCGATCGTGCGGGCCGCCGCACCCGGCGCCTCCTACTTCGTGTTGGTGTTCGACAGGGCCGGCATGCCCAACGGTCCGGCCAACCCCGTAACCGAAGACGAGCTGCGTGACGTCGTCTCCAAGTACTGGACGATCGACGAGATCAGGCCGGCGCGCATCCACGGCGTCTTCCCGGACGGATTCGAGGAGTTCTTCCCGGCGCTCGACATCCGCGACGAGCCCAAAGGCCGCAAATCCGTGCCCGCCTGGCTGCTGAGCGCCCACCTGCCCGACTGACCCGGCGAGTCGCGACCCACTGGCCGCCCTGACGTCCGCCATGAGGCAGGATGAAGGGATCTCAGCGAGGACCCGTAAGGAGTCGGATGGCGGATCCCAACGTCGCCGGTCAGGCAGTTCCGAACTCCGAAGTCGCCACCGGAGCGGCTCCGGATGCGAGCAAACCCAACGGAGCCGCCGCAGGTTCCATCCGTCCCATGTACAACCGCGTACTGCTCAAGCTGGGCGGCGAGATGTTCGGTGGCGGGGAAGTGGGCCTCGATCCCGACGTCGTCCACCTGGTGGCGCGTCAGATCGCCGAAGTGGTCCGCAGCGGCGTGCAAATGGCCGTGGTCATCGGCGGCGGCAATTTCTTCCGCGGTGCGCAATTGCAGCAGCGCGGTATGGAGCGCACCCGCAGCGACTACATGGGGATGCTCGGCACCGTCATGAACAGCCTGGCGCTGCAGGACTTCCTGGAGAAGGAAGGCATCGCGACCCGGGTACAGACCGCGATCACGATGGGTCAGGTCGCCGAACCGTACATTCCGCTGCGCGCCGTGCGGCACCTCGAGAAGGGCCGCGTCGTCATCTTCGGAGCGGGCATGGGGCTGCCGTATTTCTCCACCGACACCACCGCCGCCCAGCGCGCGCTCGAGATCGGCGCCGAGGTGGTGCTGATGGCCAAGGCCGTCGACGGCGTCTTCACCGCCGACCCGCGCCAGAACCCCGACGCCGAGCTGCTCACCGCGATCAGCCACCGCGAAGTCATCGACCGCGGCCTGAAGGTCGCCGACGCCACCGCGTTCAGCCTGTGTATGGACAACGGCATGCCGATCCTGGTGTTCAACCTGCTCACCGACGGCAATATCGCCCGGGCGGTCGCGGGTGAGAAGATCGGAACACTGGTCACCACCTGACACGCCCGCGCCCCGCAGCGAAGGTGCGCACTCCAGACCGGTGACCGACGCGCACAGACGAAGGAGAAGGACCGTGATCGACGAAACCCTCTTCGATGCCGAGGAGAAGATGGAGAAGGCGGTGTCGGTCGCGCGCGATGACCTGTCGTCGATCCGCACCGGCCGCGCCAATCCCGGCATGTTCTCGCGTGTCAACGTCGACTACTACGGGTCGCCGACACCGATCACCCAGCTGTCGAGCATCAACGTGCCCGAAGCGCGGATGGTGGTGATCAAGCCCTACGAGGCGGGCCAGCTGCGCAACATCGAGGATGCGATCCGCAACTCCGACCTCGGTGTGAACCCGACCAACGACGGCAACGTCATCCGCGTGGCGATCCCGCAGCTGACCGAGGAGCGTCGCCGCGACCTGGTCAAGCAGGCCAAGGCCAAGGGCGAGGACGCCAAGGTCGCGGTCCGCAACATTCGCCGCAAGGCGATGGAGGAGCTGCACCGCATCAAAAAGGACGGCGAAGCGGGCGAGGACGAGGTGTCGCGCGCGGAGAAGGACCTCGACAAGTCCACCGCCACCTACACCCACCAGATCGACGAGCTGGTCAAGCACAAAGAAGGCGAGCTGCTGGAGGTCTAGTGACCGAACAGCAGAAGGTTCCCGTGGCAGAGACGCCGGTCGACGAACCGCCCAAGAAGAAGTCGAGGGCGGGCCGCGACCTGCCCGCCGCCATCGGAGTCGGCGTCCTGCTCGGCGCCATGGCGATCGGCATCCTGCTCTTCTGGCCGATCGGATGGCTGCCGGTGCTGGCGGTGTTCATCCCGATCGCCACCCATGAGGTGATCCGCCGGTTGCGCGAGGCCGGATACGACCTTCCGGCGATTCCGCTGCTGCTCGGCGGCCAGGCGATGATCTGGTTGAGCTGGCCGTTCGGGCCGGCCGGGGTGCTCGGGGCGTACGGCGGGACGGTCGTCGTCTGCATGGTGTGGCGACTGGTCGGGCACGGCCTGCGCCACCAACCGGTCAACTACCTGCGCGACATCGCCGCCGCGGTGCTGCTGTCGACGTGGGTGCCGTTGTTCGCCAGCTTCAGCGCGCTGCTGATCTTCCAGGACCACGGCGGCGGCAGGGTGTTCACGGTGATCGCGACCGTGGTGTTCGCCGACATCGGCGGCTATGTGGCCGGAGTCCTGTTCGGCAAGCATCTGATGGCCCCGGCGATCAGCCCCAAGAAGTCGTGGGAGGGGCTGGGCGGTTCGATGGTGTTCGGCATCGGCGCCGCAGTGGTGTCGGTGACGTTCCTGCTCGACAAGCCGGCCTGGGTCGGTGTGCCGCTCGGGCTCATGCTCGTGATCACCGGAGTGCTCGGCGATCTGGTCGAGTCGCAGGTCAAACGCGACCTCGGAATCAAGGACATGGGCACGCTGCTGCCCGGGCACGGCGGCATCATGGACCGCATCGACGCCATGCTTCCGTCGGCCGTGGCGGGCTGGATCGTCCTGACCCTGCTGGCCTAAACCGCGGTCAGATAGCGCTCGACCGTCGGGCCGACGAACGCCACCAGGTCGTCGACCGACGTGGAAGCCATCGGCTCGATCTTGAGTTGGTAGCGCGCGAATGCCAGCCCCATGAGATGGCTGGCCGCGAGTTCCACCCGTAGCTCGGCATCGTCGACGTTGAACTCTGCGGCGACCCGCTCGGCCATCGGGCCGGCGAGCGCGTCGTGTAACACCTTGCGCGCCATGGGTTGTATCGCCGCCGACCGCCACAACGTCAACAGTGGTTCGAACGCGCCACCTTCATCCCACCGCTCGAGGAAGCCACGCACCAGCCGACGGCCCACGTCGTCGGTGCCGTCGTCGAGGAGCGCATCCAGCTGGAACAGCGGGTGCTGCGGCCCGGTGAGCACGGAGGCGCCGAACAGCCCCTCCTTGTTGCCGAAGAAGTAATACACCATCGCGACGTCGACACCCGCATCGGCGGCGATCCGGCGCACGGTGGCGCGCTCGTAACCGTCGCGCATGAAGGTCTTCCTCGCCGCGTCGACGATGCGCTGTTTGCTCTCCTGGCCGGTGCGCCAGCGGCCCGCGCGCTTCTTCTCCGTCACCGGCCCAGAATACTTCAACATGTGTTGATGTAAGTGACCGGGCGGCGTAGCGTTGATTCTTCAACGTCTGTTGATGAAAAGAAGGAGGATCCGATGACCGAGACACGTGACCGTCGGCTGTGGTGGCGCCACGCGCTGTCGTTTCTCGTTGCACCCGTGACGATGACGGTGTTCATCCCGGCCTTGATCGTGAGTTGGGCCGACATTCGACTGCCGGACTACGACTCGCCGTTGACCATCGGCATGCTGATCGTCGGGTGCCTGCTGGTCACCGGCGGCGTGGGGATGCTGCTGTGGACCGTGTATCTGTTCGACCGACTGGGCAAGGGCACGCTCGGCATCAACGACGTGATGGGTCAGCCGATCAACCTGGTCGTGCACGGGCCGTATCGGCATGTCCGCAACCCGATGATCAGCGGGGTCGTCGCAATCCTGCTCGGTGAGGCGGCGATCGCGGCGTCGGGATGGCTGTTGCTCTGGGCCGCAACCTTTTTCGTGATGCTCACGATCGCCATCCAGCTGTGGGAGGAGCCGCATCTGGCCGAGCGCTTCGGTGAGGAGTACCTGACCTACCGGCGCAACGTGCCGCGATGGCTGCCGCGCGTCACGGCGTGGCAGCCGCAGCCGTCACCGTCATCTTGACCCTTTCGGCCAGCTCAGCGCGATAGCGTGCCGAGCGTGAAGCTGTCGTGCGCGCTCGTCACCAACCTCGATTCACCCGACCTCGTCGTCGAAGCCGAACGCCTCGGCTATCACCGGGCATGGCTCTACGACTCGCCGGCCATCACCTCCGATGTCTGGGTCGCGCTGGCACTGGCGGCGCAGCGCACCTCGAGGATCGGGCTCGGCCCGGGTGTGCTGGTGCCGAGCCTGCGTCACCCGATGACCAACGCCGCGGCGCTCGCCAACCTGGCGGCCCTCGCGCCCGGGCGCGTCGCGGTCGCGGTCGGCTCCGGCTTCACCGGCCGCTACACGCTCGGGAAGAAACCCCTGCGCTGGGCGTACGTCGAGGAGTACGTCACGACCCTGCTGGGCCTGCTGCGCGGGGAGACCGTCCAATGGGACGGGGCAGCGATCCGGATGCTGCACACCGACGGATTCGTCGCCGACCGGCCGGTGGACGTCGAAGTCCTGATCGGCGCCGACGGCCCGAAGGGTACGGCCGTCGCCGAACGCGTCGGTGACGGCGTCTTCGCCGCCGGGGTGCCCAACCCGGCCGCCGCGGGCCGGCCCTACGCCCTGCTGCAGTTCGGCACCGTCCTCGACGACGGTGAAGACCTCGCCAGCCCGAACGTGTTGAACCGGGCCGGACACGGTCTCGCGGTGGTGTTCCACGCGATGTACGAACGGATGGGCGCCGAGGCGCTGGCCGAATTCCCGGGCGGGCGCGAATGGGTGTCGGCGATCGAGGCGATCCCACCCGCCGAACGACATCTCGTCACACACGAGGGCCACCTGGTGCGGTTGACGAAGGTCGACGAGGAAGCGGTCGGGCTGGCCGCAGATCTCCTGCCGCAGTTCACCTTCAGCGGAACCCCGGAGCAATTGCGTGCGCGGGTGAGCGAGTATGCCGCCGGCGGCGTCACCGAACTGGTGTATCAGCCGGCCGGACCCGACGTCGCCGGGGAGTTGGCCCGCATGATGTCCGCCATCGGCGAGGCGACCGCGCGCTGAGGCGGGTTCACTTCCCGCCCGCAGGCCCGGCGGTCGCGCGCAGCCCCTCCCGCACCGTCACCAGGAATTCGGTCGCGGCGTCGAAATCGGGCCGCGGCCCACACCGGGTCCAGATCTCGACGACGCACCCCGCAACCTGACGGACCCGGACGTTGCTCACCTGAGAGAGCACGCGAAGGAGGTCGAACGCCTGCTCGCCACTGAGGCCGAACGTCTGCATCAGCATCCCTTTGGCCTGTTCGATCACGGGCAGGCCGGTGAGCTTGTCCTGCAGCTGAGCGATTTGCACCCGCAGGCGTTCGGCCTCAGTGACCGGCGCAGCGGCCGTCGGTCGGGTGGCCCGATCGTCGTCGGACAAGGTGAGGGTCATTGTTTCTCCTTTCGATCTCGTAGGGCCTCGGCGAGGACGGAAGCGGTGTGACGCGGGGTGCGGTTCTCCATCAGGTCGCGGAACTGCGTTCGGCAGCTGAATCCGTCGGCGAGCACCATCGTCTCGGGGTCCGCTTCGCGTAATGCGGGTAACAGTTTGTCCTCGGCGCACGCCACCGATACGTCGTGATGCCCGCGTTGGAAGCCGAAATTACCTGCGAGACCGCAGCATCCGGCATCGAGCACTCGGGCGTCGACACCGGCGTCCTCGAGAACCGCCTTCTCGTGGGCGTAGTGCAGCACCGCGTGCTGGTGACAGTGCGGCTGCACGACGGCGTTGCCGCCGATCCGCGGCGGGTCCCAGTCGTCCGCCCTGAGGTGCAGAAGTTCACCGATCGTGTACGTCTGCGCGGCGAGTCGGTGTGCATCCTCGTTGCCATGCAACAGGTTCGTCGCATCGGAGCGGAACACCGCCGCACAACTGGGCTCGAGCACGACGATCGGGGTACCGGTACGCAGCGCGGGCCGTAGGGCCCGCATCGTCCTTCCGAGAACCTTTTTCGCGACACTGAGCTGGCCGGTCGAGATCCACGTGAGCCCACAACAGAGCGTGTTGCTGGGAACGGTGACGCTGAAGCCGGCCGATCGGAGCACCTCGACAGCGTCGCGGCCGATGTCCGGATCGAAGTTGTTGGTGAAGGTATCCGCGAACAGGATGACCGACTCGCGGCCTTCGGTCAGCAGCGGCTGATCGCGCCACCATCGGGTGAACCGTCGCGCCGCGAACCGCGGGAGGTCTCGATGCGAGTCGATGCCGCCGAGGACCTTGATCGCCCCGCCCAGGCGCGGTGTGTGTGTCAGGGCGTTGACGGCCCGCGGTGCGCCCGTGGCTATCCGGGCCCACAGCGGTATCCATCCCATGGTGTAGTGGGCCATGGGACGCAGGCGACGACGGTAGTGGTGAAAAAGGAACTCCGCCTTGTACGTTGCCATGTCGACGTTGACCGGGCAGTCGCTCAGGCAGCCCTTGCACGCCAGGCACAGATCGAGGGCGTCGCGGATCTCAGTCGACGCCCAGCAGTCGGTGATGACGTCTTGCTGCAGCATCTCGAACAGCAGCCGCGCCCGCCCGCGGGTCGAATGGTGCTCCTCCCCGGTGGCGCGATAGCTAGGACACATCACTCCGGACTCGTCACCGCGGCACTTCCCTACGCCGACGCACCGCGCCGCCGCATGCGAGAAGCGGTGCCCGTCATCGGCGTAGGCGAACGCCGTCGCCGGCTCGATCGGTAGATAACCGGTACCGAACCGCAGGTTGTCATCGAGACGGTATGGGTTGACGACCTTTCCCGGATTCATCCGGTTGTCGGGATCGAAGAGTGCCTTGGTCTTCTCGAACGCCCGAACGACGCGGTGGCCGAACATGATCGGCAACAGTTCGCCGCGTGACTGACCGTCGCCGTGTTCCCCGGACAGCGACCCGCCGTAATCGACGACGAGGTGGGCGGCGTCGTGGGCGAACCGGCGGTATGCGGCGATGCCGTCGGAGGTGCGCAGGTCGAACGGGATCCGGGTGTGCACGCAACCTTGACCGAAATGCCCGTAGAGCGACGATGTTCCATAGCCGTAGCGATCGAGCAGGGAATGAAAGTCGCGCAGGTAATCACCCAACCGGTGCGGCGGGACCGCCGCATCCTCCCATCCCTCGTGCGTTTCGGGGCCGACCGGGGGATAGGCCGTCGCGCCCAGTCCGGCTTCCCGGGCCGCCCACACCTGCTTCTTGTGTACCGGATCGCTGACGATCCTGGCGTCACAGTCGGCCGCGGCCTGCACGGCCTCGATCATCGTCTTGGCGCGGTGGTCGGCCTGATCCTGATCTTCTCCGTCCACTTGCACCATGAGCCAACCGCCGCCGCGGGGAAGCTGATTGAGGGCCTGCTCGGCCAACCGCCGTGAATGCTCGAGTTCGACCAGCCGTTGATCAAGGCCTTCCAGCGCCGCGGGTTCGTGCTCGAGCACGGCCGGCACGGCGTCGGCGGCGGTGGCGATGTCGTCGAAGCCGAGTATCGCCAACGCGCTCCCGGCGGGGCGGCGAACCAGGTCGATCTCGGCGCACAGCACGGTGACGAGCGTGCTCTCGCTTCCGACCAATGCCTTCGCCAGGTCAAAGCCGTTGTCGGGCAACAGGCTGTCGAGGTTGTATCCCGACACCCGCCGTGGTATGTGGGGGTAGCGGCTGCGAATGTCGTCCCCGAACTCGGTGACGACCGACCGCAGCCCACCGTAGATCTCGGCGAGCCGTCCTCCCGAGGCGATGATCCGGTCGATGTCGCGGTCGTCGGTCGGACCGACCCAACGTTGAATGCCGTCGTAGGTCAAAATCTGAAGGGCGCGAACCGAGTCGACCATCTTTCCGTACGCCTGCGCGGTCGAGCCGCACGAGTTGTTGCCGATCATCCCGCCGATGGTGCAACTGACATGTGTGGACGGTTTCGGGCCCACCATCCATCCGGTGTCCGCGAGGTTGTCATTGAGAACGTCGAGCTTGATGCCGGGTTCGACCACCGCCGTGCCCCTGTCGACATCGATGGCGCGGATACGGGTGCAGTACTTGCTCCAGTCGAGCACGACGGCGGCATTGCAGCACTGACCCGCCAAGCTGGTGCCGCCACCTCGCGACAGGACGGGAATGTCGTTGTCGCGGCACACCGCGATGGCCTCGACCGCATCGTCAGGCGTATGCGGCACGACGACGCCGATGGGAACCTGACGGTAGTTCGAGGCGTCGGTGGAGTAAGCCGCCCGCGAGCCGGGGTCGAATCGGACCTCACCGGCGACGCGGCGGTCCAACTCGGCGGCGAGCGTGGAATAGAGCAGTGAGGAAGGGCTCATGTGGCGGTATCGCTTTCAGCTGACGCGGTAGGGCTCGAGGTCCGCACTGCGTACGGTCAGGCCGTGTCCCGGGCTGGCCGGGTCGGGGCGGATCGCCCCGTCGATCGGCGACGTGGCGCCGTCGAAGTAGCGGGTCTCGATACGGGCGTGGTCGTGAAACCACTCGAGGTGTCGCAGATTGGGTGTTGCCGCGCCGACCGCGGCGTGCAGCCACGGCGCGCAGTGCGCCGACACTTCGAGGTGGTGCGCGGCGGCGAGTGCGGCCACCCGCTGCCATTCGGTGATTCCGCCGCACCGCGACGCGTCGATCTGCAGGCAGTCGACCGCGGAACACAACGGTACGAAATCGGCCAGCCGATGGCCGTACTCGCCCGCGGTGACATCGGCGTCGACCGCATCGCGCACGGCACGCAGGCCTGAGACGTCATCGGATGAGACCGGCTCTTCCAGCCAGGTGATCTCGAGGTCGGCGACTTCGGACATCAACCGCGCGGCTTGTTTGGCGGTATAGCCGCCGTTGGCGTCGACCATCAGTGCGATCTCATCGCCGATCGCGGCCCGGGCCTGACGCATCCGCGATACGTCGCGCCTCGTGCGGGTGCCCCACGACTGGCCGATCTTGATCTTCACGCGGGTGATGCCGTGATCACGCACCCAGCCGAGCAGTTGGTCCCGCATCTGGTGGGGGCCATACGTGGTGAACCCGCCACTCCCGTAGACGGGAACGCTGTCGCGGACGGCGCCGAGTAGTCGGTGCAGCGGGATGCCAAGGACTCGGGCCTTGAGGTCCCACAGCGCCACGTCGACCGCGGAAAGCGCCTGTCCCGCAACACCGCTGCGCCCGATGTTGCGCACAGCTTTGGCCATGGCGTCGAACGTGGCCGCGACGTCGAGCGCATCCCGCCCCAGGACATGACTGGCGAGGCTACGCGTGATGACGTCGGTGCAGGCCGGGTGTCCGTACGTCCAGCCCGTACCGGTGATGTCGCCGCAGTCGGCGGTGACCACCACCAGCGTGGTGTGGTCCCAGGCCAGGGTCCCGTCGGCCTCCGGCGTGTCGGTGGGGATGCGGTACGCCGCAACGCGCAGCGCATCGACGGTCACAGCGGGAATCACGGTACGGACGGCGTCGTCGGTGATCATGAGCGTGCGTGCGGCATGAACTCTTGCATCTTGGTCTTGAGGCCCTGCTTGATGAAGCCGCGACTGTCCTCGTCACCCTTGAGCACCGCGGTGGCGGTGGCCTTGGCTTGTTCGAACGTGGCGTGCGGCGGGATGGGCGGCATGTTGGGGTCGGTGTGCACGTCGAGCACGGTCGGCCGGTCGGCCGAGAGCGCCGAACGCCAGGCGTCTGCGAGCCCGTCGGGGTCGCGCACGGTGTGCGCCTCGAGGCCGAGGCCGGCGGCGAAGGCCGCGTAGTCGACATCCGGAAGCGTCTGTGATGCCGCGAATTTCGGCGATCCGTTCATCGCGCGCATCTCCCAGGTCACCTGGTTGAGGTCGTTGTTGTGCAGCACCGCCACGATCAGGCGGCGGTCTCTCCACTGCTGGTGGTAGTGCTTGATCGTGATGAGCTCTGCCAGTCCGTTCATCTGCATGGCGCCGTCGCCGACGAGCGCGATGACCGGCCGGTCGGGATGGGCGAACTTGGCGCCGATGGCGTAGGGAACACCCGGACCCATGGTCGCCAGCGTTCCGGACAACGAACCGCGCACGCCGGGCCCGAAGCGCAGTTGCCGCGCATACCAGTTGGCGGCGGATCCGGAATCGGCGGTGACGATCGCGTTGCCGGGGAGCTGTGCGGAGAGTTCGGAGAACAGGCGTAGCGGGTTCACGCCGTCGGTTTTGACGGCCGCTTCCTTGGCCATGGTCTCCCACCAGCGGTTGACGTTCGATTCGATCGTGGACCGCCACGACCTGTCGGATTTGTGCTGCAGATGCGGGATGAGGCTTCGCAGGGCGGATTTCGCGTCGGCGACGAGGTTCACGTCGTAGGGGTAGCGCATTCCGATCATCGTCGGATCGATGTCGATCTGCACGCTGCGGGTCTGTCCGAAGTCGGGAAGGAACTGGGTGTAGGGAAAGCTCGAACCAATGGTGAGCAGCGTGTCGCAGTCACGCATCAACTCGTAGCTGGGCCGAGTACCCAGCAGGCCGATGGCCCCGGTCACCCACGGCAGTTCGTCGGGCAGCACATCCTTGCCCAGCAGGGCCTTGGCGGCTCCGGCGCCGAGCAGCTCAGCGGTCTCGGCCAGTTCGGCCTGCGCGCCGCGGGCGCCGTTGCCGACCAGCATCGCGACCTTCGTTCCGGCATTGAGGATCTCGGCGGCCCGCGCGATTCCCGCGTCGTCTGGGGTGACCGCCGGCCAGTCGACCCCCAGACTCGACGGCACCATTTTGAAGGCGTGTTGCGGTGGGCTGTAGGGGAGTTCCTGCACATCGGCCGGGATGATCAGGGCCGTGGGGCACCGCCTCGCCACCGCGGTGCGGATCGCCCGGTCCAGGACGTTGGGAAGCTGCTCGGGCACGGTCACCATCTGCACATAGTCGGAGGCAACGTCCTTGTAGAGGCTCAGTAGGTCGATCTCCTGTTGGTAGGAACCGCCCATCGCGCTGCGATTGGTCTGCCCGACGATGGCCACCACCGGCACGTGGTCGAGCTTGGCGTCGTAGAGGCCGTTGAGCAGATGTACCGCCCCGGGGCCGGACGTCGCCATGCAGACGCCGAATTTCGCGCCGCCGAACTTGGCGTAGCCGACTGCTTCGAAGGCGCTCATCTCCTCGTGGCGGGACTGGACGAACTGCGGCTCGTCGCCGGCGCGGGCCCAGGCGGCAAGGGTCGCGTTGATCCCGTCGCCCGGATATGCGAACACATGGCGCACACCCCAGGCGCGTAACCGTTCGAGCAGGTAGTCGGCAACGGTTTGGTCGGGCATAACTGCTCCTTCTCGGTTGGATCCGTGGACGGGGCGTTATCTCCGTCCTACGCTTTCATTTGCTGGACAGCAACTATTGCTTCCTGAGAATCAATTGAGTCTCCGGCGCCGGCGCCTCGCCCCGGTCGTCGCGGGTCTGCGTCGGTATCGCCAGACCTTCCCCTCCACGGCGTCCGAACACAGCCACATCAGCAGGGCGAGGTTGAAGGCGCCGAGCAGACCGGAGAGCAGGATGTCGCCGAACTCGAACCCCATCGGTCCGTCGGCGTGGTGTACGGCCGCCACGGAGGTGACGATCACCATCGTCATGCCGCCGACGACACCGATCGCGCTCAGAGCCACCGCCGTGCCGCGTCGTAACGCCGCCACCACGGCCAGCACCCCGAACACCGCCAGGACGACGCTTTCGACGGGCGAAATGTGCAAGCCGAATGCGGATATCCCGGTCTCCGAACGAGATTCGCGGTCGAGGTGTCCTATTGCGGCGGCGCCTCCGAGGGCGACGCATGCCAGCCCCTCGGCGACGAGCAACCACCGGCCGCTGCGATACCGCGACCGGTTCAGGCTGACCTCGACCAGCTGCGTGCGCGGAGCGGTCATCGTCGGCAGTCGCGACGCGGAGGTGCATGGGGTGGCGGCATTGTCGTCTCCCTTCACTGTCGTGCCGTCGAGTGGGGATGCTGTTGTGAGGACGTCATGGTGTGGTGCCCGCTGAGTTGTCGGGCGCTGTTGATCAGACCCACGAGGCTGAAGGCCTGTGGTGTGTTGCCCAGCTGGCGACCTGCTTTCGGGTCGTACTCCTCGCTGAGCAGTCCGACGTCGTTGCGGAGTTTCAGAAGCCGCTCGAAGAGCGCGGTGGCTTCGTCGGGGCGGCCGATACCGCACAGCGCGTCGACGAGCCAGAAGCTGCACGCCAGGAAGGCGCCTTCACCGCCCGGGAGGCCGTCGTCGCTTCGTTCGGGGAGGTAGCGCAAAAGCAGCCCGTCACAGCAGAGTTCCTTCTGCACCGCTTCGACGGTGCCGACGATGCGTGGGTCGTCGTAGGGCAGGAAGCCGACACGCGGGAGCAGCAACAGCGCTGCGTCGAGGTGGTCGGAGCCGTAGGACTGAGTGAAGTAACCGCGCTGCGCGTTGTATCCGTGTTCGCAGACGTCGGCATGGATCTCGTCGCGCAGGGCTCGCCACCGTGACAGCGGGCCCTCGAGCTGATGGTTCTCCACGGTGCGTACCGCACGATCGACACCGGCCCACGCCATCACCTTCGAATGCACGAAATGACGTGCAGGACCCCGGATCTCCCAGAGGCTGTAGTCGCACCGCTGCCAATTGCCTTCGAGAAAATCCAGAAGTGCGCGCTGGACGTCCCAGGCGGTGTCGTCGGTCGGCAGCCCGCTGTCCCTGGCCAGGTGCAACCCGTCGAGCACCTCGCCCCACACGTCGAGTTGGAGCTGGGCCGCGGCGGCGTTGCCCACCCGCACCGGGCTCGAGTTCTGGTAACCGGCCAGCCAGGGGAGTTCGAACTCGGGTAGCCGTCGCCGTCCGTCGGCGCCGTACATGATCTGCAGATCGGCGGGGTCGCCGGCCACCGCGCGCACCAGCCATTCGCGCCACGCGCGCGCCTCGTCGACGAAACCCGTACCGAGCAGCGCCTGCAGGGTGAAGGTGGCGTCGCGCAGCCAGCAGTAGCGGTAATCCCAATTGCGCGGCCCGCCGAGTTGTTCGGGCAATGACGTGGTGGCCGCGGCGAGGATGCCGCCGGTGGGAGCGAAAGTCAGGGCCTTGAGCAGCATCAACGCCCGGCGCACCTCAGGTTGCCAAGATCCGGTGTAGCTGCATTGCGCCATCCACGCGCTCCACCAGCGTTCGGTCTCTGCCAGCGCCTGCTCGGCGTCGACCGGTTGCGGTGCCGGCAGATGAGAGAGCTGGTGGGTGAGCACGAACGGTATGCGCTGCCCCTCGGTGACGGTGAACTCCGCGACCGTCGTCAGGTCCCGCCCGTGTGTGGGGACGGGTGTGCGCAGCCACACCGCATCCGGCCCCGCAATCGCCGACAGGCCTCCGTCGCGGCGTCGTACCCAGGGCACCACGTGGCCGTAGTCGAAGCGCAGGCACAGGGTCATCGCCATCGGAACGGTGCCGCGCACGCCCTCGACGATGCGGACGACGTCGGCGGCCACGCCGCGCGGTGGCATGAAATCGATCAGACGAACGCTTCCGTCCGCGGTGTCCCATTCTGTTTCGAGGATCATGCGTCGTCGCGGTAGTGCCGTCGCGTGGCAGGCCCGCTGCCCGTCGGCGCCATCAGCCAGGTGCCTGCCTCGGCCCCGCCGAGCAGAGCCGCGAAGCAGGCCGGTGAGTCGAAGTGCGGGAGGCACAACCAGTCGATGGCTCCGCTGCGATCCACGAGGGCTGCGGTCTGCAGATCCCCGATCAGCGCGTAGTCCTCGATCTCGGCCATGTCAGCTCGCGTCGTCGAGGGTGATGACCACCTTCACGTCGTCGGGTTGGGCCGTGAAGGCGTCGGCGGCGCGGTGCAGCGGCACCCGCCGGGTGATGAGGCTTGCCAGCCAGTTCTTGTCGGCCTTGGCCAATGCGTCTGCGGCCTGCCGGTAATGGCGCAGGTTGGCGTTCACCGATCCGACGACCGCGTCGTTCTCCAGCACCAACTCGCGGTTGATGGCGCCCGCGTCGATCTTGAGGCGTCGCCCGGCCGGGGAGACTCCAGTCAGGCAGACGACGCCGTACGCCGAGGTGTTCGCGATGGCTCCGAAGACGACCGGTCCGGCGCCGGTCGCCTCGATGACGACGTCGGGTTGCAGCCGGGATGCGACGTCGTCGATGTCGTCGTGGTGGTAGGTCGCACCGAGAGCCTCGGCGATTGCGGGTTTGGGTCCGTCGGTGACGCGGTCGAGGATGTGGGTGTCGAGTCCGGACTGCACGGACAGCAGGGCCGCCAGTAGTCCGATCGGGCCCGCGCCGGTGATCAGTGCCCGTTCGGGTTCGAAGTAGGCTCGTTGGCCCACCCGCCGAACCTGCTCCCATGCCTTGGCCACCACCGTGGTGGGCTCCATCAGCATCCCGACGTCGCGCAGGTCGTCGTCGATGCGCATCGCGTAATCGGTTTTCACGCACCATCTTTGGCTGCCGTAGCCGTCCATCTCCTTGATCCCGCGTTCGGTGTAGCGACCGTTGCGGCACATGTCGAACTCGCCGTGGGCGCAGGCCCGGCACGGCACTGGGTCGGGCCTGCGCACCACGCCGACCACCAGGTCGCCGGGTGAGAACGATGCGCCGGGCGGCGCGGTCGCCACCCGGCCCAGGGATTCGTGTCCGATCACCAACGTGTCCCGGCCGTGGGGCGCCCAGCCGTACTGTCCGCCCGCGATCTCTTTGTCGGTCCCGCATACACCGATGGCCAGGCCGTCTACCAGTAGTTCGTCCGGGCCGGGACTGGGTTCGTCGACGTCGTCTACGGCGAGCGTGTCCGCCTTGCCCGGCCGTACCGTCAATGCCTGCATGAAACCAAGACTTGCCGGTGTGCAGTAATTGCAAACCAAGAATAATTGCGGTTCGATAAATATTCCCGAACATGGAATGAGGAAAGATGGCCGGTCGCGGCACTGGGGTGACGAACGAGCAGGTGGAGTCGGTGATGAGGGCGTCACGGGCTCTCGTCGGCATCACGGCAGCATCGATCTCGACCGTCGATGACCTGGTGACCGTGCCTCAGCTGCGGGTGATGATGATGATCGCGACCCGCGGGGCGGTCAATCTCGCGGCGGTGGCGGCGGGCCTGCAGGTGAGCGCGTCAAACGCCAGCCGGATCTGCGATCGGCTGCTCAAGATCGGCATGGTCGACCGCCGGGACGACCCCGCCGACCGGCGCAACATCGCGTTGACGCTCACCCCGGACGGGCAGGCGCTGATCGATCGCGTCGTTCATCACCGCCGCATCGCGATCCGCCGGATCCTGCGGGAGATGTCGCCGACCCAACGCGATGCGTTGGCCACGGCGCTCGACGCGTTCGCCACGGTCGCCGGTGAACCACAGGAGGAGCACCGGCACGCCCTCATCTGAGGTTCAGCCGGCGGGAGTCGACGTCGCGGGGCCGCTGTGTCGAACGCTGACCGTCCGCGAGGCGGCCGAACGCTGACGACGCCGCCGCGCATCGGTGGCGTTGAGCCAGCAGGCCGCGGCGCCGACGGCCAGGCCGATCGCGACCCCGACGTCGGGCCGCTGGCCGAGCATCAGCCACGACAGCAGGCCGGCGACCGCGGGTATGACCGTGAACAGCATCGCGACGGTCGCGGCGCCGTATTCGTTGATCCCGCGCACGTACAGCGTCATCGACAGCACGGCGTTCAAGAGCACCACCGCCGCGACCGTCCCCGCCGCTTTCCACGGATCGGTCACCGACCACGGGGTGACGGCGGCCAGCACGACGACGGGCAGCACGCACGCGGCGTTCTGCAGCGCGGCCGTCGCCCGGAAATCGACGCCTGTGCAGAACTTCTGCTGGTAGACGCCGCCGGCGGCCACCGCGAACAGGGACACCAGGATCAACAGCACCGCCGCGTCGACGCCGCCGACCGCGATCAACCGTCCCGCGCACGCCGCCAGTACCGCCGCGACGCCCAACACCAATGCGCCCACCCGGGCCAGCGTCATGCCTTCGCCGAGGAACATCGCCGCCAACACCGCGGTGACCACCGGATTCATCGAAATGATCACGGCGCCCAGTACCGCGGGCGCGCCGTGCAGCAGCGCCCAGTACAGGCACGAGAACAGCACGCCCTGTGCGAGCAACCCACTGATGAGCACATGCACCAGCGTGCGTCCTGTGGGCCACGTCACGCGTGCGGCCGCGGCCCACCCCGACAGAATGGCAGCGGCCAGACCGAACCTGAACACCAGCACCGCCATCGGTGACATCACCGAAACAGCCAGCGCGCCAACGGGATAGCCCAACGCATAGAAGAACGTCAGCGGCGCCGCGGCGCGCAGCGGCATGGTCGGGCGGGGCACGGCTCCCATGGTGGCGACCAACGCCACCGTTGGCGAATTAATTTCTGGGTCGCCGGAAGTGGGATACTGGGTCGAGCACATGCCCACCTCCTTGCCTCTCGTCTTCGATCCGCCGCGCCGCGCGATGCCGCCGCGGCATTTCGCCGACCTCGACGAGACTGGTAGGGCCGCGGCCGTGGCGGAACTCGGTCTACCGGCATTTCGCGCCAAACAGCTGGCCAATCAGTACTACGGGCGGTTGATCGCCGATCCGCGCCAGATGACCGATCTGCCCGTCGGCGTGCGTGAACAGGTCGCCGACGCGCTGTTCCCGACGCTGCTCGACGCGGTGCGCGAGATCGAGACCGATGCGGGCGAGACGCGCAAGATGCTGTGGCGTGCGGTCGACGGCACCACATTCGAGTCGGTGCTGATGCGCTACCCCCAACGCAACACCGTTTGCATCTCGTCGCAGGCCGGGTGCGGAATGGCTTGTCCGTTCTGCGCGACGGGTCAGGGCGGGCTCAAGCGCAACCTGTCGACGGCCGAGATCCTTGAACAGGTACGTGCCGCCGCGGTGGAACTGCGTGACCGCGACGGTGACGGCATCGCGCCTGCGGCACGAGGCGGGCGGCTGTCCAACATCGTGTTCATGGGCATGGGGGAGCCGCTCGCGAACTACAACCGGGTGCTGGCCGCGGTGCGACGGATCGTGGCCCCCGCCCCCAACGGTTTCGGGATCTCGGCCCGGTCGGTCACGGTGTCGACGGTCGGCTTAGCGCCCGCGATCCGCAAGCTCGCCGACGAACGGCTCGGGATCACGCTGGCGTTGTCACTGCACGCCCCGGACGACGAACTGCGCGACACCCTCGTGCCGGTGAACAACCGGTGGAAGGTGTCGGAGGCGCTCGACGCCGCGCGCTACTACGCCGACGTGACCGGCCGGCGGGTGTCGATCGAGTACGCGCTGATCCGCGACGTGAACGACCAGCCTTGGCGCGCAGACCTTTTGGGCAAGCGGCTGCACGGCGCGCTGGGCCCGCTCGCGCACGTCAACGTCATCCCGCTGAATCCGACACCCGGCAGCGAGTGGGATGCCAGCCCCAAACCGGCCGAACGCGAGTTCGTCCGGCGTGTCCGCGAGCGCGGCGTGTCTTGCACTGTGCGCGACACGCGAGGGCGCGAAATCGCCGCGGCCTGTGGGCAGTTGGCGGCCCAAAGCTGAGTTCTTCGCCTCGAGACCGACGTAATGGCGGGTTTCGCTCGCTTCGGTTCAGGGGGTCGATGCAACAGCACTCGTTTTGATTGAGGAGTGTTGTTGTGCCGCTTCCACCTCTTGCCTC
>NZ_LQIR01000035.1:0-25984 GCF_001499925.1 Mycobacterium lehmannii
ACCGGCACCTCACAACCTGCGAGCCAGCCAACCCCGGCCCTCGCAACCGAGTAGGAACAAAACCTGGGGTACTTCACATCCATCGGCATTTCGCAACAGCCACTCAGCGAGCGAAACGGCGCGCAAATCGCAGGATTGGGAGGTTGCGACACGGTCACAGGTGAGTACCTATCCGCGCATCAAGATCACAAGAGTCACTTTCGTCACTAACGTCACATCCGCCCATCGCTGACGTCTCATCGGGCGCCCGCCTCCGAAAGGTGTGACATGTCGCCGCCTCCGCGCATCGCCTCGTTGTCGGTGGCGTCCGCAACCGTGATCGCACTGAGCGCCGTGCTCGGCGTCGCCCCCTCGGCCACGGCGGAACCGTGCACCGGGGCGGCGGCGGCCGCACAACCGCCTGCCGCGCCGAACACCGAAGCGACGCCGGCGCTGCCGGGTGGCCCGCCGGTCGGCCACCGGCCTCGCAACACCAACGACGAAGCGCCGTTGCCGCGACTCGGCCGACTGCCCGCCGAGATCCTCCAGTCACTTTCGCCCCAGTCGGCGACCGTCGACCAACAGGCCGCCGTCCGCCCCACGCCACCTCAGCCCGTGGCGGATCAGCCTGTCGCGCAGCAGGTTCCCGCTGCCGCCCCCGAGCCGCCTCCGCCGCCCGCGCCGCCGGGGACGACGCTCGTCGGGTGGGTCACCGGCCCCGAAAGCCCGAACAACACGATCGGACGATTCGCGATCACCGGTACCGACCTCGGAATCATGTGGGACAACGGCGATGCCGGCAATCGTCAGGTGTTGATGGCGTTCGGTGACACCTACGGCTACTGCAGCGTGCGGGGGAAGCAATGGCGCTACAACGCGCTGCTGCGCACCCAGGACGGGGCGCTGTCGAAGACGGTCGCCGTGCCCGACGGCGCGCTCGCCAACCGTTACTCCGGTTCCCCGCTGTGGGCGCCCGGCCTGTCCAAGCAGATCATCAACAGCACCAAGTGGGCGCCGAATGAGAAGGGCATCATTCCGACCGCGGGTGTCGCGGTAGGCGGCAACCAGTTCGTGAACTTCATGTCCATCAAGAGCTGGGACGCCGACGGCCGGTGGACGACCAATTTCTCCGCGATCGCGGTCTCCCCCGACAACGGCGAGCACTGGGGCGTCTATCCCGGCACGGTGCGCGCCGCACGCGAAGGCGACGTCGCGGGCGCTCGATACGTGCGCGGCAACGAGAACTTCCAACAGGGCGCGTTCCTGACGCCGGGCGCGGGTGATCCCTACCTTTACACGTTCGGGACACCGGCGGGCAGAGCCGGCGCGGCGTACATCGCGCGCATCCCGCAGGGAGCGGTGCCCGATCTCAACCGCTACGAGTACTGGAACGCTGATCAAAATGCTTGGGTACCAAGGGATCCGGGTGCGGCCACCGTAGTGATCCCGGGCCCGGTCGGTGAGATGTCCGCCCAGTACAACACCTACCTCAAGCAGTACCTGGTCATGTACTGCAACGGCGCCAACGACGTGGTGGCCAGGATGGCACCCGCTCCGCAGGGACCGTACGGTCCCGAGCAGTTGTTGGTGCGGTCCTGGGATGTCCCCGGCGGTGTCTATGCGCCGTTCCTGCATCCGTGGTCGACCGGCAAGGAGTTGTACTTCAACCTGTCGCTGTGGTCGGCCTACAACGTCATGTTGATGCGCACGGTGCTTCCGTGACCTCACCAGAACCGTTCAGTCGCCCTCTGCCGCTTGCACTTCGGCCACCGACGTCAGCCCGCTGATCGACAGCACCGGCATCAGGATCGGGTTGGCAACGATCTTGCGGATCTGCTGTGCGTTTTCGAACAGGGCGTTGATCGCTCCGCTGTCGAGGTACTCGATCGCGGTCAAATCGACCGTCAACCGCCCCAACTCCTGATTTGACCTGCCGACGGCCTCGGCGATGGCGTCGGTGAACGTGTCGATATTGCTCAAGTCGAGTTCGCCCGCCGCGCTCAGCGCCACGGTGCCGTCGACCCGACGGTCGGTGCGCACGGTGAGCGCTGTGGGCATCAGGCGATCCTGGCGTGCAAGTCGATCGTCGTGCCGGAAGCGCCCGTCTCGATCGTGACGTTGTTCATCAGCGCCCGCATCAGCGCGATTCCGCGGCCGCGGTGGGACGCGGGGTCGGCGTGGGGCACTTTCCACACCCCGGTGTCGGCGATGGTCAGGTGAAGCCGGTCGGCCAGCACGGTCGCGCGCAGACGCACGGCGCCACCGGGACGGTCACGGTGCCCATGCTCGACCGCGTTGGCGAGCGCCTCCCCGGTGGCGATCAACACGTCGAGGGTTTGGCTCGGATCAATCCCCGCCCGCACCAACCACTTCCGCAGCTCGCTGCGCGTGCCTGCCAATTCAGCGGGATCAGCGCTGAATTCGATTTCCAGCGGCGCCGGTTGCCGATACAGCATGAGCGCGACGTCGTCCTGATATCCGTGGATGGGTGTCAGCTGCGTCATGATCTCATCGGCCAGGTCGTCCAGCGCTGTGGCGGAATGGTTTTCGAGCACGTCGACGGCCCGGCCAATGCCCTTGTCGAGAGATTCGCGCCGACGCTCCACCAGGCCGTCGGTGTAGAGCAACAACGTCGCGCGGGGCGGCATGACCTGCCGGCCCTCCGGACGAATGTGATCGAAGGGCAACCCGAGCGGGGTGACCGAGGCGTCGTCGAGCAGTCGGCTCGTGCCGTCGGCAAGCACCATGACCGGAGGCGGGTGGCCGGCACTGGAGTACAGCAACTCACCGGTGTCCGGATCGAGCACGGCGCAGAATGCCGTCGTGCACCGTGCGCCGGGCAACCGGGCGGCGAATCGGTCAAGGGCTGTCAGCGCCGCGGCCGGTCCGGGGTGTTCCAGAAGCAATGCCCGACAGGCGCTTCGCAGCTGCCCCATCACCGTGGCGGCGGTCAATCCGTGCCCGACGCAATCGCCGACGATCAACGCGATCCGGCCGTCGTCCAGATCGACGACGTCATACCAGTCACCACCGACCTGCAGCGGGCGCGTGGCCGGCTGGTACCGCACGGCGAAGCCGCTCGAAACCGTCGGACCAAGAATCGCGTGCTGCAGCGCGAGTGCGGTTTCACGCTGCTGGTCGAGTAGGTGGACGCGCTGCAACCCCTGGCCGAGCCTGCCTGCCAAGACCGCTAGCAGCGTCTTGTCTTCGGCCGTGAACGGTCGGCGCTCAGGCAACTCGAGGTAGACGACGAGCACCCCGCGCGGATGCTGCAGGGCGATGCGCGCGGACCCGGTGTCCGACGCATCGGCCACCAGTGAGTCTGCGGAGCGCAGCGAGGTGATCGCCAGTTTTGTGGGCGCGGGCAGGTCGTGCCACTGGGCAGGCTCGCCGGAACAGACCAGCCCTGTCGGATCGATCGTCGTGGCGCCGTCGACCGGAAACGTGACGGCCAGGACCCGGTGCGCCCGCCACACCTCACGCAGCACATCGGCTGCCGTGCGCACCGCGTCGTCGAGCGTATCCGCCTGCGCCAGTTGCTGGTTGAGCGCTGCCAGCGCGGCCTCCCGCTGCACCGTGTAGTGCTCGGCGGTGACGTCGCGGAAGGTGCCGACCAGCACGGGCCTGCCGGTGTCGATCTCCTCGATCTGGTTGTAGGTGAGAGTCACCCACAGACGGTGCCCGTCGCGGTGCGTAACCGGAACCGTGTGCCTGCCATGAGGTTCACGCAGAATCTGTGACAGCAGCTGGTTGGCTTGGTGGTGGGCTTCTGGATCCGACTCCGCCGTCGGCCACCACGGTTGTACGGGTTCGTACGGCAGTTCCTCGACGCCGTACCCCAGGATGTCGGTGAACGCCGCATTGATTTCGATCACCGCGCCGCGCTCGTCGGCCACGAAGAACGCTTCCTGCAGCGAGTCGATCAGCGCGGTGCGCCAGCGGGCGTGATGATTGCGGATCCTTGCGAGTTTGACGTTCGCGCGCACGCGCGCGAGCAGTTCCGCGGCGGCGAACGGCTTGACGAGATAGTCGTCGGCGCCGGCTTGCAAACCCTCGATGGCGGCTTCTTGTCCGGCGCGGGCGGACAACATCAGCACCGGTATGGCGGCGGTGCGCGGGTCGGATCGCAAGGCAGCGACGAGTTGAAGGCCGTCCAGACGCGGCATCATGACGTCGCTGACCACCATGTCGGGCAACTCCGTACGGACCGCGTCCAGCGCTTGCTGACCGTCGGTGACGGCGTCGACGAGGTATCCGTCGTTGCGCAGCATCCGGGCGACGTAGTCACGCATGTCGGCGTTGTCGTCGGCGATGAGCACACGCGGTGTGGTGCCCGGAACCGGAGGCGAAGTGGTTGAGCCGGGCAGCTTCGGGGGCACATCGGGGGCAGGCCCTTCGCCGTCGGCGGGCAGCCACCGCAGCGCCTCCTGAATGTAGGGTTCGGCACCTGCGGCCGCTATCCGCGTGTCGTCTGCCGAGAAGAGTGCCGCGGCCGGTAGATGCGCGGTGCCGAAGCGCAGGCGGATCGCGAACGTGGTGCCGACGCCTTCGGTGCTCTCGGCGGTGATGCTGCCGCCATGGAGTTCGACCAGCTCCTTGACCAATGCCAGGCCGATCCCGCTGCCCTCGTTCGACCGCGCCCGCACGTTCTCGATCCGGTGGAACCGTTCGAACAACCGGGGTATCTCCGCGGCGGCAATTCCGGCCCCGGTATCGGAGACGGTCACCACCGCATCGTCACCGTCGCGGGTCACGTTGACCGAAATGCCGCCGGTAAACGTGAATTTCAGCGCATTCGACAGCAGATTGAAGATCACCTTCTCCCACATGTCGCGATCGATGTAGACCGTTTCGTCGAGAGGAGGACAGTCAACGGTGAACATGAGGCCGGCACGCTCGATCGCCGACCGGAAGACGCTGGCGAGCTCGGCGGTGACGGACCCGAGCTCGACCGGGGCGAAGCTCGCCCGCATGCGGCCGGCTTCGATGCGCGAGAAGTCGAGGAGCGTGTTGACCAGCTTGGCCAGCCGTAACCCGTTGCGCCACACGATGTCCAGCTCCTCGCGGGCGGGAGCGTCGAGGTCGGCTCCGCGGGTCCGCAGTTCGGCGACCGGATCGAGGATCAACGTCAGCGGGGTCCGGAACTCATGGCTGATGTTGGAGAAGAACGCCGTTTTGGCACGGTCGAGCTCGGCGAGCTCTTCGGCGCGCTGCTGCTGCGCCTGGTAGTTGCGCGCACTGCCGACGCCCGCGGCGACGTGGCCCGCCACGAGCGACACGAAGCCGCGGTACGTGTCGTCGAGCCGGCGGTAGCGGTTGAGCGCGGCGACCAGGAAACCGATCGGAGAACCGCCCTGTTGTTGCAGCGGGACGACCAGCGCGTGTGTGGGTGGGTCGCGCCAGTCACCGGTCGGCAGGTCCGCATACCTGTCGTCGTCGAGTGTGAGCACCGTCGTCTCACCGCGCGCAGGTTTGTCGAGCGGCCAACTGCCATCGCTGTCTGCGGCCACACGTGGCGATGCGATCGGATGGTCGGCGATGCCCCCGGTGGATCCGGCAAGGCGTGCACCGTCGTCGGCGTCGAACAGATAAATCAACGTGAACGGCAGGTCACGCAAGTTCTGACCGAGTTGGCGTTCGGCGAACGCCATGATCTCTTCTTCGGTACGCACCGCGCTCGGGTCCGATCCGAGGTCGCGCAACGTCGCCATCTGCCGCTCGCTGATCACCTTCTGGGTGTCCTCGCTGACCACACACAGCATGCCCACGACCAGCCCGTCGTCGTCGCGCAGCGGGCTGTAGGAGAAGGTGTGGTACGTCTCCTCCTGATAACCGGAGCGCTCGAGGAACAGAAGCAGTGCCGAGTCCCAGGTCGCCTCTCCGGTGGAGAGCACGAGATCGATTCGCGGGCCGATATCGGGCCAGATCTCGGCCCACACCTCGCGCGCAGGCCGGCCGAGCGCCCAGGGATACTTGCGGCCCAACGTGTCCCGTCGGTAGGCGGCATTGCAGAAGAACGTCAGATCAGGACCCCACGCCATCCACATCGGGAATCGCGAGGACAGCAGGATGCTGACCGCGGTTTGCAGGCTCTGCGGCCAGCCGTCCGGCGTCCCCAACGGCGTGGCGGCCCACCGAACCTCGCCCAGATCGGGTCCGATCTCGCCGTCGGCATCGAAAACCGTGGTCAACCGAGTCTGCGGCCCGCTCGGGTTACTCATGCGTCGACCGCATCGGCCACAGACCCGTACGGCCGCAGAACCTTGTCGAGCCTGGTGACCTCGATGGGGCGGACCACCTCGGGGTTGGCGGCCACCAACCGCACCGTCACCCCCGCCGCCAAGCCCTTCTCGTAACACTCGAGGAGGGCGTTCAGGCCGGCACTGCCGAAGTAGCCGACCCTGGACAGTTCGACGATCAGCAACTTGGCCGGATGCTCGTCGGCGGCCTCGACCGCGCGGTCAAGGTGTGGCTGCAGCGATCCGACGCTGTTCGAGTCGATCTCGCCTGCTACCGACACCACCACCGCGGTGTCGCGCATGTCCAGGCTCACCTCTAATTGCGCCACGTCATCCCACCCGTCAGTGGTGGAGCGGTACGCGCGTCTGATCCGTCATGCCTTGGTGATACCCCGGCGGCGACGACTTCAGTTACCACGCGCATCCACGGCCCTCGATCACCTACTCGGCGCGGGTGTGCGCGGTGAGCAGCAGATGGTCGAACTGCCTTCGCAGGTCGTCACGCTGGGGATCGATCGTGCCGAGTTCGGCGACGATCTGCGCGGCCAGGGAGCGCAACTTCGTGTTGGTGTGCTGTGAGCGCCACATCAGCAACTCGAATGCGGCTTCGGCGTCGATGCAATAGACGAGCATCAGGGCGCCCTTGGCTTGCTCGATCGCCGCTCGGGCCTCGAACAGCTCGGGCAGCGACTCGCTCAACGCTTGACGGCGGGTCTGGGCGAACGTGTCGGTCAGGTCGATGTAGTAGCCCTCGGTACCGACCACCGCACCCTTGTCATCGAGCATCCGGTCGCCGATCACGATGACGGTATGCAACCTGCCCGCGGTGTCGATGAACCGGTGACGGCTGGAGAACGAGCCACCCAGGTGCAGGGCGTGGTCGAGTAGGTCCTGGACGTGCTGTCGGTCGTCGGGATGTTTGTGCGAAAGCAGCAGTTCGGTTGTCGGCACGACGGTGCCGGGTTCGTACCCGTGCATCCGCGCCACTTCGTCCGACCACTCCCAGCGCTGCCCGACGAACCAGAACCGGAACGTGCCGACATTGCGGTCCGCAATAGCCCAAGCCGAGGCAGACGGTAGGGGGCTGTCCGCCACGTCGGGGTTCGACATCTGCCCATCATGGCACCACGGACCCCGAAGAAGGAGCGCGTTCGGAAAGCTCTATAACTCCGGTTCTGCTCGGCCGCGGATGCTGGTTCCCACCGTCGCCCGCTCCGGGAACACGGCGGCCATCCTGCGCTGCGATGCCGGGGTGAGCACCCTCTGCGGCCACCAGAACCAACGGCCGAGCAGTGCGGCGATGGACGGCGTCATGAACGCGCGCACGATGAGGGTGTCGAACAGCAGACCCAACGCGATCGTGCTGCCGACTTGGGCGATGCTGCGCAGATCGCCGACGACGAACGAGGCCATCGTCGCGGCGAACACCAGGCCCGCCGAAGTGACGACCTTGCCCGAACCGGCCATCGCACGGATGATCGCGATTTTGAACCCGTGGTGCAGTTCCTCCTTGAACCGGGAAACCAGCAGCAGGTTGTAATCCGAGCCGACGGCCAACAACAGGATCACCGACATCACCAACACGATCCAGTGCAGCTTGATGCCCAGCAGGTGCTGCCAGACGAGCACAGACAGTCCGAACGACGTGCCCAGCGAAAGCAGAACCGTTCCGACGATCACCGCTGCGGCTACCACCGCCCGCGTGATGATCAGCATGATGATGAAGATCAACGCCGCAGCGGACAAACCGGCGATCATCAGGTCGTAGTTGGAGCCGTCGCGCATGTCCTTGTACGTTGCCGCGGTTCCGCCGAGGTAGACGGTGGACCCCTCCAACGGAGTGCCCTTGATGGCTTCCTTGGCCGCGAGCTTGATCGCGTCGATGTGGTCGATGCCCTCTGGGGTGGCGGGATCGCCCTCATGCTCGATGATGAAGCGCACCGACCTACCGTCCGGGGAAATGAAGTTGTCCATGCCACGCTGGAAGTCCTTGTTCTCGAACGCTTCTGGCGGCAAATAGAACGAGTCGTCGTTCATCGACGCATCGAACGCGTCGCCCATGGCGTGCGAGTTCTCCTGCATCGCGGCCATCTGATCCTGCAGACCCTTCTGCGAGGAGTGCATGGTCAACATCATCGTCTTCATCGTCTTCATGGTTTCGATCTGCTGAGGTAGCAGCAGGATCAGCTGAGGCATCAGGCTGTCGAGGTGTTCGAGATCGGGCACGAGGTGCTCGATGTCATCGGTCAGCGTGTCGATGCCGTCGAGGGTGTCGAAGATCGAGCGCAGCGACCAGCAGATCGGAATGTTGAAGCAGTGCGGTTCCCAGTAGAAGTAATTGCGGACCGGTCGGAAGAAGTCGTCGAAATCGGCGATGTGGTCCCGCAGTTCGGCAACGTCAACCGTCATCTCCTTGGTCTTTCGCACCATGCTGTGAGTGGTGTCGGCCATCTGCTGCATCAGGCTTGCCATCTTTTCCATCTGGTCGATGGTCGTCTGCATCTCGTCGGCCTGGACCAACATGTCGGCCATCCGGTCCTGCAGGTACTTCTGATTGAGCTGGTTGGTCGTGCCCTGCATGCTCAGCAGAAACGGGATAGTGGTGTGCTCGATCGGCTTACCCTGCGGCCGGGTGATGGTCTGCACGCGAGCGATGCCGGGTACGCGAAAGACCCCCTTGGCGATCTTGTCGATCACCAGGAAGTCGGCCGAGTTGCGTAGATCGTGGTCGCTCTCGACCATCATCAGCTCGGGGTTCATCCGGGCGGCGTCGAAATGCCGTTCGGCGACGCCGTATCCGATGTTCGACGGGGTGTCGGCGGGAAGGAAGTGCCGCCCGTCGTAGTCGACCTTGTATCCGTTCAGCGCCAGCAACCCGACCAGTGACAGGGCGCAGGTCGCGACCAGAACCGGCCCCGGCCATCGCACGACCACGACGCCGACCCGTCGCCATCTACGGGAGTTGATCGGCCGCTTCGGTTCGAATAATCCGAACCGGCTACCTACGACGGTGACAGCCGGACCCAACGTCAAGGCGGCGATCACCGCGACGAGAACGCCCACCGCGCACGGCACCGCCATGGTCTGGAACCACGGCAGCCTGGTGAACTTCAGGCACAACAAGGCGCCGGCGATGGTCAGACCGGATCCCAGCACCACGTGGGCAGTGCCGTGAAACATTGTGTAGTAAGCGGTTTCCTTGTCCTCACCGGCCTGGCGGGCCTCTTGATATCGGCCGATCAGGAAGATCGCGTAGTCGGTTCCCGCGGCGATGGCGATCAGGGTCAGCAGGCTGGTGGCGAATGTCGAGAGCCCGATGAGTCCAGTGTCACCGAGGAAAGCGACGATGCCACGGGAGGCGCCGAGTTCGACGAACACCATGAACAGGATCAGCACCATGGTGGCGATCGAGCGGTAGACGAACAACAGCATCACCGCGATGACGATCAGCGTTGCGACAGTTGCTTTGACGGCTCCCTTGTCACCGGCGACGCGCTGGTCGGCGTTCAACGCCGCTCCGCCGGTGACGTACGCCCTGATTCCCTGCGGGGCAGGGACTTCCGCGATGATGTCGCGAACCGCTTGGATCGATTCGTTCGCGATCGTCTCGCCGATGTTCCCGCGCAGATAGATCTGCACGTACGCCGACTTGCCGTCGGCGCTCTGCGCCCCCGCTGCGGTCAGCGGGTCGCTCCAGAAATCGGCGACGTGCTCGACGTGTTCCGGGTCGGCGCGGAACCTCTGGATCAACTCGTCGTAGTAGCGGTGTGCTTGTGCGCCGAGCGGTTTGTCGCCCTCCAGAATGACCATCGCGTTGCTGTCGGAGTCGAACTCCTGGAAGTTCGCGCCGATGCGCTGCATCGCGATGAAAGCCGGTGCGTCGTGGGCGTTCATCGAGACGGTGTTGGCCTCGCCGACCTTCTCCAACGACGGGACGAACACGTTGGTCACCGCGGTCAGCACTACCCAGCCGATGATGATCGGCACCGAGAGCACCCGGATGGCATGGGCAATGCGCGATCGTTCGGCCTGCGTTCCGGACGGACTGCGGGCTGGTCGAATTGCGGTCATCCCATGACCCTTCGGTGGCGCGCGTGTCGCAGGCCGACCGTGTCCCCATGACCCTGTCCACCGTGCGTGTCGTATATCTAGCCCGTCGAACTATCGCCTGTCAATCGTTGAAGACCAGCTCGTGGCTGGTTTCCCGGAGGACGCGGCGTCACCGGTTTGCTTGGGTGGGTCGGCGGCGCTGCGGAGGCAGGGCCCCCGCAACGCCCGCAGTCGAGCCAGTTGACGGAAGAAGCTCGGGCCAAGCTCTTTGCCCACCATGAGCACTTGCGCGGAAGGATGCGGATCGGGCGAAGTCCTTGCGCTCCGCTCGCCAGAAACCCTGGCGACCTGGAAGGCGATATCTCAGCAACTTCTCCGAGGGCCGTCAGCAGACGATTGCTGGGATGTGGCGCAGCTCACGGCGCCTCCGGAGAGGTAGCTCTGGACGGCGGCTGACTCTCGTGTAAGTTTCCTTACGATCACTGCGTGCATGCGCAAGTACCGTGCTTCATCTGCGATATGCCGAGTTATGACGCGTCGCTGACTGCGCAAGGTCGGCCAGCATAGTTCACCCTATTTAGTGGTACGAATCACTTGCCTCTTAGGATAGGCTCAGCTAATCTTCAGCTGCCATTTGGCAAATTCACAGGCACAACAGGAGAAAACGTGCAACTAGCAGTTCAGGCCGGTCCGCCGGTTCAGGACCTCCCACCCAGTTACTCGCCATCGAGTCGGCGCAACTCCAAGCTGTTGGTTGCTGGCGTCGCAATGGCAAGCGCCAGCGTGATCGCGGTCAGCCCGGTAGCCCCCCCGATGCCCACTGTTCAGGACGTCCAGGAGCGCGTCGCGCACGCCGCGGTCCAGCTCACGGCGGCCAGCAATCCGCTCCTCGTGTGGGGACAGGCCATCGCCGACACGTTCGGAAGCCTGGAGACGCTGACCGGAGACTCCGCCGGCGCGACGGAAAACCTCTTGCGGCAGCTGAGCACCGGCTACATCTTCCGCGAGACCGCCAACGTCCTGATCCAGAACACCTTGAACCCGGGTCCTCTGCTGGACCAGTTCATCAACTTCAACTCGAACTTCGGTCCCACCATCGAGACGGCGATTTCGGGGACCATCGAGGCGATGAGGCTGGCGGCTGAACAGCTTCCCGGTGTGATCAGCGAATCACTGACCTACCTGTCGCAGGGCCAGTTCTTCGAGGCCTTCTCCAAGGTCAACGGCTGGTTCGTGCTCAGGTTCCTGGGCGGGATGCGGCCGCTGATTCCGATCCTCTCCATTCCCGCGCAGTTCGTGGGCGCGCTGCCCGGCGCCGAGAAGCTGCCCGCACTGCTCGATGTCGTGTCTGAATTCGCGCTCACCAAGGCGATTTTCGAACCGATCGTCGGCTCGATCGTGCAGTCGACTGAGATCTTCGACGCCACACGCGAAGCGTTGGCCGCAGGCAACATCACGGACGTCGTCACCAATCTGGTGAACCTTCCGGTGCTGGCGCTCAGCGCTCTGGTCAATGGGTTCCAGCCGGCCGCCTCCCCCTCGGAGTGGCAGGGTCTGCTCGACCGTGGTCTGTTCACCTATCTCGCGGTCACGCTGCCCAACCAGATCGCCAACGCGATCGCGCCTCCGGTAACTGCTGCCTCGACCCTGAGTGTCCCGGGTGGCCCGGGCGAGTTCAGCTTCGGCGGTGAGACCATCGGGATCAGCCTCTCCGGCGACGGCGAGGGTGAAGGCGAAGGCACCGGTGAAGGCACGGGCGAGGGCACGGGCGACGGCACCGGCGAAGGCACGGGCGAAGGCACCGGCGAAGGCACGGGCGAAGGCACCGGCGAAGGCACGGGCGAAGGCACCGGCGAAGGCGAAGGCACCGGCGAGGAGAGCACGGAGGTGAATACCGGCGCCGAGGAAGGCTCAGACGCTGGTGAGGATGCCGGCGACAGCAACACCGACGCCGAGAGCACTACAGGCTCGAACACCAACACCGGCAGCAACACCTCGGGCATCAGCACCAGCCGGAGCGGCAGCACGGGTAGCACCACCGGTTCCGGCAGCACCGGTTCGACCGGCAGCACCGGCTCGACCGGCAGCACCGGCTCGAGCAGCAACACCGGCACTGGCACGGGCAGCACCACCGGTTCGGATGGCAGCACGGGCACCAGCACCACCGGCTCGACCGACACCACCGGCTCGAGCAGCAACACCGGCACCACCGGCACCGGTTCGGATGGCAGCACGGGCTCCGGCAGCACGGGCTCCGGCTCGGGCAGCGGCTCCGGCTCGGGCAGCGGTTCCGGCTCGAGCAGCGGCTCCGGCTCGAGCAGCGGTTCCGGCAGCAACTAAGTAGGTACGACGATGACGGCCCCCTCGGCAACGAGGGGGCCGTCTCTCGTCTCCGGCTAACCCGGGATCAGCGAGCGCCGCGCACAAGGCGCCCCGGCCGGGCGCCCGTGTCGACGCCGTCGCGGCGCGTCACCACGCCGCTGACGATCGTCGCGGTGTAACCGGAGGCGCCCTGCACCAACCGCTGTCCCCCGGCGGGCAGGTCGTAGGCCATCCGCGCGGGATGCAGAGTCAGCGCATCCATGTCGATGACATTGACGTCGGCCTTCTTTCCCACCTCGATGACGCCACGATCGGTCAGCCCGAACAGCTGTGCGGTGTCGTGAGACTGCTTGCGCACCACGTATTCCAGCGGAAGCTTGTCACCGCGGTGGCGGTCTCGCGCCCAGTGCGTGAGAAGGAACGTGGGATACGACGCGTCACAGATCATGCCGCAATGTGCACCGCCGTCGGACAACCCGACCACGCCCGCCGGATGCAGCAGCATCTCCCGGATCGCGTCGTGGTTGCCATAGAAGTAGTTGTAGAACGGCAGCATCAGCATCGCCGTTGCGTCGTCCTCGAGCATCAGGTCGTACAACGTGGTCAGCGGGTCCTCACCGCGGTCGCTGGCGATCTTGTCCACGGTGCGTTCGACCGTCGGTTCGTAGTCGGGCGGATCGCCCAGCGCATAGATGCGGCCCAGCGAGTACTGCACAAGCGCGAACATGTTGTCGAACAACACATTCGGGTCCGGCGGCAAGTCCTCCTCGGCCAGGATCACGGCCTTGACCGCCGGGTCCGCCAGGCGCGCGGCCAACTCTTCGCGGCTGCATTCGGCTTTCAGCTTGCGGAACGTCGGCCGGTGGGTGAAGGCGTGATGGCCCGGGAAGCCGAACAGCATCCCGAACGGGCGCGCAGCGATCTGCGGATAGAGTTCACTGCCTGACGCATGGGCCTCGGCCGAGATGTCGAGCTGTTCGCGCCACAGGTCGGGCGCCGCATCGACCTGGATCATCCCGAACGAGATGGGTCGGTCGATCTCGGCGGCGAGACGCTGCATCCATTCCAGTTCCTTCTTGGGCGCGATGATGTCCTCGCCTGCGACACCCTGCGGCGCCAGCTCGAACACGGCGCGCCCGCCCGCGGCCATCGCGCGGCCGAGGCCGAACAGTTCGTCCTCGGCGGCGAAGGTGCCCGGAACCGGTTCACCGTCGATGGCCCGGTGCCCCAGCGTGCGCGACGTCGAGAAACCCAGCGCACCGGCCTCGATGCCCTGCTGCACCAGGCGGGCCATCGCCGCGATGTCCTCCGGTGAGGCGGGCTCGTTGAGGGCTCCGCGCTCCCCCATCGCATACGCGCGCACCGCGCCGTGCGCGATCTGGCTGCCCACATCGATGGCGAAGTCCTGCTTTTCGACGACATCGAGATATTCGGGATAACTCTCCCACCCCCACGAGATGCCCTCGGTGAGCGCGGTGCCCGGGATGTCCTCGACGCCCTCCATCAAGCCGATCAGCCATTCCTCGTGGCCTGGCCGCACCGGTGCGAACCCGACGCCGCAGTTGCCGGTCACCACGGTGGTCACCCCGTGGCCGCTGGAGGGCTCGAGCAAGCTGTCCCAGCTGACCTGCCCGTCGTAGTGGGTGTGGATGTCGACGAAGCCGGGTGCAACGACTTTGCCGGTGGCATCGATTGTCTCGGCGGCCTCGCCAGCGAGCGGAGCGTCGCCGTGCCCGCGGCGACGGACTTCGATGATCTTGCCGTCCCTGATGCCGATGTCGGCGGTGTACCGGTCCGCTCCTGTGCCGTCGACGACGGTTCCGCCGGTGATTTTCAGGTCGAACACGATTACTCCTCCGCATCCGGATGTCAGCCGCTAGTGTCGGGCACTGTAACACCGTTACAGTGGCTTTGGCGGCGACTTCGGAAAGGACCGCTCGTGACGCACACAGCGCAAGAAGTCCGACGCGAAGATGCGATCGGTACCCCGCCCGCGCGGCCCACCCTGGTTCCCGCCGATAGGTACTACTCGCCCGCATTCGCTGCGCTCGAGATCGAACGCATGTGGCCCAAGGTGTGGCAACTGGCCTGCACGACCGACCATGTCGCCGAGCCTGGCGACTACTTCGAATATCGCTGCGGCCCATACTCCGTACTGATCGTCTGCGGCGAGGACGGCGTCTTGCGGGCGTTTCAGAACGCGTGCCGGCATCGCGGCAACTCACTGTGCTCCGGCGCGGGCTCGGGTCTGCGCGAGCTGCGGTGCGGCTACCACGGCTGGACGTGGGATCTCGGCGGATCACTGCGGCGGGTGCCGAACCGCAAGGGGTTCGGCGCATTACACATGTCCGAGCTGCCGCTGGTGCCGGTCGCGGTCGACACTTGGGAACGGCTGGTCTTCGTCAACCTCGATGTCGACGCGATACCGCTGCTCGACTACCTGGAGGCGATGCCCGCCGACGTCAAATGGTGCAGGCTGGCCGACTTCCGCTGCTACGCCACGATGACGATCGAGGTCGACGCCAACTGGAAGACGATCGCCGACGGCTACAGCGAGACCTACCACATTCAAACCCTGCACCCTGAGTTGCATCGCTGCATGGACGATGTCTACGCCCCACAGACGATCTGGGGACACACGGGCAAATCCGAACAGCTGTACGGGGTGCCGAGCCCGCACTTGAAACAGTCGGTCAGCGACGACGAAGTGTGGGACGCGTACGTGTGCACGCAGGGCGCATTGATGGGCGTCGAGGAGGGTACCCCGCTGCCCGACGACCGTGAACCCGGCGCGACGGTCGCCGATGTCATCGCCGCCCGCACACGCGCATTCGCCGCCTCCCGCGGTGTCGACCTGCAATGGGCGGACACCGGGCAGATCATGCGACTGCACCAGTACAACGTTTTCCCGAACATGACGCTGCTGATGAATGCCGACCACCTGACGGTGATGACGTCACATCCGGGAGCCGATCCGGACCGCGGTGAGTTGGTGATGCTGCTGTGGACACGGATGGCGCCAGGCGCGCCACGTACCAAGCCCGTCGACGTGCGGATGAACGCCGACGAAGCCCACCCCGGACTGGTTCTCACCCAGGACATCTCGGTGTTGGCCGGTTTACAGCGGGGCCTGCACCAGCCGGGCTTGAAGCATCTGACGCTGTCCAACGAGGAGCGCCGCGTGATCAACATGCACCGCAATCTGGAGCGCTACCTCGACCTGCCCGAGCCCGAACGGATGACCGGGGGTGAACCGGTTGAGCGGCAGTAGGGAGTCGATCAACTCCGACAGCATCCTCGACGCCGCCGCCAGGATGATCGAACTGCACGGGGTGAACGGCTTCACCATGCGCGGGCTGGCCGAGCAGCTCGGGGTGGCGGTGACGTCGATCTACTGGCACATCGGCGGCCGCAACAAGCTGTTCGACAGTCTGGTGGACCGGCTGCTCGAGGAGATGGCACATCTGCCCACCGAGGGTGATAACGCGGTCGACCGCATCGCATCACTCGCGCATGCTCAACGGCGAGCACTCATCAGCAGACAACATCTGCTCGCCATCGCCCACGAGCGCGACCAGACGCCTCGGTTGTTCCTGCCGGTTCAACGGGCGTTGGCGGCCCAACTCGCCGAGCTCGGCGTGACGGGCCAGGACGCTGCCCTGGTGCTGCGCGCAGTGGAGGTGCATGTCATTTCGTCTGCGGTGATGCAGTTTTCGGCTGTGCGCGGCGAGAAGCACGACGAGGAGGACCCGTCGCTGTGGACCGACGACTGGCCCGACCGTGCCCTCGTCCAGGCGCTGCAGTCACCCACCGACTACGACGCGGTGTTCGCCTACGGCCTCGAAGCGCTGTTGACCCCGCTGCGGCAGTGAGCGACTATGCCGGCGTGTAGCGCAGCATCGTCACGTCGTGCTCGGGGTAGTCGAAGAACACGGGTTTGACCCGAATCCCGACTCTCACGTCACCGGGTTCGACATCGACCAGCTCGGTGGAAAACCGCGGTCCCTCATCCCATTCGACGATCGCCAGCAGCTGAGGCACCGCATCGGCGAAGTGCGGCCCGACGGGCCGGCGCGCCACCGTGTACGAGTACAGCGTGCCCATTCCGGAGATCTCGCGCCACTGGAGGTCGTCGGCAAGGGTCCGCGGCGCTCGCACCCTCGGATAGAACACGTACGCATCCGATGACGGCGAGTACTGGATCAGGATGCGGTGCTGGGCCAGCGCATCCCAAAAGGGTGCGGTGGTCGGGGTTTTCACCGGCATGGGCCGCTCGAAGGTGGTCACGGGTCAGTCTCCCTCGAGGATCAGGGCGGTCTGTTCGGACAGGATTCCGCCGTTACCGGACACGAACGCGCGATTGCAATCGGGCACCTGTGCGGCGTCGGCCCTGCCCATGATCTGGCGCGTGGCATCGCAGACGTGGTGCATTCCGCCCGCGAGACCGGCCTGGCCGAAACCGAGTTGGCCCCCGGCGGTGTTGAGGGGGAAGTCGCCGCGGAACGTGAGGTCGTGGTCGGCGACGAACTGCATGCCCTTGCCCTTCTCGCAGAACCCCGCGTCCTCCAGCGACAGCAGCACGGTGATCGTGTAGCAGTCGTAGATCGAAACCATGTCCATATCGGTGCGGGTCAGATCGGTCATGCCGAATGCGGTTGCGGCGGCCTCCGCCATCGGGGTGTGCAGGAGATCGGCCGCGTACGTCGGGGTTTTGAACGGGACGTGCTCGCCGAAGCCCTTGATCCACACCGGCCTGTTCCGCGCCCGCTTGGCGATGTCTGCGCTCGCGACGACCACCGCTGCGCCGCCCACACACGGCATCACGATCTCGAGCATGTGCAACGGGTCGGCGATGATCGGGCTGCCCAGCACGTCGTCGACGGTGAGTGGTTTGTCCTTCCACACCGCGCCTTCGGTGTGATTTGCGTTGACGCGCTGATCGACGACGATCTTGGCCATCGCTCGCTCGTCGTAGCCGTAAACCGCTCCGTAGCGGGTGGCCACCTGACCATACGGCCCGTTCTGTCCCAGGTTGCCGTACGGGATCTCGAATTCCGCCTGCGGCGAACCGTACTGATTGCTCGACGAACCGAAGAACACGGCGTCCACCAACGGCTTCGGCTTCTTCTCCGACATCGGCGTGATGTAGCGCGCCGGCAGCGCGCACAGCACCACGTCGCACAAGCCGAGCTCGACCGCCGCCGCCGCCCGCCACACCATCGCCGCCGCGCTCGCCCCGCCGAGGTCGACAAGCTCGGCGAAGTTCGCTCGCACTCCCAGGTATTCGGCGATCGTCGACGGTACGAAGATCTCCGACTCGGCTAGGTGCGAGGTGACGATGCCGTTGACGAGCTCCCCTGAGAGCCCGGCGTCCTGCAGCGCAGCCGATGCCAGCTCCGCCCACTGCTCGAGGGTGAACGGTGCCGGGGTCGCCTTGTTCAACCGCTCGGGCGGCAGTTCGACGTAGCCGACGATCGCGGCTTCACCACGTAGTCCCATGGGTGTCCTTCTTCAGTTGATCACTTGCGCGGAAGCCCGAGGATCATCTGGGCGATGATGTTGAGCTGAATCTCCTTGGTGCCGCCACCGATCAGCTCGGCGGGCACTCGCAGATACGGCTGGACGACGTCGGAACCTGCCGCCATCGCCGATCGGCCCGCCGAACCGAGGGTTGCCGGGAACGTGCGTCGGAGAAGCACGTTCATCGCGACCTTGGCGATGCTAGACGCCGCGCCCGAAGCCTGCCCGTCGAGCAGCCGGATGGTCTCGCGCACGCCGAGTGCTTTGATCGCGTTGGCGTAGGCGTCGAGCTCCCCGAGTTCACGCAGCGTGTCTTCGTGCGCCCCGCCGGGCGCGGCGGCGCTTCGACGCAGTGGTGCGGCCCGGTCGTACTGCACGTAACCACTGATGGCAGAACGCTCTTCGGCCATGGTGGCGATCGCCAGCGCCCACCCCCCGGTTGGCTCGCCGAGCAGCATCTCGTCGGGAACGAAAACGTCGTCGAGGAAGACCTCGTTGAACTCCTGTTCCCCGCTGGCCTGCTTGATCGGCTGGACTTCGATCCCGGGTGAGCGCATGTCGATGATGAAGTAGCCGATCCCACGGTGCTTCGGGGCCGCCGGATCGGTCCGGGCAAGTAGCGCTCCGTAGTCGGCGCGGTGCGCCGACGAGGTCCAGATCTTGTGCCCGTGGATTCGCCATCCGCCGTCGACCTTGGTCGCCCGCGTGGCCAACGCGGCGAGATCCGAGCCCGCACCCGGCTCGCTGAATAACTGACACCACGCCAGTTCGCCGCGCTGGGTGGGCGTGATGAGCTGCTGCTGCAGCTTTTTCGAGCCGGCCTTGATCAGTGAGGGCAGGATCCACTCGGCGATTCCCAGCGACGGTCGTACCACCGAGGGCCGCTTGCCGAACTCCTCGTCGATGATCAGTTGTTGCAGCGGGCTGGCGGCGATTCCCCACGGCGGCGGCCAGTGTGGGGCGATCAATCCCGCATCGGCGATGGCGGTGCGCTGCGCGCCCGTGGCGAAGTGCTCGTAGTCGCCTTGGCGGCCCGGGCCGTCGTTGCTCAGCACCGCGGCCTGCTCGAGGGTTTCGGCGATCCGGGCCCGGAACGCGGATTCGGCATCACCGAGGTCGACCGAGAAATCGCGTTCGCCAACGGTGGTCAGTTCACCCAACCGCTTGGCCCAGCGATTCCTGTCCCCGATCGACGCGGACAGGCTGGTAGCCCGCCGCCAGTAGAGGTGCAGATCGTGTTCCCAAGTAAACCCGATGGCGCCGAACATCGTCAGCGTGTCCAGGGCAAGGTCCGGGCACGGCGCGACCGCCATCAGCGCAGCACCGGCCGCGGCCATCGCGTGTTGGTCGATCGGTTCGGACGCCGCGCGCACCGCGTCCCAGGTCGCCGCGCTGGCCAGCTCGCTGTTGACCAGAAGCATTGCGGCGCTGTGCTGCAGCGCTTGGAACGTGCCGATGAGCTTGCCGAACTGTTCGCGCGTGCGCAGATGCGCGGTGGCGGCTTCCACACACCACTGCGTGATGCCGGCGGCCAGGCTCGCTGTCAGCGCGGTGGCAAGGTACTCGGCCCGCTGGGCGTCGATACCGTTGAGAACGTCGGTCTTCTCGACCGGATAGTCGGTGAGACGCAACCTGCCGAGGTCAGTCAACAGGTCGGTGCCGCGCACGGATTCGACGGCCGCCGAGGGATGAGTCGTATCGATGGCGAGCCAGATGTGGTCGCCGCGGTCGCTGACGGCACAGACCAAAGCCGTTGTCGCCGCGCAAATCCCCGCGATCAGGTCCGAGTCGCCGTCGATCGACCACCGGTGGCCGTCGTCGCGGGCAGTGAATGTCGAGTCGCCGGGCAAGGCCAGCGCGGCCGCATCGCCGCCCGCGAGGCGGGTCAGCAACGCTGCGGCCGAAGGGGTCGGTTCGGCCATCAGGGCGACCGCGCCCGCCGCCACGGTCGGAAGCAGCGGCCCGGGCAGCGATGTCCTGCCCGCCGCCTCGAGCACACAGGCGGCGTCGAGGAGGGCGCCGCCCTGACCGCCGTAGTTCTCGGGCAAGTGCACGGCGTGAAATCCGTTGGCGACAAACTCCTTCCACCATGGCGGCAGATGGCCCTGCGCAAGCATGTCGAAAGATTCGCGGGTGGCCGACACCGGGGCGCGCCGCGCCGCGAACTGCGCGACCGACTCGCTGAGTTCGCGTTGTTCGGGGGTCAGGGCCAGGCTCACGCGGACTCCCTGCCGGACCGACGTGATGTTCGGAAGAAATGCGCGGCCGCCGCGATCGCGTCGGGTGTCGGCGACGGGTCCCAACCCAACTCGCGTACCGCCTTCGAGTGGTCCATTACAGACATGATGTTCATCAGCCGGATGTTCAGCGGTGTCAACAAGGTGTCACGGCCGCGGAGCCGGGCGATCCAGCTGCTCGGGTAACTCGCGGCTGCCATCAATGCGATCGGGACGCCGCGTCGTGGGGGATCGACTCCCACTGCGCCACAACCGGCTTCGAAAATCTCTCGCGAGGTCATCCACCGCTCGGAGACGATGTAGCGCTCCCCGATCCGGCCGCGATCACCCGCGAGGATCATGGCTCGCGCGGCATCCTCGATGCCGACAGTCTCGCTCTCGAAGCCGTCGATGTAGAACGGCAGCTTGCCGCGCACGGCCGCCGACAGCAGCGCCCCGTGCGGGGTCGGCAGCCAATCCCCAGGCCCGTAGGTGTTCGAGACGCACATCGCGACGGAGGGAAGACCCTTCTCGGCGCTGTAGCGCAGCACCATCTGCTCGGCCTGCACCCGGCTGCGGACGTAGTCGCCGCCGATGTCGAGCCAGTTGTGGGGGGTGGTCTCGTCGACGGGGCCGTCGTTGGAGCGGCCGATGGTGGCGATCGAACTGGTGAACACGAAGCGATGCAGTCCCGCGTCGACGGCGACATCCAGCACGGCTTGTAAGCCGTCGACGTTGGTGCGCCACATCGGCGCGGGGTCGAGCAGCCACGGACGCGCGTCGACGACGCAGTAGTACACGACATCGCATCCACGCATCGCGGAACGCACGCCGTCCGCATCGAAGATGTCGCCGCGCCGGATGTCGACCGGCACGCCGTCGATGCCGCGGGTGGAACTGGTCGGACGGAGCAGCACGCGCACGTCGTCGCCGCGGGCGACCAGTTGCTTGGTGACGTGGGAACCCAAGAAGCCGCTGGCGCCGATGACGAGCTTCTTGGGCGTCATGGGTGGGTGACCTCGGATTCTCTAGTTGCCGCGAGACGCATCGTCTCGCCGTGCCAAGATTAGACCCAGTTGTCACCGCCGGTGAAGGCACCCTAGTAAGAGGAGTCAGTTCATGGTCACTGAGGCGAAGGCGCCCCGCCGCCGCAGCGAGCGGTCTCGAACGGCGATCATCTCGGCCACCAAGGAACTGCTGCTCCAGCGCGGGTTCGACGGGCTGAGCATCGAGGCGGTCGCGGCGCGCGCCGGTGTCGGCAAGCAGACGATCTACCGGTGGTGGCCGAGCCGCCCGGCGCTGGTCGCCGATGTGCTGCTCGAGGATGCGGACAAGATTCTGCGCCCCGTCGGACACACCGACGACCTCGTGGCCGACCTGAGCCGATGGTCGGGCCGCCTCGCGGCCACGCTGACGGGCGAGCGCGGCAACGCCATGCTGCGCATCCTCACCGTCGCGGGAATGGAGCACGAGGACACCAAGTCACGCATGCAGGCGGGCTTCAGCGACCCACTGCACGAGGGCGTCAGAGCGCGGTTGTCGGCCGACGGGATCGACGACGCCACATCGCAGGCGGCGGCCGACGCCATCGTCGGCGGGATCGTCTACGCGATCCTCACCGAGGGGCGGTCGTTTCGCCGGAGCCGGGCCGAGGCGATCACTCGGACGGTCATCGCCGGGGCCTGCCGATGACTGTGGCTCCCAATGTGTTTCGTGTCTCTGCTAATGACGGCGTGACGATCGTCGCAGATCGCATCGGCGATCCGGCCGCACCTGCTGTGGTGTTCTTGCACGGGGGCGGGCAAACCCGGCGGTCATGGGGCCGAGCGGCGGCAGCGGTCGCCGAACGCGGGTGGCAGGCCGTCACCGTCGACTTCCGCGGACACGGCGAGTCCGATTGGTCGGCCGACGGCGACTATCGCGTCACCACGTTCGCCGGGGACGTGCTCGAAGTGCTCGGCGAACTGCCCGACCGGCCCGTCATCGTCGGCGCTTCCCTTGGTGGGTTCACCGCGATGCTGCTCGCCGGTGAACTCGCGCCCGGTACGGCGCGCGCGATCGTCCTCGTCGACATCGTGCCGGATATGAACCAGTCCGGCGCGTCACGCATCCACGACTTCATGGCCGAAAAGATGACCTCGGGCTTCGCATCGCTCGACGAGGTCGCCGACACGATCCAGCAGTACAACCCCCATCGGCCAAGGCCGGCCGACCTCAACGGCTTGAAGACGAACCTGCGCGAACGCGACGGTCGCTGGTACTGGCACTGGGATCCGAAGTTTATCGACGGCACCGCCGCGTCGCCGCCGATCGAAGTGACCGAAGTGGACCGGATGCACGCCGCGGTCGACACGATTCTGCGCACCGGCGTTCCGATGCTGCTCGTGCGCGGGCAGATGAGTGACCTCGTGACCGAAGAGCGCGCCCGGGAGTTCCTCGGCCGCTTCCCCGACGTCGACTTCGTCGATGTCGGCGGCGCCGGACACATGGTGGCCGGAGATCGCAACGACGCCTTCGCCGAGGCCGTGGTGAACTTCGTCATCCGGCACACGTAGGGGCGCTCACGGGCTCAAAATACGACGGTCCGTGAGGGATTTCATCCAGTTGCGACCTTGACCGGTTAGCCGTCCTAAGAGCAAGCTCTAGCTCGTGATCGAGTTGAGTGAGCAACAGATCCTGGATCAGATCGCCGACCGCCTGGCGGGGTCTTATCCAAGCGTTCCGGCGGATGCGGTGACGAGCCTGGTCCGCGAACAGCATGCCCGCTTCGCGGGTCGTCCCATCCGCGACTTCATCCCGTTGTTCGTCGAGCGGCAGGCACGTGCCGAACTCGAGCGAATCGAGCGCCCCGCCGCCCGGGTCTGACCTCAGCGGCGTTGCCGACCACCTCCGCGAAGCATCGAATCAACACCCCTCGGCGCTACCGTGTCTGACTGACCGCTACTTCCGTGTCGGCGAAAGGCCGCAATGACAGAGAACAGGGTCGGCCGGGTTGCCGGCAAGGTCGCGTTCATCACCGGTGCTGCGCGCGGTCAGGGGCGCGAACACGCGGTCCGGCTCGCCGAGGAGGGTGCCGACGTCATCGCCGTCGACGTGTGCGACGACATCGAGGCCGCCGGATATCCCGGTCCCACGGAGGCAGACCTCGCCGACACGGCAACGCTGGTCGAGAAGTCGGGCCGCCGCATAGTGACCGCCAAGGCGGATGTGCGCGACCTCGCGAGCCTTCAGACGGCTCTCGAGCGCGGGGTCGGTGAACTCGGACCGCTCGACATCGTCGTCGCCAACGCCGGCATCAGCGCCGATCCAGCGCCCGCCGCGATGATCCGGGAATCCGCGTGGCAGACGATGTTCGACATCAACGTGACCGGCGTCTGGCACACCGTGAAAGCCGCACTGCCGCACATGACCAACGGCGGTGGCTCGATCATCCTGGTCAGTTCGATGTTGGGGCTTCGCGGCGGCGGCTACATGGCCCACTACGCGTCGGCCAAGCACGCTGTCGTTGGGTTGATGAACTCGCTGGCCAATGAGCTTGCACCGCAATGGATCAGGGTCAACTCGATTCACCCCGGCAACATCCTGACACCGATGATCGACAACGACCACTTCCGACGCACGGTCCGGCCCGACCTCGCCGATCCGACGATGGAGGACGCCACGCAGGTCATCGGACACTTCCACATGCTGCCGGAACCGGTAATCGAAGCACGCGCAGTGAGCAACGCCGTGTTGTTTCTCGCGTCCGACGAATCGCAGTACATCACCGGAGCGGCGTTACCCGTTGACGCCGGCGCCGTAGCCAAGTTCTGACTTTCGTGCGGCTATCCGGACTTGGTGGCGTTGAACCTCTGGAACCGCCACAGGTACGACGGCAGCCGCCGAGCGGGCACGGATTTCGGCCAGTCCCGCGACCGGAAGTAGGCGTCCGAACCGCCGTCGACGAAAATGATGCTGCCGCAGAGGAAGTCGGCGGAGTCTGACAGCATGAACAGCATCCAGTCGGCGAGCTGGGCGGGATCTCCGAAACCTCCGACAGGCACCGGGAAAGCGTTGACCGCCTTGGCCTCGCGCGGTGTGGCCAGTTGCTTTTCCAACAGCGGCGTCATGATCGCACCGGGGGCGAGGGCGTTGAGCCGGATGCCCGTGCCCGCCCACTGTGGTGTCACCGCGGTGCGCCGGACCCAGTGGGAGACCGCGATTTTAGAGGCGGCGTAGCCGAGCGACGGCGCGGCAGGCCCGAGCAGCTTCAGGGAGCGCACCGCTTTGTCGGTATCGCCGTCCAAGAGCGCACGCACTGTGCGTCGCGGCACCGCGGGGGTGGTGGTCGTCGAGTTGCTGCCGATCACCACGACTTTGGCTCGATCAGTGGCGGCCAGAGCGGGGCGCCACGCCTGCAGCAGGTCGACAACGCCGCGATAGTTGACCTCGAATATCCGCCGCGTGCTGTCCTTGCCGGGCGTCGGCCCGATTCCTGCGGCCAACACGGCACCGTCCAGTCGGTTCGACCTGGCGAGCACCTGATCGGCGGCGGTCTGTCGCCCCTCGGCAGTCGACAGGTCGGCCTCGATGTCGCCTTCTTTGACGTCGACAGCGATGACGGTGTGCCCCTGTGCCCTCAGCTTGGTCGCGGCTTGCTGACCCATGCCGGATGCGGCCCCGGTGACTACGTACACACCCATCTCGACCATCCCCTGCCATCGACCGCTTCTCGTTCGCCCAACGTCGACGGGCAGCGTAACGGCGAGCACAGTCCTGCCTTCGTAGAGGTCGCTGTCCTGCGCCTTGAAGGCCGCTGGTTCTGCGATCTTTGACGACGAGGTTTGCGCTGGATCTCCGTGGGCACAGATGTGCCATGAGCCATGATCCGTATGCATATACGGACCGAATCAGCGCGGCGATCTGGGTGGGCATCGCGATCGGGATGTCGGCGTTTGTCTTGCTGTCGGCGATACTCGCCGCGGGTTGAACTTGTTGGGATCGGTAGCCCCGGTCCCCGGCTGTACTTCAGTCACGACGAAGCCATCCCGGCGACGTGATGACGAAAAGGAACAGCAATGAATATCGTGCCCGCCCGCGTCGAAGAGCAGGTCGGTCGCGTCGACCGGACGTACAGCCTGGTGATCGGAATCTCTGCGGGGCTGACTGCGCTCTGGTCGCTCTACCGCGTGCTCTGGCTCTTCTACACGGCTGCGACGTTCTCCAGCATCGGATGGTCACCGGTGTCGCTGGTGTTGCCGCTCGTGCTGTGGCTCGTGATCGGTGTCGCCGCGGGGTATGTCGCGGCCGCATTCCTGATCCGGTACGCCAAACAGCCCTGACCACGTTCGAGAGGGGGCCGCAGCGATGCGGCCCCCTTGGGTGTATGCGGAGCCGTTCTGCGACCGTGCCCGTCGGCGGTAGCCATCGCGTAAAGGCGCGCCCGACTCGCCCACACACGTGCGAAGTGCTGTGGGGCAGGCTAATTCACCCTCAGCCCTGATCGTCGCCGTCGTCGCTGTCGGGGCAGTCTGCGCTGTGGTCGTCGCTGTCGGGACACTCTCCGCTGTCTTCGGGGGCTCCCTCGTCGTCCTCGTCGTCCTCGTCGTCTCCGTCGTCGGGGATGAGGTAGCGGTTGGGGTGGTGGTAGTTGTTGATGCGGGCTTGGCCGGTGTCGAG
>NZ_LQIR01000036.1:0-22760 GCF_001499925.1 Mycobacterium lehmannii
GTCGTGCGCAGCACCTCGTGCCGGGCCACCACGTCGCGTACCGCGTGCACGAACGCGTCGGCCTCGCAGCTGCGGATGTGGTTCCAGTACCGCATCGACGGACCGAGTCCGGTCAACAACATCCCGTTCGCGGCCCGCATCAACGGGCCGTGCGACGCCGACGCGTTCGTGCACGCGGTACGCGACGTGGTGGCCCGGCACGAGGTGCTGCGCACGACCTACCGTGAAATCGACGGTGCGCCATACCAGATCGTCAACGACGATCTGGAGGTCGCGGTGCGCCGCGCCCACGGCGCCGACGACGAGTGGCTGGACACCGAACTCGGCAAGGAGCGCAGGCACGTCTTCGACCTGGAAGCCGACCCACCCGTTCGCGCGGCCGTGCTCGCAACGCCGGACGCGCACGTGGTCTCGCTGGTGGTGCATCACATCGCCGCCGACCACTGGTCGGCGATGGTGTTGTTCACCGACCTGCTGACGGCCTACCGGGCCAGGCGGGCCGGTGAGGCACCGGGTTTCGCGCCGCTGCCGGTCCAGTACGCGGACTACGCGGCGTGGCAGGCGGCGCTGCTCGGCGAAACCGACGGGCCCGTCGCGGCGCAGCGCGACTACTGGCGCGAGCAGTTGGGCGGTCTGCACGAGGATCCGGGCCTGACCCCGGATTTCCCGCGCCCGCCGGTGCTCAGCGGGGAAGGGGACGCCGTCGAGTTCGGTATCGACGCCGCCACCCGCGGCAAGCTCGCCGAACTGAGCCAGGAGCTCGGCGTCACCGAGTTCATGCTGCTGCAGGCGGCCGTGGCGGTCGCGCTGCACAAAGCCGGTGAGCGCCCGGACATTCCACTGGGCACCCCGGTCGCGGGCCGCACCGAGGCCGAACTCGACCAGCTCGTCGGCTTCTTCATCAACATCGTGGTGCTGCGCAACGATCTGACCGACAACCCGACGCTGCGCGAGGTGCTGCGCCGGGCCCGCGACACCGCGCTTCAGGCATACGCCCACCAGGACCTGCCGTTCGACCAGGTGGTCGATGCGGTCAGCCCGGCGCGGTCGCTGTCGCGCAACCCCTTGTTCGGTGTCGTCGTGCACGTGCGGGAGGCGCTGCCCGCCGACCAGGTGATCGAATCGCGGCCCGACGGCGACACCACGTTCACCGCGCTCGAGCCCCCGTTCGACGTCGCGCACGCCGATTTGTCGGTGAACTTCTTCGGCGCCGACGACGGCTACCGCGGCCACGTCATCTACCGCACCGACCTGTATCGGCGCAGCACCGCCGAACGGTTCGTCGGGTGGCTGAATCGTGTGCTGGCCGCCTTCGCCGACGATCCCGGTCAACGGGTGCGCGACGTGCAGATCGCCGACGGCGAAGAGCGCCGGCTGGTGCAGCGGTTCAGCGCGGCGGCATCGGCCAGCGTGCTCGACGGCTGGCGCGACCCGGTCGCGATCGGCGTGGTCGGCGACGTCTACGAGCACGTCGTCGACGAGACGGGCGCCGACCTGCGTGCGACGGGCAGACGTGGGCGCTGGACCGTCGAGGGTGAACTGGAGTACATCGAGGCCGTCGAGGCGCGTCGCCCGGCGACGCCTGCCGGGCCGGCCGAACCCGTGCGCACCGAAACCGAACGCGTGCTGGCATCGCTGCTCGCCGAGGTCGTCAACGTGCCCGAGGTGAACCGCACCGACGACTTCTTCGAGCTCGGTGGCGATTCCATTCTCGCGGTTCAGCTCGCCGCCCGGGCGCGCGATGTCGGGCTGGCGGTCACTGCGCGAATGGTGTTCGAGCACCCCACGATCCACGACCTGGCTGCCAAGGTGGACGGTGGCGCGGAGACGGAGACACCCGACGTCCATCACGAGCCGATGGCGGCCTCGGGCCTGTCGGCCGACGAACTGGCGGCGGTCACGTCGATGTGGTCGGCGTCCCAAGAGGGCGCACCGTGACCTCGACGCAGGCCGAACCAAAGGTCGCCATCGAGGACGTGATGGCGCTCAGCCCGCTTCAGCAGGGGCTGTTCTCGCTGGCGCAGCTGAGCAGCGCCGAAGATGGCGGCGAGGACCCGTATGTCATCACCATGGCGGCCGATGTCACCGGATCGCTGGACGCGGGCCTACTGCGCGAGTGCGCGGCCACGATGCTCGCCCGCCACCCCAACCTGCGGGCGAGTTTCGTTCGGGCGCAGAGCAAACCGGTCCAGATTGTGCCGAACCGCGTCGACGTGCCGTGGCGTCACATCACCGCGGCGGCCGACGAGGTCGAGGCGCTCGAGACCGATGAATATCGCAGGCCGTTCAACCTCGCGCGTGGACCGGCGATCCGGTTCCTGTTGATCGAGGTGCCCGAATCGCACTGGCGATTTGTCGTCGTGGCCCACCACATCATCATCGACGGGTGGTCGCTGCCGCTGTTCGTCGGCGAGCTGATCTCGCTGTACCGCTCGGGCGGCGACCCGTCCGTACTCCCACCGCCGCCGCGCCCGTACCGCGACTACATCGGATGGCTGGCCGGCCGCGATCAGGAGACCAGCCGCGCGCTGTGGCGTGAGCACCTCGCCGGCCTCGACGCCCCGACGCTCGTCACACCCGCTCTCACCTCCGGGGAGCCGCCCACCGGTGAACCGCACCGTACCGAGCTGCGCCTGGATCGGGACGCTACGCAGCAGTTGGCCGAGGCCGCCCGGTCCCGCGGTGTCACGGTCAACACCCTGGTCCAGATGGCTTGGGCCGCAGTGCTCTCGGCGTTCACCGACCGCTCCGATGTGGTGTTCGGTGTGACGGTGTCCGGACGCCCCGGCGAGTTGGCGGGCGTGGAGACCATGGTCGGGCTTTTCATCAACACGGTGCCGCTGCGGGTCCGGTTGGACCCGACGGCCCGAGTGGGCGCCCAATGCGTTGCGCTGCAACGCGAAGCGGCCAAGCTGCGCGACCACGGATACCTGCCCCACAACGAACTGCGGGCCCTGGGTGGCATCGGCGAGATGTACGACACCCTTCTCGTGTACGAGAACTTCCCGCCCGGCGGCCTGGTCGGTGGCGGCGACTTCGAGGCCAACGGCGCGACATTCCGGCCTGCTGCGCTGGAGAGCGTGTCGCACTTCCCGGTCACCATTGCCGCGCACATGAACGACGATCAGCTCACTGTCCTGGTCGAAGTCGTCGAAGGGGCGCTGGGCCAGATGACTCCCGAGTCGCTCGGGCATCGGTTGCTCACCACCACACAGCGACTGATCACCGGCTGGGATCGGCCGCTGCGCGACGTCAATACCCTGCTTGACGGCGAGGGCGCTATCGCAACCGCTGAGCCTGCGCCGGCGAGCGAACATCTCGGCGTGCACACCGCGTTCGCCGAAGCCGCAAGCGCGCGGTTGGGTTCACCGGCGCTGAGTTGGTCCGGCGGTGAGCTGACCTACCGACAACTCGACGAGGCGGCCGATCAGCTCGCCGCCGCGCTATGGGCCAAGGGTGTACACGCCGAAACCCCTGTCGCGATCCGCCTTTCGCGAGGACCGCAGTACGTCGTCGCGATGCTGGCGGTGCTCAAGGCAGGTGGTGTGATCGTGCCGCTGGACCCCGGGATGCCTGCCGAGCGGATCGCCGACATCCTCGACCAGTGCGCTGCGGCCGTCGTCGTCGACGACGAGATGCTCGCCGAGGTCCCGTCCGAAACCGCCGAGGACTTCCGGCCGGTGACCGCGCTGCCGGGTCAGGCCGCCTACATGGTGTTCACCTCCGGCACCACCGGCAGGCCCAAGGGGGTCATCGGGACCCACCAGGCGCTACTGGCCTACGCCGAGGACCACGCCCGAAATGTGCTGCGCCCCGCGGCGGCGCGGCTTCGTCACCCGCTGCGGGTGGCCCACGCCTGGTCGTTCACGTTCGACGCCGCATGGCAGCCGCTGGCCGCCCTGCTCGACGGCCATGCGGTGCACATCGTCGACGACCACATCCAGCGTGACGCCGAGGCGCTGGTCGAAACGATTGGCCGGTACGGGATCGACCTGATCGACACCACCCCGTCGATGTTCGCCCAGCTGCACGCGGTCGGACTGCTGACGACGGTGCCGCTCGGGGTGCTCGCACTCGGCGGGGAGGCCGTCGGCATCCCGGCGTGGAACCTGATCCGCGACGAATGCGCGCGCACCGGCATGGCGGCCTACAACTGTTACGGCCCAACCGAAACCACCGTCGAAGCCGTCGTCGCCACGATCGCCGAACACGACCAGCCGACCATCGGGCATCCCACGTCGCCCAGCAGGGCCTACGTGCTGGATTCGTGGCTGCGACCGGTACCCGACGGTGTGCCGGGCGAGTTGTACCTGTCGGGCGGCCAACTGACGCGCGGCTACCTGGGCCGGTTCGGCGAGACCGCCCGCCGGTTTGTCGCCGACCCGTTCAGGCACGGCGAGCGCATGTACCGGACCGGTGACGTGGTGCGGCGCCAACCCGACGGCGCGCTGGAGTTCCTCGGGCGCTCCGACGCGCAGGTGAAGATTCGTGGCTTCCGGGTGGAGCCGAGCGAGATCTCGGCGGTCCTGCACAGCCATCCCGCGGTGCGCCACGCCCACGTCATGGTGCGCCAGCAACGGTGGGGCGCACAACTGGTGGCGTTCGTCGCCGCCGAACCTGCGCCGGCGGCCTCCGAGTTGCGCGCCATGGTGTCAAAACGCCTGCCGCGCTATATGGTTCCGCACTCGATCGTGGTCATCGACCAGATGCCGCTGACCACGCATGGCAAGGTCGACGAGGCCGCACTGACTGCGATCGCCGTCGCCGAGGGGCCCTCGACCGCGCCGGAGACCGAGACCGAGAAGGCGCTGGCCGCAGTGCTCTGCGAGTTGCTTGAAAGCCCCGACGTCACCACCATCGATGTCAACGCGGATCTTCTGGCCCTCGGCCTGGACAGCATCGTCGCGCTGTCGGTGGTGCAGGCCGCCCGCAGGCGTGGAATCCCGTTGCGCGCCAGGCTGATGCTGGAGTGCGCGACATTGCGTGAGCTCGCCGAGGCCATCGAGAACGAGTCGGCGCTCGCCGAGCACGACGACGACCCCGACGGTCCGACGCCCGTGCTGCCCAGCGCGCACTGGCTCTACGAACACGGCGAACCGCGACGGTTGGCGCAGACCGAGGCCATCCGGTTGCCCGACGGCGTCACCCGAGATCGACTCGAGCAGATTCTGCGCGCCGTGGTCGGCGGACATCCGATACTGCGAAGCCGGATCGACCGGCAGACGATGACGCTCGTCGAGCACGAGCCACAAGATCTGCTGACCGAGGTGCCCGTGGACGACGACACGGACGAAGCCCTCGTCGCAGCCGTGGCCGAACACGCCCATCGGTCGGTGGAACGCCTTGACCCCGAACTGGGTTCGATGCTCGCCGCGGTGTGGCTGCACCCGCCCAGCGGGCCCGGCATCCTGCTGCTGACCGCCCATGTGCTGGCCGCGGACCCGGCGTCCTGGCGGATCCTGTTGGCCGAACTCGACGCGGCCTGGCACACCATCGCATCGGGCCGCGAACCGGCGCCCATCCGCGAGCACACCAGCTACCGGCGCTGGTCGAGGCTGCTGCGCGAGCGGGCGTACACGCTTGACACGGCCGACTTCTGGGCGGCTCAACTCGACGGCGAGGACCCACCGCTCGGCGCCCGCAGGCTGCGCCCGCAGACCGATCGGGTCGGCGACGTCGTCGTCTCGATGGCGGTGACCGACACAGACCTCACCCTGCGGTTGCTCAACGCCTCCGAACCCGCGCCGCACCTGCTGGCTGCCGCGGCGGCGCGCACCGTCACCCGCTGGCGGCTGCACCGCGGCCAGGGCACCCCGCCGCCGCTGTTGGCCCTGGAGACACACGGCCGCGCCGACAACCTGATCGACACCGTCGACACCTCCGACACCGTCGGCCTGCTCACCGCGATCTACCCGCTGCGTGTGCAGACCGCCCGCGATGTGGGCGAGATTCCGGGTGACGGCATCGATTACGGGCTGCTGCGCTATCTGCGGCCCGACACCGCCGAACGCCTGGCGGCGCTGCCCGAACCGCAAGTGTTGCTCAACTTCCTGGGCCGGGTGCACGCGGGGTTCGACGGCGGTGCGCTGCGTCCGGACCGGAAACTGCTGGCGGGGGTGTCGCCGCTGCCCGAACCGCGGCTGGCGGTCCGGCACGAACTGACCGTGCTCGCCGCCGTACTCGGCGACAGCGACGCGCCGGTGCTGGGCACGCAATGGCGCACGCTTCCCGAGATTCTGTCCGCCGACGATGTCGCCGCACTGCAGACGATGTGGCTGGAATCGCTACGAGAGGTCGTTTCATGAGCCGGACACTTGCGGTGGTGGGTGCGGGCGCCAAGGCCGTCGCCGTCGCCGCCAAGGCCGCCGAACTTCGCGACATGGGCATCGACGTGCCCGAGGTCGTCGCCGTCGAGAAGACCGGCGTGGCCGCCAACTGGCAGGCCGACGGCGGTTGGACCGACGGGCAGCACCGGTTGGGCACGAGCCCGGAGAAGGACGTCGGCTTCCCGTACCGCTCGGCCCTGGTGCCGCGGCGCAACGCCGAACTCGACGAGCGCATGACGCGGCACAGCTGGCAGCAGTACCTGATCTCGACGGGCCAGTTCGCCGAGTGGGTCGACCGCGGACGGCCCGCCCCCACCCATCGCAGGTGGAGCCAGTACCTGCGCTGGGTCGCGGGCAACGTCGAGATGAACGTGGTTCGCGGCGAGGTGCGCGGCATCTCGGTCGACACCGAATCCGGTGAGCCGCGGTGGGCGCTGCAGACGCCCGACCGCACCGTGACGGCCGATGGCCTGATGATCACGGGCCCCGGTCAGCCGGAGCGCTCGATCCTGCCGGGCAATCCGCGGGTACTGTCGATCGCGCAGTTCTGGCATCGCGCGGCGCAGTACGAGCTGATCCGCGCCGAACGCGTGGCGGTCATCGGCGGGGGAGAGACCGCGGCGTCGATGCTCAACGAGCTGTTCCGGCATCGGGTTTCGACGATCACGGTGATCTCGCCGCAGGTGACCCTGTTCACCCGAGGCGAAGGATTCTTCGAGAACACGCTGTTCTCCGACCCCACCGGCTGGACCAGCCTGACCATGACGGAGCGCCGCGACGCGCTGTTACGTACCGACCGCGGGGTGTTCTCCGCTCGCGTGCAGGAGGCGCTGCTCGCCGACGACCGGATCCGCCACCTGCGGGGCCGGGTCGCGCACGCGGTCGCCCGCGAAGGCCGTATCCGGTTGACGCTGAGCACAACTCAGGGCGGCGAATCGCTCGAGACGGTGCACGGTTTCGACCTCGTCATCGACGGCTCGGGTGCCGACGCGATGTGGTTCGTGCCACTGCTCGGCCAGGACGCATTGGATCTGCTGGAACTCGGCCTCGGCGCGCCGCTGACCCCGGATGTGCTGCAGGAGGCCATCGGCGACGACCTCGCCGTCTCCGGGTTGCGGCCCAAGCTCTTCCTGCCGGGTCTGTCGGGACTCACGCAGGGGCCGGGCTTTCCCAATCTGTCGTGTCTGGGTCTGTTGTCGGACCGCATCCTTGGCGCCGACCTGGGCGAGGCCACCGGCGCGTCACCGAAAGGGCATGAGCGTCAATCAGTTCGGTGAGGCGGTTCTAAACCTGTCGCGCCTGGGCCCACGCGTCAGCCGGGGACGGAACGTCCATGTCGAACACGCGCGCGTGCAGCACCGTGCGGTTGCGCAACGCGGCCCGCACCGCGCGGTGCAACCCGTCTTCGAGGTAGATGACGCCCTTCCACCGCACCGCGTGCGGGAACAGGTCGCCGTAGAACGTCGAATCCTCGGAGAGCAGTCGGTCGAGCGCGAGCACCGTAGTGGTGGTGACCAACTCGTCGAGGCGGATCTGGCGCGGGGGGATCTGCGCCCATTGGCGGTGGGACAACCCGTGCTCGGGGTAGGGCCTACCCTCCCTGACTCCCTTGAAGATCATCGGGCCAGCGTCCTTCGAGTCGTCCCCCGAGTCCTCCCCGGACTGTGACAACAAGTAGCAAGGCTAATGCACCGCGATCGCGCCTGTTGCACGTGTCGAAGAGCCGCGCACGCGCTATCGGCGCTGTTGGTGCCCCTAAAATGGGTGACAACGCGATTCGAGGGGTAGGTGAGCAACATGGGTAGCGCCGACGACCGCCGGTTCGAGGTGCTGCGCGCGATCGTCGCCGACTTCGTGGCCACCAAGGAGCCGATCGGGTCGAAGACGCTCGTCGAGCGGCACAACCTCGGGGTGTCCAGTGCGACCGTGCGCAACGACATGGCGGTGCTGGAGGCCGAGGGCTACATCGCCCAGCCCCACACCAGCTCCGGGCGCGTGCCCACCGAGAAGGGCTACCGCGAGTTCGTTGACAGGATCGACGACATCAAACCGCTGTCCTCGTCGGAACGTCGCGCGATCCTGTCGTTCCTCGAATCCGGCGTCGATCTCGACGATGTGTTGCGCCGCGCCGTGCGCCTGCTCGCGCAGCTGACGCGCCAGGTCGCGATCGTGCAGTACCCGACGCTGTCCACCTCCACGGTGCGCCACCTGGAAGTGGTCGCGCTCACCCCGGCCAAGCTGCTGCTGGTGGTGATCACCGACACCGGCCGGGTGGACCAGCGCATGGTCGAGCTGGGCGACACGCTCGATGAGCACGACGTGAGCAAGCTGCGCGACCTGCTCGGTCAGGCCCTGGAGGGCAAACCGCTGGCGGCCGCATCGGTGGCCGTCGCAGACCTGGCCTCCCAGCTGCACGGGCACGGCGGGCTCGCCGACGCGGTCGGCCGGTCGGCCACCGTGCTGGTCGAGACGCTCGTCGAGCACCGCGAGGAGCGGCTGCTGCTGGGAGGCACCGCCAACCTCACCCGCAACACCGCCGACTTCGGCGGCTCCCTGCGATCGGTGCTCGAGGCGCTCGAGGAGCAGGTGGTGGTGCTGCGGCTGCTGGCGGCGCAGCAGGAGGCCGGCAAGGTGACCGTGCGCATCGGCCACGAAACCGAGGCCGAGGAGATGGCCGGTACGTCGGTGGTGACGACCGCGTACGGCAGTTCGGGCAAGGTGTACGGCGGCATGGGTGTGTTAGGGCCCACCCGAATGGACTATCCGGGAACTATCGCTAATGTCGCTGCGGTTGCTCTCTATATCGGGGAAGTCTTAGGCAGCCGGTAGACCCGGCACAGGTGGAAGGTCAGGCAAGTCAGCGTGGCACGCGACTATTACGGGCTGCTCGGCGTGAGCAAGGGCGCGTCGGATGCGGAGATCAAGCGCGCCTATCGCAGGTTGGCGCGCGAACTGCATCCCGACGTCAATCCGGACGAAGCCGCTCAGGCCCGGTTCAAGGACATCAGCGCCGCCTACGAGGTGCTCAGCGATCCGGAGAAGCGCCGCATTGTCGATCTCGGCGGCGACCCGCTGGAGTCGGCGGCGAACGGCGCCGGTTTTTCCGGTGGCTTCGGGGGCCTTGGCGACGTGTTCGAGGCGTTCTTCGGCGGCGGCGCGACCACCCGCGGGCCGATCGGCCGGGTGCGGCCCGGGTCGGATTCGCTGCTGCGGATGCGGTTGGACCTGTCGGAGTGCGCGACAGGCGTGACCAAGCAGGTCACCGTCGACACCGCGGTGCTGTGCGACCTGTGCCACGGCAAGGGCACACATGGCAACTCCGCCCCGATGACCTGCGACACCTGTGGCGGCCGCGGCGAGATCCAGACGGTTCAGCGCTCGCTGCTGGGCCAGGTCATGACGTCGCGGCCCTGTCCGGTGTGCGGCGGCGTCGGTGAGGTCATCCCAGACCCCTGCCATCGCTGTGGCGGTGACGGCCGCGTGCGCGCCCGCCGGGAGATCAGCGTGAAGATCCCAGCAGGTGTCGGCGACGGCATGCGGGTGCGGCTGGCGGCACAGGGCGAGGTCGGACCCGGCGGTGGACCCGCGGGCGACTTGTACGTCGAGGTGCACGAGCAGCCGCACGCCACCTTTATGCGCGACAGCGACGATCTGCACTGCACGATCTCGGTGCCGATGGTCGACGCGGCGCTGGGCACCTCCGTCACCGTCGACGCGATCCTCGACGGCCCGACCGAGATCGCGATCCCGTCCGGCACACAGCCCGGCGCCATCGTCACGCTGCGCGGCCACGGAATGCCGCATCTGCGCTCCGGGGTCCGCGGTGACCTGCACGCCCACATCGATGTCGTGGTGCCGTCGCGGCTGGACAACGAGGACGCCGAACTGCTGCGCAAGCTCAAGGCCAAGCGCGCCCGCGACGTCGCCGAGGTGCGCTCGGCGCAGCCGACGGCCGCGAGCGGCGGCGGGCTGTTCAGCCGGCTGCGTGAGACGTTCAGCGGCCGTTGACGGCCGCGATCGCGCTCGGATGACGACCCGGCCACAGAATCCGACCCGGACGCCTCGGTAACGCGATGTCCGCGGCGCTGTTCTACGTCGACGCCCTGCCTGGGGTCGGTGAGTTCGCGGTCGTCGAGGGCGACGAGGGTTTCCATGCGGCCAATGTGCGCCGAATCCGGCCCGGTGAACGCCTACAGCTCAGCGACGGCGCCGGAGAGCTCGCGCACTGCGAGGTCGACGAGGTGGCGAAGGGCAGGTTGACGGCGCGGGTGCTGGACCGGCGTTTCGTACCGCCCCCGTCACCGACCGTGACCGTCGTGCAGGCGCTGCCCAAGTCGGATCGCTCGGAGTTGGCGATCGAATTGGCCACCGAGGCGGGCGCGGACGTGTTCGTGGCCTGGCAGGCCGCCCGATGCGTGGCTCGGTGGGACTCCGGGCCCAAGGCCGAAAAAGGTCTGCGCCGCTGGAGTGCGGTGGCCCGCTCGGCGGCCCGGCAGTCGCGGCGGGCCCGCATCCCCGAGGTCAGCGGCCCGGTCTCGACCACCCAGCTGGTCGACGGACTCGGGGGCCGAGACGCCGTCGTGCTCGCGTTGCACGAATCGGCGACGCAGCGACTCGCCGATGCGCCGGTCGCCGCGGCCGATGCGGTGGTCGTGGTGGTGGGACCGGAAGGCGGCATCGCCGACGACGAGCTGGCCGCGCTGTGCGATGCGGGTGCGACGGCCGTGCGGCTGGGGCCCACGGTGCTGCGGACCTCTACCGCCGCGGCTGTTGCGCTGGGGGCGCTGGGCGTGCTGACCGAACGGTGGTCGTGATGGGCGGACGCCTTAAGCATTGGGTCGTGTCGCTGACCAGCGGTAAACTGTGAACAGACATCAGCAACGGCCAGGCCAGAACCAGAAAGCAGGCACTGAACCCTCTTGACGCCCCGCGAGACGACCGCTGACTCTGATCAGTCTTCTGAGTCGGTACGCAGCAGCATCAACATTCCGCCCGACCTCGTCGTGGGCCTACTGGGTTCCGCCGACGAGAATCTGCGCGCGCTCGAGCGCGTCCTGGCGGCCGACATCCATGTGCGCGGCAACGCGCTGACCCTGTCCGGTGAACCCGCCGACGTCGCGCTCGCCGAACGGGTGATCTCCGAGCTGATCGCGATCGTGGGCAACGGCCAGGCCCTGAACCCCGACGTCGTGCGGCACAGCGTCGGGATGCTCACCGGAACCGGGAACGAGTCGCCCGCCGAGGTGCTCACCCTCGACATCCTGTCGCGGCGCGGTAAGACCATCCGGCCCAAGACGCTGAACCAGAAGCGCTACGTCGACGCCATCGACGCGCACACCATCGTGTTCGGCATCGGTCCCGCGGGCACCGGTAAGACGTATCTGGCGATGGCCAAGGCCGTCAACGCTTTACAGTCCAAGCAGGTGTCGCGGATCATCCTCACCCGGCCGGCAGTGGAGGCCGGTGAGCGGCTCGGCTTCCTGCCCGGCACGTTGAGCGAGAAGATCGACCCGTATCTGCGCCCGCTCTACGATGCGCTGCACGACATGATGGACCCCGAGCTGATCCCGAAGCTGATGAGCGCCGGGGTGATCGAGGTTGCGCCGCTGGCGTACATGAGGGGCAGAACGATTTCGGATGCCTTCATCATCCTCGACGAGGCGCAGAACACCACCGCCGAGCAGATGAAGATGTTTCTGACCCGGCTCGGCTTCAACTCGAAAATCGTTGTGACGGGCGATATCACGCAGGTCGACCTGCCCGGAGGGGCCGCTTCGGGCCTGCACGCGGCGATGCGGATCCTCGACGGCATCGACGACATCCACTTCGCCGAGCTCACCAGCGCCGACGTCGTGCGGCACCGGCTGGTGTCGGAGATCGTCGACGCGTACGCGCGACACGACGAGCCCACGCAGCTCAACCGTGCCCAGCGCCGCGCCTCCGGCGGCCGTGCCCGACGGTAGCGGTCGATATGAGCATCGAGGTGTCCAACGAGTCGGGCATCGACGTCTCCGAAGAGGAACTGATCAGCGTCGCCCGCTTCGTCATCCGCAAGATGAAGGTCAACCCCGCGGCCGAACTGTCGATGGTGCTGCTCGACACCGCCGCGATGGCCGATCTGCACATGCGGTGGATGGATCTGCCGGGCCCCACCGATGTCATGAGCTTCCCGATGGACGAGCTGGAGCCGGGCGGTCGGCCCGACGCACCCGAGCCGGGTCCGGCCATGTTGGGTGACATCGCGCTGTGCCCGCAGTTCGCCGCAGACCAGGCCGCTGCGGCCGGGCATTCGCTGGGCCAGGAGCTGGCGTTGCTCACCGTGCACGGGGTTTTGCACCTGCTGGGCTACGACCACGCCGAGCCCGCCGAGGAAAAAGAGATGTTCACCTTGCAGCGTCAACTGCTCGAGGAGTGGGTCGCCGACCAGGTCGAGGCCTACCACCACGACCGCCAGTCCGAGAAGGAACGCCGACTCCTCGACAACTCGCGATACTTCGACGAACTGTGACCGGCGTCGGACAGCTGATCTTCGCGATCGTCCTCGTCTTCTTCGGCGGGGTGTTCGCGGCGATCGACGCGGCCTTGAGCACGGTGTCGATGGCGCGCGTCGAGGAACTCGTCCGCGAGGAACGACCGGGAGCGGTGCGGCTGGCCAGGGTGATGGCCGAGCGTCCCCGCTACATCAACCTGATCGTGTTGCTGCGCATCGCCTGCGAGGTCGGGCCGACGGTGTTGTTGGCCGCCTATCTCGATGGGCATCTCGGCGTCACGTGGGGGTTGTTCGTCGCCGCCGCGATCATGGTGGTGGTCAGCTTCGTCGTGATAGGCGTCGGCCCGCGCACGCTCGGCAGACAACACGCCTACACGATCGCCCTGCTCGCGGCCCTTCCGCTGCAAGCCCTTTCGGTGCTGCTGACACCGATCAGCCGGTTGCTGGTGCTGCTCGGTAACGCGCTGACACCTGGCCGCGGATTCCGCAACGGCCCGTTCGCCTCCGAGATCGAACTGCGCGAGGTGGTCGACCTGGCCCAGCAGCGCGGTGTGGTGGCCGACGACGAGCGGCGGATGATCCAGTCGGTGTTCGAACTCGGTGACACCCCGGCACGCGAGGTGATGGTGCCGCGCACCGAGATGGTGTGGATCGAAAGCGACAAGACCGCAGGGCAGGCGACCTCACTGGCGGTGCGCAGCGGCCACTCCCGGATCCCGGTGATCGGCGAGAACGTCGACGACATCGTCGGCGTCGTCTACCTCAAAGACCTCGTGCAGCGGACGTACTACTCAACCGACGGCGGTCGCGGCACCAAGGTCTCCGATGTCATGCGGCGCACGGTGTTCGTACCGGATTCCAAGCCGCTCGACGAGTTGCTGCGCGAGATGCAGCGCGACCGCGTCCACATGGTTCTGCTGGTCGACGAGTATGGCGCGATCGCCGGCCTGGTCACCATCGAGGACGTCCTCGAGGAGATCGTCGGCGAGATCGTCGACGAGTACGACGCCGGCGAAGTGGTGCCCGTAGAAGACTTGGGCGACAACCGCTATCGCGTCTCGGCCCGATTGCCGATAGAGGACCTCGGCGAGCTCTACGACATCGAGTTCGACGACGACCTCGATGTGGACACCGTCGGCGGTCTCGTCGCGCTGGAACTCGGCCGCGTCCCGCTTCCGGGCGCCGAGGTGACGTGGGATGGGCTGCGACTGCAGGCCGAAGGCGGGCCGGACCCCCGCGGGCGGGTGCGCATCGGCACGGTTCTGGTCAGCCGCACCGAGACTCCGCAAAGAGAAGACGACGGCGGTGATGACGATGAGCGCGTACGCGAGGAGCGGTGAGGCACGATGACTGACCTCGACAGTGAGGACGCCAAGCTCGTGACGCTGGCGCGCGGGGCGATGGCGCGGGCCGAGGCCGGCAGCGGCGCCGCTGTCCGCGACCGTGACGGCCGCACCTACGCGGCGGCACCGGTGGCGCTGACGGCGTTGGAGCTGACCGCATTACAGGCCGCCGTGGCCGCAGCGGTGTCGAGTGGCGCGACCGGGCTGGAGGCCGCAGTGGTGCTCGGCGGCCCGGCCGACGACGCGGGTGTAGCCGCGGTGCACGAGCTGTCCGCGGACGCGACGGTGATCGTCACAGACCGATCCGGGCGCCCGGTGCGAAACCCATGAGCGACGAGTTCCGTTCGGGCTTCGTCTGTTTCGTCGGCCGGCCCAATACCGGAAAGTCGACGCTGACCAACGCGCTGGTCGGCGCCAAGGTAGCGATCACGTCGAACCGCCCGCAGACCACCCGGCACACCATTCGCGGAATCGTGCACCGCGAGAACTTTCAGATCGTGCTCGTGGACACCCCGGGGCTGCACCGCCCGCGCACGCTGCTCGGGCAGCGGCTCAACGACCTGGTCAAGGACACCTACTCCGAGGTCGACGTCATCGGATGGTGCATCCCCGCCGACGAGAGGATCGGTCCCGGCGACCGCTGGATCCACGACCAGATCCGCGCGGTCGCACCCAAGACCACACTGGTCGCGATCGTCACCAAGATCGACAAGGTGCCCAAGGACCGCATCGCGGCGCAACTGGTGGCGGTCAGCGGGCTGGTCGGACCCGACGTGGAGATCGTGCCGGTGTCGGCGACCGCGGGGGACAACCTCGACGTGCTCGTCGACGTGCTCGCCTCCGAACTACCGCCGGGACCGGCCTTCTACCCCGACGGCGAGCTCACCGACGAGCCGGAGGAGACCCTGATGGCCGAGCTGATCCGCGAGGCCGCGCTCGAAGGCGTGCGCGACGAACTACCACACTCGCTGGCCGTCGTCATCGATGAGGTCACCCCGCGCGAGGGCCGCACCCCGGAGCAGGGCGAGCTGATCGACGTCCACGCGATCCTGTTCGTCGAACGCGAGAGCCAGAAGGGCATCGTCATCGGCAAGGGCGGCGCCAGGCTGCGCGAGGTCGGCACCGCCGCGCGCCAGCAGATCGAAAAGCTGCTGGGCACCAAGGTCTATCTCGACCTGAGAGTCAAGATCGCCAAGAACTGGCAACGCGACCCGAAACAACTGGGCCGCCTGGGCTTCTAACGCGTCAGCTCTGGGCGCCCGAGCCGGGCTCCCCGAACGGCCGTCCCGGGCCGTGTGCCGGTGGGGCGCCGTCGCCCTTGCCGTAAACCGCCACCACCACCGTGCGATCGAGCGCGTTGGCCGACCACACGCCGATGTCGACGTTCGAACAGTCGGCCATGATGGCCTTGTAGTCCGGCCGGTGATACCACTGGTTGAGCAACTCGATGCCACTCATCGCCAGCGCGGGGTTGATGGCCACCGTCTCCGTCACCGGGCCCGCGTAGCCGGCGTTGCGCGCACGGTCGGCGACCGTGCTGCCGTCCGAGCCGATATCGCCGCCCAGCGCGCGGTTGTTGAGCACGTCGTTGGTGTGCCATTCAGCGGCCAGGCGAAGTTTCGGGTTGATCTTGATGTCGGTGTCGCAGCCGGCCTGCTTCTGAATGGTGTAGACGTTGGCCACCACACCGTCGTTGAACCGCTTGTTGTCAGCGGCCGCGGTCGGAACCCCGGTCACCAAGCCGCCCACCAGCCCCAGAACCGGTAACGCGCACGCATAACCCAGCGCCCTCATGCCGGGAGACTCTACGCGACCTCGTCGGAGACGTCCTCGGGTTCGCGCCGGTCGGAGGCCGCTACCGGCTTGTCGGATGCCGCGGGCTCGGGGTCAGGGGCGGGTGCGGGAAACCACCACGGCTCGGGCTGGCGCACCGTCCAGCCGTTGATCGCCTCCAACTCCGCGGCCAGCGAGATCAGCAACGGCTCGCTGTTGGCCGGGCCCATCAGCTGAACGCCGATCGGCAGGCCTTCGGAGGTGAACCCGGCGGGCACGTTGATCGACGGCCAGCCCAGCAGATTCCACGGCCAGGTCACCGGGCACGCCTTGATCATCGTGCGGTCGGTGGCCAGCCCGCCGAGCTCATCGAACTCGTGCACTTTGGGCGGCGGCTGCGCGGTCGTGGGGGCCAGCACCACATCGGCGATGTTGAAGATGTATCCGATGCGGCGATGCGCGCGGGCCTCGCGGCCGCGGGCCTTGCGCAGCACGTGCTCCGACAGCAACCGGCCGGTGCGCAGGTTGGCCTTGGTCCGCTTGTCGAGCGTGACGCCGTGGCCGAGCCGGTCGGCCCACTCCAGCAGTCCCGACATCGACCGGGACAGGAAGTTCCATGACATCTCGAGGCTGTAGTCCGGATCGGCGCCAAAGACGCTGTGCCCGAGGTCCTCGAGCTGAGCGGCGACGACCGACATCGCCGCCTGGATCTCCGGGTGCAGCTTGGCGCGGAACACCGTGAACGGGAACTTCGTCGACATCGCGACCCGCAGGGGGCCGGGCGCCTGCGCCACGTACTCCGAAACCTTGACCGGTGGGGGCTGATGGCGATCGCCTGCGACGTTGCCGGACGCGGCGTCGAGCACCAGCGCCGCATCGGCGACGGTGCGTGCCAGCACGCCGTTGACCGTGATCCCGTTGAACGCCTCGGGCAGCGGCCACGTCGAGATCCGGCCGCGCTGTGGTTTGATGCCGACCAGATGCGTCCACGCGGCTGGGATGCGCACGCTGCCCGCCCCGTCGGAGCCGATCGCGGCGGTCACCAGCCCGGCCGCCACCGCGGCGGCGCTGCCGCCGGATGAACCGCCGGGGGTGTGGTCGCGTGACCACGGGTTGCGGGTGTGGCCGAAGGCGGGTCCACTGGTGAACGGCCACTGACCGAGTTCGCAGGTGTTGGTCTTGCCGACGATGACCGCGCCCGCCGCCTTCAACCGCCGCACCACCTCGGCGTCCCGGGTGGCGGGGCGGACATTGCCGTCGGCGCCGAACCGGGTCGGATGGCCCGCGACGTCGACGTCGTCCTTGACCGCGATCGGGATGCCCAGCAGGGGATACTTCGAAAGATCCTGGCCTGCGGCGCGTTTGCGGTCCGCGGCTGCGGCGTCGATGAGGGCCTGCTCGGTGAACACCACGCGGAACGCGTTGAGCGTCGGTTGGCTGGCCGCGATGGCGTCGAGCGAGCGCTGAACCAGTTTCACCGACGTCATGGAGCCGCTCGCGAGCTGGAAGAGCTGTTGAGTGAGGGTGGGGAATCGCGCGTTTTTGACCATCGAGTAGAAGCTTATCGGCGGTGCGGATCGGAATCTGACGGACCGCAGTGGGAGACTGAACCGATGCGGCTGTATCGGGACCGGGCGGTGGTGCTGCGCCAGCACAAGCTCGGCGAGGCCGACCGCATCGTGACTCTTCTCACCCGCGATCACGGGTTGGTGCGGGCGGTGGCCAAGGGGGTGCGGCGCACCCGCAGCAAGTTCGGTGCCAGGCTGGAGCCGTTCGCGCACATCGACGTTCAGCTGCACCCGGGCCGCAACCTCGACATCGTCACCCAGGTGCAGGCCATCGACGCGTTCGCCTCCGACATCGTCAGCGACTACGGCCGCTACACCTGCGCCTGCGCGGTGCTGGAGACCGCGGAGCGCCTGGCCGGTGAGGAACGCGCGCCGATGCCCGCGCTGCACCGGCTGACGGTGGCCGCGTTGCGGGCGGTGGCCGACGGCGGCCGGCCCCGTGAGCTCGTGTTGGATGCGTACCTGTTGCGCGCCATGGGGATCGCGGGCTGGGCACCGGCGTTGACCGAATGCGCCCGCTGCGCTGCCCCTGGCCCCCACCGGGCGTTCCACGTGGCGGCCGGGGGCAGCGTGTGCGTGCACTGCCGACCCTCCGGATCGGCGACGCCGCCCCAGGCCGTGTTGGACCTGATGGCCGCGCTACACGACGGGGACTGGGAGTACGCCGAGACGTCGACGGCGTCGCACCGCAGCCAGGCCAGCGGGCTGGTGGCCGCGCATTTGCAGTGGCATCTGGAGCGCCAATTGCGGACGTTGCCGCTGGTGGAACGGGTGTACCGGGTGGATAGGAGTGTCGGCGAGCAGCACGCGTCGGTGGTCGGGCAGGATGTGCCACATGGCGAGCGAACGGGATGGGCGGAGGAAGAAGGCTCCGCCGACCTACCCACAGCTGCCTCCGGCGCCTGACGACTATCCCACGTTCCCGGACAAGTCGACGTGGCCCGTCGTCTTTCCTGATATTCCTGCAGGAACCAACGGCCGGTTCGCGCGCCCGCCCCAGCACACGTCGAAGGAGGCCGCGCCGCGCATCCCTGCCGATCAGGTGCCCAAGCACGTCGCCGTGGTCATGGACGGCAACGGGCGCTGGGCCACCCAGCGTGGCCTGCACCGCACCGAGGGACACAAGATGGGCGAGGCCGTCCTCATCGACATCACCTGCGGTGCAATCGAAATCGGCATCAAACACCTGACGGTGTACGCGTTCTCCACCGAGAATTGGAAACGCAGCACCGAAGAGGTGCGCTTCCTGATGGGCTTCAACCGGGAGGTGGTGCGTCGCCGCCGGGAGAACCTCAACGACATGGGCGTGCGGATGCGCTGGGTCGGCTCGCGGCCCCGCATGTGGCGCAGCGTGATCAAGGAGTTCGACATCGCCGAGCAGATGACCGTCGGCAACGACGTCATCACGATCAACTACTGCGTCAACTACGGCGGACGCACCGAGATCGTCGAGGCGACGCGCGAGCTCGCGCGGTTGGCCGCCGACGGCAGGATCAAGCCGGACCGCATCAGCGAGGCGACGTTCGCCAAGCACCTACACCGCTCCGACATCCCCGACGTCGACCTGTTCATCCGGACCTCGGGGGAGCAGCGCGCCAGCAACTTCTTGCTCTGGCAGGCCGCCTACGCCGAGTTCGTGTTCCAGGACAAGTTGTGGCCGGACTACGACCGCCGCGACCTGTGGGCCGCCTGCGAGGAGTACGTCAACCGCAACCGTCGCTTCGGCCGGGCCGAATGACGTACCTGAGCGGCGAGCCTGAATGATGTACCTGAGCGGGAGAGCGTGATGGCAATGCAGGAGCGGCTCGGCGAGATCCTCGAGGGCGTGGTGCCCGTGACGCGAGAGGACGACGGGGCGGTCACCGTCCACCACGACGAGACCTTCGCCTCGCTGCGCACGGTCGCGGTCGCCGAAGGCCTGGAATTGGTGTCGCTGACCCAGATTCTGGCCTGGGATCTGCCGCTGGATGCCAAGCTGCGCGCCGCGGTCGCCGAACACGCCCACAACACGCTGCTGGGCACGGTGTCGCTGGCCTCCAAGAGCGCGCCAGCGCAGATCGCCGCCGGCGCCAAGCGCAACTCCAAGAAGGCCGCGGATGTGCTGCTGCGCTACAACTTTCCGGCCGCCGGGCTGACCGATGACGCGCTGCGCACGCTGATCCTCATGGTGCTCGCCACCGGCGCCGAGGTGCGCCGTGCGCTAGTCGGCTGAACCGTTCGTCGTCGCGCACTGCCCGCAGACGCCGAAGATCTCGATCGTGTGGCTGACGTCGGAGAAGCCGTGCTGTCGGGCGATGTCGGCGGTCCAGGCCTCGACGTCGCCGCCCTGGATTTCCACCGTCGAACCACACGCGCGGCAGACCAGGTGGTGATGGTGGTCCTCCGAACAGCGGCGGTACACCGACTCGCCGGTGTCGGTGCGCAGCGTGTCGACGACGCCTGCGGCCGCCATCTGTTGCAGCGTGCGGTAGACGGTGGTCAGCCCGATGCCTTCGCCGCGCCGGCGAAGCTCGTCGTGCAGTTCCTGGGCCGAACGGAATTCGTCGACGTTCTCCAGCAGGTCTGCGATGGCTGCGCGTTGCCTCGTCGCGCGCACACCGGTCGTGTTCACTCGTCGGCCTCGGCCGCGTGCGTGACCGCCGCGACGACGATGTCGGCGAGGTGATGATCGACGAGGCGGTACATCACCTCCCGCCCGGACCGTTCACCGGCGACGACGCCGGCGGCCTTCAGGATGCGCAGGTGCTGGCTGACCAACGGCTGGGGCACCGCCAGCGCGTCGACGAGCTCGTGCACGCAGCGCGCCGACTCCCGCAGCTGCAGCACGATCGCGATCCGCACCGGAGCGGCCAACGCGCGCAGCAGGTCGCCGGAGGTGTCGAGCACGTTGCGCGGTGGCAGGGCGGGATACGGTGCGCCGCCGTGGTCGTGGGCGTCCCCGGTGGCGACGTGTCCGTCCGCCAAAGTGGAAACGATTTTCATTACGGCCAACAATACATGCGCTTCTATGCATGTCAACGTTGGGATACGGCTGCCCCAATTGCCGCGGGCGACCGCGTCTGTCCGCGAAATCGCGGCGTGTCGCCGTGCAAATGCGGTCGCTCGGCGGCGGTGAGCGTGTCGCTAGGCTATGCAGTCGTGGCTCACTCTTCCTCGATCATCGACACCGTTGCGAACCTGGCCAAACGGCGCGGGCTGGTTTACCAGGCGGGGGAGATCTATGGCGGCACCAAGTCGGCGTGGGACTACGGCCCGCTCGGCGTGGAACTCAAGGAGAACATCAAGCGCCAGTGGTGGCGGTCGGTGGTCACCAGCCGCGACGACGTGGTGGGCCTGGACTCGTCGATCATTCTGCCCCGCGAGGTGTGGGTGGCGTCCGGACACGTCGACGTGTTCAACGATCCGCTGGTCGAGTGCCTCAACTGTCACAGGCGGCATCGGCAGGACCACCTGCAGGAGGCGTACGCCGAAAAGAAGGGGATCAGCGAACCCGAATCCGTGGAGATGACCGAGATCGCGTGCCCGGACTGCGGGACCAAGGGACAGTGGACCGAACCGCGCGACTTCAACATGATGCTCAAGACCTACCTCGGTCCGATCGAGAGCGAAGAGGGTCTGCACTATCTGCGGCCGGAGACCGCGCAGGGCATCTTCGTCAACTTCGCCAACGTAGTGACCACGCAACGCAAGAAGCCGCCGTTCGGCATCGCCCAGACCGGCAAGAGTTTCCGCAACGAGATCACGCCGGGCAACTTCATCTTCCGAACCCGCGAGTTCGAGCAGATGGAGATGGAGTTCTTCGTCGAACCGTCGACCGCACGCGAGTGGCACCAGTACTGGATCGACGAGCGGCTGCAGTGGTATGTCGAACTGGGCATCGACCGCGACAATCTCCGGCTCTACGAGCACCCGAAGGAGAAGCTGTCGCACTACTCCGACCGCACCGTCGACATCGAGTACAAGTTCGGCTTCCAGGGAAACCCGTGGGGGGAGCTGGAGGGTGTCGCGAACCGTACTGATTTCGACTTATCCACGCACACAAAGCATTCCGGTGCCGACCTGTCCTACTACGACCAGGCCAACGACACCCGCTACGTCCCCTATGTGATCGAGCCGGCGGCCGGTCTGACGCGGTCGTTCATGGCGTTCCTCGTCGATGCCTACGCCGAGGACGAGGCGCCCAACGCCAAGGGCGGCGTCGACAAGCGCACGGTGTTGCGGCTGGATCCGCGGCTCGCGCCGGTCAAGGCCGCGGTGCTGCCGCTGTCGCGCAACGAGGCGCTCTCGCCGAAGGCGCGCGACCTGGCCACCGAATTGCGTAAGTGCTGGAACGTCGAGTTCGACGACGCGGGCGCGATCGGGCGGCGTTACCGTCGCCAGGACGAGATCGGTACCCCGTTCTGCGTGACGGTTGACTTCGACACACTCGAGGACCAGGCCGTCACCGTCCGTGAGCGCGACGCGATGACGCAGGACCGGGTCGCCCTCGATCAGGTCAGTGACTACCTCGGCGCCCGTCTCAGAGGCTGCTAGCGGCGGGTTCACGCCAGCCCGTTTCCGCGAGCGTGCGTGTGTGCCCACGACACGCCGCGAAAATTGAGTACTAGACGCACGCTCACTCATCGCCGAGCGTGCGTAGTAAGAGAACTATGTCGCGTGTTGTGCGTGGTAAGTGCGACGTCCCCCTGTTGTCGTTAGAGGGCTTGGTGTCCCAAGACAACGAGGAGGACGTCGTGTCTAAGAGTAGGGCTTTGTCGCGTGGAGATAAACGCCGTAACGCCCGATTGGCCCGGTTGCGGGAGTTGGTGCCGGTTGGTTATGCCGTGTTGGGTATTGATCTGGCTGATGTGAAGCAGGTGGTGGTGCTCACTGATTTGGATTCGCGGGTGCTGGCGCGTCAGCGGGTCTCGGCTAAGGCCTGGGATCTGGGGCCGGTGCTGCGATGGGCCCGTCGGGTGGCCGTTCAACACGGATTTGCCGGTGTGACGGTGGGTTGTGAACCGACCGGTCATCGTTGGCGGGTACTCGAACAGCTTGCCGCCCAACATGACATGCCTTTTGTGTGTGTGAATCCGATGTTGGTGGGCCGGGCCCGCGAAACCGAGGATTACACCCGCGATAAAAGCGACGACAAGGACGCGATGGTGATCGCGCGGCTGGTGGCCCAGCTCAACTGTTACATCCCTGAACGTGCCGACCAGATCTGGGCGCGGCTGCGTCAGCTCGGAGCACGCCGCGAACGGTTGATTACCGAGTCGAC
>NZ_LQIR01000037.1:0-21471 GCF_001499925.1 Mycobacterium lehmannii
CGAAACTCCGGCGAATACTGACGGGGCATAGCTTCCAATCCTCCTATGAAGATCGGAACAAAACCTGGGGTACTTCACGGGGGTGTGGGAGCCGGTGGCGGGGTCGGCGCCGTTGTTGTGGCCGGGCTTGCCGGTGTAGGCGCCGTGGGGGGTCTTGGGGAAGGCGATGTGCTGTTCGCTTTGGGCGATGCCGGGCTGGGGGACATCGACGCCGTTGCCGTCGCGTGCTGCGTCGAGTTGCTCGTCGAGTGCCTGGCGGGCGTTGGCGACCGACTGCTGGGCGGTGCCTGTCATCTGGGTGCCGGTGGTGTTAGAGGCGGTGTCGGCGTTGGCGCTTGCGGCGAGGATGCCGGCCAGGGCGGCCAGTCCGAAGACGACGAGGGCGGCGGTGGCGGCGATGCGGTTCTTGATCATCTGAGTTCCTTTTCTCGGGGCCATCTGGTGTGGCGTTGAGAAAAGAATCGAACGCAGCCCTCAATGGAACCTCAATGCCGCATCGGTGCTGCTCAGCGCTTAATGAGCTGGTGAATCCTCGGGTGCGATCTCGAAGGTGAACTGGTGTCCGGCGATGTCGATGACGTCGCCGTCGCAGAGCGCGGTGCTGCCGCGAACCCGCTCGTGCGCGACGATCACGCCGTTGCCGGACCGCAGGTCGTTGATCACGAAGCTCGCGCCGGTGTCGATGATCGTCGCGTGGTACCGGCTGACTTTCGGGTCATCGATGACGACGGTGTTGTCGGCTCGGCGCCCGATGCCGGTCACCACGGTTTCCAGTGGATAACAGCGACCCGCGACATCGCGGAGCTGCGCCCGATTGAATCTGGCCGCCGCCGTCATGGTGGTCGACAAATGGCTCTCCAGCATGGTGACGACGTCGGAGGCGTCGCTCTGCGCGATCCGCGCAACGTCCAACGGTTCCTGGCGCAGGATCCGCTCGTGCAGCGTGCGCAACGACGGTCCCGGATCGATGCCCAGTTCCTCCGACAACGTCGATCTGACGCGGCGGTACGCGTCCAGCGCATCGGTTTGCCGCTCGGCCAGATAGTAGGCCGTGATCAACTGTGCCCACAGTGGTTCCCGATAGGGATGCTCGCCGACGAGCTTCTCAAGCCCGCCGATCATCGAATCGGCACGTCCGCAGGCGATTTCGGCTTCAGCGCGCAACACATGCGTCGCCACCTTGTCCTCGACGAGTGCTGCGGCGAACGGCTCGACGAAGCGAAACTCCCGTAGGTCGTCGAGAACCGAGCCGCGCCACTGCGCCAACGCGGCTGACAGCCGGTCGGCGGCCAGCCCGAACCGGCCCGCCGCCGCGGCCTGCGCCCCGGCCGCCTTCTCCGTGTTGAACCGCCCCAGATCGCAGGCCGCGTCGGGCACGTTGAGCTGGTAACCCGGTCGGGCACTGGCCAAGACGGCCTTCGCGTCGGCGCCGCCCGAGCCGAGGACCTTGCGTAGGTTGGCCACGTAGACGTGCAGGTTGTGTATCGCGTCGGCTTCCGGCATGTCTTCGTCCCAGATCGCCGCGATGATCGAGTCCCGCGGCACGGGACGGTTGCGGTTGATCAGCAGCAGCGCCAGCACAGCGCACTGCTTCGGCGTTCCCAGCGGCACCGGCTGGCGGTTCACGCTGACACGAAGCGGGCCCAGCACACCGAAATCGAGGCCGGACGCAACCATGGGCCCCTTTGTCATCAACCGACCGAGAGTTTGACCACGGGGTCGGAGCCCACATCGGTGACATAGACATTGCCCGCCGCGTCGACCGCAACTCCCTGAGGGTCGTTCAGCCCCACGAACGGCAGCGGAATCGCGGCCCTCGTGCCGGGTCGCAGCTCGACGATTCCGGCGTTACCGCGGTCGGTGACGTAGACGCCGCCTTCTGAGTCGATCGCCACACCGTGGGGCTCGTTCACCCCGGCGAACGGTAAGGGAGTGGCCTGCGTCGCGCCCGCTTCCAACTTCAACACCCGGTTGTTACCGGTGTCGGTGACGACGACGCCGCCTGCCGGTCCGACGGCCACGCCGCGGGGGTCGTTGAGACCGCTGAACGGTACCGGGGTGGGAGTCGCTGCGCCCGTCGCCAGAAACAGCACCCGATTGTTGCCACGGTCGACGACATAGACGTCGCCGTTCGGCTTGACGGTGATACCGCGGGGATCGTTGAGGCCGTTGAACGGCAGTTGGATCGCCGCGGGTGCGCCGACGGGAAGCCACATCACCCGGTCGTTACCCGAGTCGGTGACGTAAACATCGCCCTTGGCATCCACTGCGATATCTCGCGGATTCTTCAGACCCTCGATCGGCAGCTCTGTCGCGGCCGCCGCACCGGGCTCCAGTCGCATCACCCGATCAATGCCGACGCCGGTGACGTAGGTGGTTCCATCGGCTTCGACCGCGATTCCTGCGGAGACATGAATCCCTGTGAAAGGCAACGGAGTTTGTGATGAGAAGCCCTGGCCGACCGGTATGGGTGAAGAGCTGCTCGCGTCGGATGACTGTCGCCCGACGATGACGACCCCCGCCACGACAACCGCCACCACTGCCATCGCGGCCGCTGCCATAATACCGATAGCCTTGCGTGACAGTCGTTTCCGTGGCTTACCCGATGCCTTGGCAACGGCGTCGGCGTCGCCCAACGCCGCCCGGGCGGCCAGCGCCAGATCCTGGACGGTCGGGTAGCGGTCATCGGGGTTCTTGGCCATCCCCTTGGCGATGACCGCATCGAAAGCCGCCGGAACGCCGGCGTCGCTGGCACTGGGCTGCGGCGGCGGAGTGTGGAGGTGATGGGCGATCATGCCCTGTACGCCCATATCGCTGGCGAAAGGCGGCTCGCCGGTGAGGCATTCGTACAGCACACACGCGAGTGCGTAAACGTCCACGCGTGAATGGGTTTTCACAGCGGCACCGATGGCCTCCGGCGCCATGTAGGCGGCGGTGCCGATGGTTTCACCAGCCTTGGTCAGCGTGGCGTCTCCTGAGGCGTGAGCGATGCCGAAGTCGATCAAATAGGCGAAATCGTTGGTGCACACCAGGATATTGGAGGGCTTGACATCGCGATGCACCAGACCCACGTCGTGGGCAGCCTGAAGTGCGCCGGCCACTTGAGCGATGATCGCGACCGCACGCGCCGGCGGCAGTGCGCCCTCTTGTTTGATCAGCGTGCGTAGGTCCGTGCCGTCCACCAGTCGCATGTTGAGAAAGAGCCGACCGTCCACATCGCCGAAGTCGTGGATCGGGATGACGTGCGGCTCGGTCAGCTGTGCCACCGCCTCGCACTCCCGCCGAAACCGTTCGCGTGTCTCCCGGTCGTTGGCGGAGTGCTCGGGCAGCACCTTCAGCGCGACCACCCGATTGGTCTGCGAGTCGCGTGCCCGCCACACCTGGCCCATGCCACCTGCGCCCAACAGCGATAGCAACCCGTAGCGGCCGAAGTGCCTTGTGGGTTTTTCGTCGCGCTCCACGCGCCTGCGTGCAAGGGGGTCGTCGCCGGTTCCCGCTCCCGGCCTTTGCGTGGCGTCGCCGCCGTCTCTGACCGTGTCATCCACTGTGCTGCTGACCCGGCTCTCTCGCGGCGAACGCCTTCACGGGCCAATTTAACCAGCCGAAGCGTCAATTGGTCGGTTGTTGCGTAACGAGGTGTGGACGACTTCGGTGGCCGCGACTATTGCGTTGGCATGTTGGCGAGTTCGACGGCCCGGTTCAGCGTCTGACGGTCGACGACATCGGCGGCGTTCAAGGGCTGGGTGAGGACGTCCGATTCTCTCGCGATGTCGATCATGAACTTCACGCTCGCATCGGTGAGCCCGCCCTCGTCGGTCCAGAAGGGGTGCTGCTGGATGAGCGCGAACAGCTCCCTCAGCGATTCGTCGGAGGGGGGTGCTTCGACGTATTCGTTGACTCCACTTTGGAACAGCGCGAAGTCGCTCTTGAGTGTCTTCATCGCACGCAACGTGGTCGCACAGTACTTGGCGGCGAGTTCGCGGTTCTGTGCGAGCCAATCCGCGCGGGCGGCCTGAGCTACCTTGATGAACCCGGGGGCATTGTCGTAGAGGGTGGCGATCAGCACCGGTTGGTTCACCATTGCCTTCGCGCCGTCGTACTGGGTGTCGTGAATCACCGTCGCATCCACCTGGCCGGCGATCCACGCATCCAGTCGGGCGCTCGAGCTTTCGAGGATCTGCTGATTGGGAATCTCGTGGACGTCGCGGTGCTCGCCGACGCCGCTCAACAGCGCGTTGAGCACGATGGCTCCAGAGCCACCGGGGCTGTCGATCCCCACGCGGGTCGACGGCTCGAACAGCTGACTGGCGTTGTGCACACCGTTGGCACCGGCGAGGACGAAGTCATCCATGCTGACGTAGGGGCAGAACACCTTGACGTCCTCGCCGTGCTCGCGCGCATCCAAGATCGCGGAGACCGACGTCGCCAGAACCTGAGCTCGGCCGTCGCGCAGGGTCTGTACCGCGTCGGCATGGGTGTCGTACTGGATCACGTTCTGCTCGACACTGAGGGGCAACCCGAAGTCGGACCCGTAGCGGTCAACGCCGTAGACCAGCGGGATTTGAGACGGCTGCGGTTGTGAGCCCAGCACAATGCGCAGCGACTCGGCGGTGCTCGGCGCGCCCGGTTGGGCTACGGCCGAGGTGCAGCCGGCGAGCGTGAGCGCGCTGGCGGTACCGACGGCGATCAAGCACGTCGCACGTCGTCGACCACTCTTGGTTGGCATGGGTCTCCCTCTTTTGTTGGTTGGGGAGAACGTACGCGTAGTGAACAGGTCAAATGCCGAAACGGCCGTCAAGGCCCGTGATCGCCGTAGCGCAACCCGGCGGTGGTGAGTGTTGGAAGGAGACTTTGTGGAGCCGGTGACGGGAATCGAACCCGCGTTCTCAGCTTGGGAAGCTGATGTTCTGCCATTGAACTACACCGGCTTGTTTGAGCACGAAGGCTAACATCCGAGCCGCTAGGCTCGTCGCGTGCTGCTCTCCGACCGCGACATCCGCGCCGAGATCGCTGCCGAGCGACTGGGGCTTGATCCCTTCGACGACTCCCTGGTCCAGCCGTCCAGCATCGACGTCCGCCTCGACAACCTGTTCCGCGTCTTCAACAACACGCGATATACGCACATCGACCCGGCCAAGCAGCAAGACGAGCTGACCACCTTGGTCCAAGCCGACCCGGGTGAGCCGTTCGTGCTGCACCCGGGCGAGTTCGTGCTCGGGTCGACGCTGGAACTGTGCACGCTGCCTGACGATCTCGCGGGCAGGCTGGAGGGCAAGTCGTCGCTGGGCCGGCTGGGGCTGTTGACGCACTCCACCGCGGGGTTCATCGACCCGGGGTTCTCCGGGCACATCACCCTGGAGTTGTCGAACGTCGCGAATCTGCCGATCACGCTGTGGCCTGGGATGAAGATCGGGCAGCTGTGCCTGCTGCGGCTGACCAGCCCCGCCGAGCACCCCTACGGCAGCGCGCGGGTCGGCTCGAAGTATCAGGGCCAGCGCGGTCCCACCCCGTCGCGGTCGTACCAGAACTTCATCAAGTCCAGTTGAACCGCTCGGCGCCGACGGCCGTTGACACGAGTAGGGTCGAGATACCAACGTCGGCAGCATCGAGTCAGCAAATGTCGGTGGAGGCGTAACGCCTGTCCTGCTCACGGCGATGAACCACTAGTCGCCGGCTTGTGCGTGGCGAGATGCCGATCGGCGATCCAGGCTTGGTAGCAAACGTTTTGGAGGGGCAGTGGACATCGTTCTGGGTGTATCGATGACACCTGCGACGGTCCGCATGGTGCTGGTCGAAGGCGAGATGGCCGACGGGGCCACCGTCGACCACGACGTCTTCGAGGTCAGCGGAAGTGATGGCGCAGCAACATCGGGTGCCGCCGCCCAGGTGGTGGACGCCGTGCTCGGGACCAAGGAGAGCGCCGAGGCGGGTGGGCATGATCTGAAGGCCATCGGCGTCACGTGGAGCGATCACGTCGAGGCGGCACAACTTCGCGACGCGCTCGCCGCCCGCGATATCGACGACGTCATGCTTGTCTCCGATGGACACGCCGCGGGCGCACTCGCCCAGGCCGTCGGGAGGGCGGTCGGCTACGACACCACCGCACTGCTCTTCATCGACCGCGACACCGCGACGCTGTCGGTCGTCCAGACCGACGACGGGTCCGTGGTCAAGGTGCTCAGCAGCAGCCTGCACACCCAGGACGCGATGGCCGTGCTCGCCGATATGGCGGCCGCCGTCGATGCCCAGGACAACCCGCCGCAAGGCATGTTCGTCGTCGGCTCCGGCGTCGACGTGAGCTCGGTGAAGAGCCACCTCGAGCATCTGGTGAGCCTGCCGGTGCACGCCCCCGACGAGCCGGAGATGGCGCTAGCGAGGGGTGCGGCGCTGGCCGCCGCCGCCGCTCCGGCGTTGGAGGCGTCCACCGTCGGCTTGGCCTATTCCCAGGACCCCGACGGCACCACCGCGGGTTCGGTGTACGCCGGGCTAGCCGGCGCGCCAACCCAATTGGCGCCCGCCGGCGGTGACGGCGCCTCCGTCGGCGACTACGCGTCGCGGACCGACCTTCATGCCGCGGCCAACGACGATCGCAAGCCGTTCCTGCTCGTCGGCAGCGCGATGGCGTCGATCTTCGTCGTCGGCGTCGTCGCGCTCGTGATCTCGCTCGCGGTGAGTATCCGCCCGACGGCCGACCAGCGGCCGAGCCCGGGACAGAGCGCGATCGTGCCCAGCAGCATCGCGCCCGCCCCGCCTGCTCCGCCGACCGAACAGGCGCAGCCGGTTCAGGCGCCTCCGCCCCCGCAGGCAGAGACCATCAAGGCTCCCGTGCCGGTCGCTGCGCAACAGCCCGCTCCGCAGGCGCCGCCGCGGACGGTCTATGTCGAGGCGCCGCCTCCCGCACCGCAAGCCCCGCCGCCCGCTCCTCCGCCCGCGGCACCGCCACCCGCGCCGGCACCCGTGGCTCCGGCCCCGGTGGCTCCGGCCCCGGTTCCGGTGTACGTGCCGCCGGTGGTGGCACCGCCGCAGTACTACCCGCGGCCGCAGAACCCGTGGTCCCCGCCGAGGTGGACGCCGCCGAAGCTGCCGAGTTGGACTCCCCCGTGGCAGGACGAGCGCGAGGAGCCGGAGCTGCCCAGGCCTCAGGTGCCGCCGTGGCAGAACGGTTCGGGTAACGGATCGGGCAGCTATCCCGGCAGCGGATCGGGCGGTTATCCCGGCAGTGGATCGGGGCGGTACCCCGGCAGCGGATCGGGCGGGTCGAGTGACAGCGGATCGTCTCGCGGACCGGGCTCGGGCGGATCGAGTGACAGCGGATCCTCGCGCGGGCCGGGCTCGGGCGGATCGAATCGCGGCGGGTCGAACTGCTTCCTGGGGTTCTGCCGCTAGCTCGTAACCTGCCGTTGGCCGCACGATCAGTGTCGCGTAGCGGTTAGCTCATAAGGACTGCATATCAAGGCGGTATGCGGTGCACCGTTTTCGGCACGGGCTATCTGGGAGCCACCCACGCGGCGGGTATGGCCGAGTTGGGTCACGAGGTGCTCGGCGTAGACGTCGACGCTGGCAAGGTCGCCAAACTCGCAGCGGGCGAAACCCCCTTCTACGAGCCTGGGTTGCGGAAAGTGTTGAGCGACAACATCTCCGCCGGGCGCTTGGCGTTCACCACCGACTACGACGCCGCGGCCGGGTTCGCCGACCTGCACTTCCTCGCCGTCGGGACACCGCAGAAGAAGGGGGAGTTCGCCGCCGATCTGCGTCATGTATACGCCGTCGTCGACATGCTGGTCCCGCGGCTGAGCCGGTCGGGCGTCATCGTCGGCAAGTCCACGGTGCCGGTCGGCACTGCCGCCGAACTGAGGGACCGGGCGCGCGCGTTGGCGCCGGCGGGGGTCGACGTCGAGGTGGCGTGGAACCCGGAGTTCTTGCGGGAGGGCTTCGCGGTGCATGACACCCTGCATCCGGACCGGATCGTGCTTGGCATACAACCGGATTCGTATGTCGCCGAGGCGGTGACCCGGGAACTGTACGCACCGATGCTGGAGCAGCAGGTCCCCCTGCTGGTCACCGATCTGCAGACCGCCGAGCTGGTCAAGGTATCGGCCAACGCGTTTCTCGCCACCAAGATCTCGTTCATCAACGCGATCTCCGAAGTCTGCGAGGCCGTCGACGCCGACGTGACGCTTCTCGCCGACGCGTTAGGCTACGACCCGCGGATCGGACGCCGCTTCCTCAACGCCGGTCTGGGCTTCGGTGGCGGCTGCTTACCCAAGGACATCCGCGCCTTCATGGCCCGCGCCGGCGAACTCGGCGCCAACCATGCCCTGACGTTCCTGCGCGAGGTGGACGCGATCAACATGCGACGGCGAAGCCGGATGGTGGAACTGGCAACCGTCGCGTGCGGAGGGTCGCTGCTGGGCGCCAACATCGCGGTGCTCGGCGCCGCGTTCAAACCGGAATCCGACGACGTGCGCGATTCGCCGGCTCTCAACGTCGCCGGGATGCTGCAACTCAAGGGCGCCACCGTCAACGTCTACGACCCGAAAGCGATGGAGAACTCCCGACGCCACTTTCCGACGCTGACCTATTCGACGTCGGTCGCCGAAGCGTGTGAGCGGGCCGATGCCGTACTGGTGTTGACCGAATGGCGCGAGTTCGTCGAGTTGGACCCCGCCGAGCTCGCCGGAGCGGTGCGCGCGAAAGTCATTGTCGACGGCCGCAATTGCCTCGACATCGACCGGTGGACGCAGGCCGGCTGGCAGATCCACTGCCTGGGAAGGGGTGTGACGTCTCAGAATCGGTAGGCTCGGCCGCGTGGAACCGATTCGTCCGGCTCGGCACGGTGGGCCGATCCGTCACCGAATCCGCTGGCTTGCCGTGCACGGGTTCGTGCGCGGTGCCTCGAAGCTGCTCGCGCGCCGCGGCGATCCCCAAGGCCGGATGATCGCCGATCCGAGCGTTCGCGCCGACCCGGTTGCCTTCGCCGACGACCTGCGCGCAAGGGGGCCGATGGTGGAGGCCGCCATCGTGCACCTCACCGTCGACCACGGGATCGCCAACGATCTGCTGCGGGACGACGACTTCGAGGTTCTGCCGATCGGCTCCAACCTGCCCAAACCGGTCCAATGGGTCGCGAACCGCACCAAAACCGACCTGCTGCATCCCCTCGAGCCGCCGTCGATGTTGGCGGTGGAACCCCCCGACCACACCCGCTACCGAAAGCTGGTGTCGTCGGTGTTCACCCCCAGAGCCGTTGCCGCGCTGAGGGACCGGGTGCAGGAGACCGCCGACTCTCTGCTCGATGAACTCGCGCAAGCCGGAACCGTCGACATCGTCGACCGCTACTGCGCCCAGTTACCGGTCGCGGTCATCGGTGACATCCTCGGCGTTCCCGACGCCGACCGGTCACGAGTCCTGGAGTTCGGCGAGCGCGGTGCGGCCAGCCTCGACATCGGCCTGACCTGGCCGCAGTACCGCACCGTCTACCGCAGCGTCGTCGGCTTCAACGATTGGCTGTCCGGGCACCTCGAAGGGCTGCGACGCAACCCCGGCGACGACCTGATGAGCCAGCTGATCGCGGCCTCCGACGAGAGCGCCCGGCTCGACCAGCAGGAACTGATGGCTACCGCGGGCCTCGTGCTGGCCGCGGGATTCGAGACGACGGTCAACCTGCTGAGCAACGGAATTCGCATGTTGCTCGATCACCCGCAGCACCTCGAAACCCTGGCGCAGCGACCCGAACTCTGGCCGACCGCCGTCGAGGAGATTTTGCGCCTGGACCCGCCCGTGCAACTCACCGCGCGCAGGGCGACGAAGCACACCGAGATCGCGGGGCACCGGATCCCGCGTGGCAGGGCGGTGCTCATCTACATCGCAGGCGCCAACCGCGACCCCAAGGTGTTCGACGACCCGGACCGCTTCGACCTCGAGCGGGAGAACGCCGGACGACATCTGTCGTTCTCCGGCGGCAGGCATTTCTGTCTGGGATCGGCCCTGGCCCGCGCTGAGGGCGAGGTCGGACTGCGGGCGTTCTTCTCACGTTTTCCCGATGCGCGACTGGCTGGTGAGGGCAGCAGGCGCGAGACGCGAGTGCTGAGGGGGTGGGCGTCGCTGCCGATCGCGCTGGGCACCGCTCGCTCGTCGATTAGTGCACCGGCCTGACCGGGCCTACCCCTTCGAGGAACGGAGGGGTTCTCATGTCGGTTGACCGTGTGCGCGCGGTGGTGCCCGCGAATGACGTCGAGGTCAGCGGCCGGTTCTACGGTGAAATCGTCGCGGCCAGCAAGGTGCGCGGTTGTCGAAGATAGAAGATCCCGACGGCAACGAGATCGGCATTATCGGGGGTTTCCGCGTCGAGTATTGAGTACGTTCGGGGGCGTGGATTTCCGAGCCGCGCTGCTCGACCAGACCCGCGAATTCGGGGAACTGATCCGCAGTGCAGACCCCTCGACGCCGGTGCCGACCTGTCCCGACTGGACACTCAAACAACTGTTCCGCCACGTCGGCCGCGGAAACCGGTGGGCCGCACAGATCATCGCCGAGCACCGGATATCGGCACTGGACCCGCGCGAGGTCCGCGACGGCAAACCACCCGACGACGCCGACGCGGCGATCGACTGGCTCAACCAGGGCGCGCAGCTGGTGGTCGATGCGGTCGAGCGGGCAGGGGCGGCGACCAGAGTCTGGACCTTCCGCGGCCCCCGCCCCGCGGGGTGGTGGATCCGTCGACGGCTACACGAGGTCGCCGTGCACCACGCGGATGCGGCGCTCGCCGTCGGGGCCGCCTACGACCCACCGCCGGAGTTGGCGGCCGACGCGATCAGCGAATGGGTCGAGCTGATGGTCGGCGGCGGTGAGCAACCCGCGCTGGATCACGGCAGAAGCATCCACCTGCACGCCACCGACGACGGGCTGGGGCCGACCGGGGAGTGGACCATCGTCCACGACGAGGACGGCGTCTGGTGGTCGCACAACCACAGCAAGGCCGACACCGCGCTGCGCGGCAGCGCCACCGATCTGCTGTTGGCGATCACGCGACGGCGCACAGCCGCCGACAGCGGCATCGAGGTGTTCGGTGACACCGCGGTGTGGGACGCGTGGCTGGAGCGCACCGGCTTCTAACCGCGTCGAGCGCGCGCGGGCGTCGCCAGCACCGCCGCGATGCCCGTCGTCAGCGGCACAGACAATGCCAGCGCGATACCGCCGACCGCCGAGCGGGCGATCTCGATGGCCACACTCTCGCTGGTGAGCACGTCGCCGAGGGCCCGGTTGGCGACGCTGAACAGCAGCAGTAACGGTAGTGCGCTGCCCGCATAGGCCAGCACCAGCGTGTAGACCGTGCTCGCGATGTGGTCCCGGCCCACCCGCATCGCGCCTACAAAGATCGCGCGCCGTGAGGCGCCCTCGAGTTCGGCCAGCTCGAACACCGTCGAGGCCTGGGTGACGGTGACGTCGTTGAGCACACCGAGCGACCCGATGATGAACCCGGCCAGCAGCAGACCGGTGATCGATACGTTGCCCAGGTAGGCGGCGACCTCGTTGTTCCGGTCTTCCGAGAGACCGGTCAGGTGGGCCAATTCGATTGCGCCCCAGGAGAGGAACGCGGCAAGCAGCAGCGACGTGAGTGTTCCGAGCAGGGCCGCGCTGGTCCGCAGGCTCACGCCGTGGGCCAGGTAGATGACGGCGTAGAGGATCAGCGCCGAGGCCACCAGCGCGACGGGCACGGCCGCGGCACCGTCACGCAGCGCGGGCAGCATGAACACCACCAACACGAGGAACGCGACCACGATGCCGATGAGGGCGCGAAACCCCCGCCACCGGGCGACCGCGACCACCACCACGGCGAATGCCACGGCCAGCGCGACGAGCGGCCATGTCCGTTCGTAGTCGTAGAACGAGTAGGTGGTGGTGCCGGTCGCATCGACCTGACGGGTGATCCTGACGTTGTCGCCGGCCGCGAGATTGGGTTGGCCGGGGCCACCGCTGAATTCGAGCACGGTCGCCGCGCCCTTGTTGGGCCCGGACTGAATCTCGATCAACGCCTGCACGCACTCGGCTCCGCCGCCCGTCGCCGGAAGTGGATCGGCGGTCAGCACCTGACCGACTGACGGGCTGCCGCACGTCGCGGTGCCGCTCGAGCGGACCAACCCAGATTCGGTGGTGACGGCGCCGCCCTCGGCGTTCTGAAACGGCAGCGGGATGTCGGCCTTCTGCTGGCTGGGCCACAGCCATGCCGTTCCCGCCAGGACGGCCACGCCGATGGCGATCAGCAGGCCGACGACGACCTTCGCGGCGATCGGCCCCAGCGGCGCCGGGCCGGTCGGTGAGTGGGAGTGTCCGTGTGAGTGCGCCACGGACAACAGCCTAGAAGGACGCTACTGCCGGTAGCTGGCCAGGAAGTTGCCCAGCCGTTCGATGGCATTGGACAGCTCGCGGGCCCACGGCAGCGTCACGATGCGCAGGTGATCCGGTGTCGGCCAATTGAACCCGGTGCCCTGGGTGACCAGGATCTTCTCCTGCAGCAGCAGATCCAGGACCAGCTGCTCGTCGTCGACGATGTCGTAGACCTCGGGGTCCAGGCGGGGGAACGCATACAGCGCCCCTTGCGGTTTCACGCAGGACACCCCGGGGATCTCGTTGAGCATCTGCCAGGCCACGTCGCGCTGCTCGAGCAGGCGACCCCCGGGCAGTACCAGCTCCTCGATGCTCTGATGACCACCGAGTGCGACCTGGATCGCATGCTGTGCAGGAACGTTCGGGCACAGTCGCATGTTCGCGAGCAGGCTGATGCCCTCGATGAAGCTGGTGGCGTTCTCCTTCGGCCCGGTGATCACCAGCCAGCCCGCCCGGTAACCCGCGACCCGGTATGCCTTCGACAGGCCGTTGAAGGTCAGAGTCAGCACATCGGGCGCCACCGATGCCGTCGCGACGTGCTCGCTGTCGTCGTAGAGAATCTTGTCGTAGATCTCGTCGGACAACAGCAGCAGCTCGTGCTTGCGCGCCAAATCCGCGATCTGGGTGAGGATTTCGCGTGTATACACCGCCCCGGTCGGGTTGTTCGGATTGATCACGACGATCGCCTTCGTGCGCTCGGTGATCTTGGATTCCAGGTCGGCGATGTCGGGCATCCAGCCCTGTGTCTCGTCGCACAGGTAGTGCACCGGGGTGCCACCCGCCAGTGAGGTGCACGCGGTCCACAGCGGGTAGTCGGGCGCCGGAATCAGCACCTGATCTCCGTTGTCGAGCAACGCCTGCAACGTCATCTGGATCAACTCGGACGCGCCGTTGCCGAGATACACATCGTCGACGTCGAATCGCGGGAACCCGTCGACGAGTTCGTAGCGGGTGAACACCGCGCGCCGCGCGGGCATGATGCCCTTGGAATCGGAGTAACCCTGGGCATACGGCAGGGCCGAGATGATGTCGCGCATGATCACGTCCGGTGCTTCGAACCCGAACGGCGCGGGGTTGCCGATGTTCAGTTTGAGGATGCGATGACCCTCGGCCTCGAGGCGTGACGCGTGCTCGTGCACCGGTCCGCGGATCTCGTACAGGACGTCCTGCAGCTTCGACGACTGCGTGAACGTGCGCTGCCGCGGTCCGTGTCCGGCGGCGTGGATCGGCACGTGGTGGGTGGTCACGTCGTTCATGGTCTCACTTTTGTCCAGCGATTAACCAAAATCGCCGGTCAACGGCTCATCGTTTGCCTGGGGGACGAGCGCCTCTGGCGATTCCGAGGCCCTTGACCGGAGGTGGTTCGGGCTTGTCTCCGTTGTCTCCGCCGGAAGGCCCGGGGGCAGCACCGGATTCGCCATCGGAGTCGGCGGTCTCCTTGGATTCCGGTTGTGCGGCAGCGGATTTCGGCTCGGCCGGTGGCTGTGCCGGTGCGGCCGACTTCTTGGCCGCGGGCCGGCGTGCGCCAGGGGCGATGCCGAGGCCCTTGACCTCAGGTTCGGGCTTGGAGTCCAGACCCCGATCCGAGTCGGCGGTGTCGGTCTTGGCTCCAGGCTCCGCCTTGTCCGGATCGACGTTCGGCGGTTGGGTGACAGTCGCCTCGCCCTCGTTGGGGGCCGCGGATTGCGTCTTCTTCTTCGCCCCGGGCCGCTTGGCGCCTGCCGCGATGCCGAGACCCTTGACCTCGGGCTCCGGCTTGGACTGCGCTGTTGATTCGGCCTGGGCTTCCGGCTCCGCGGGCGCTGCCTGCGCGGCTGGTGCGGCTTTCTTGGCGCCGGGCCGCTTGGCGCCGGCAGCGATACCGAGCCCCTTCGCGGGTGCCGCTGCGGCAGCGGGCTTTTCGTCGGCCGCCGGCTTGTCGCCCGCAGGGGCGGCAGCCTTCTTGGCGCCCGGACGCTTGGCACCGCCCGCGATTCCGAGCCCCTTGACGGGTTTGGTTTCGGTGGCCGTGGCGGCCTCGACTTTGGGCTCCGGTTCGGCCTGCGCCTCTTCCTCTGCCTCGGTGGGCGCTTCCTCCACGGGCGCCTCTGCGGCGAGCCGGGCTGCGCGCTCCTCGGCCTCCGTAGCCGCGGTGCCCTTCTCCGGCAGCGTGATGGTGCTCGTGTCCAGCGAACCCAGCAGCAGCTGGGCCACGTCGAGCACCTCGGCCTTCTCCACCTCGCGGGCCGCCGAGACCTCGTCGACGCCGTCGGTGATCATCACGCGGCAGAACGGGCAGCCGGTCGCAATGGTCGAGGCGGTGTCCATGGCCTCCTCGGTGCGCTCGGTGTTGACGCGCTTGCCGATGTGTTCTTCCATCCACATCCGCGCGCCGCCGGCGCCGCAGCACAGGCCGCGGTCGGCATGCCGAGGCATTTCGGTCAGCTTCGCGCCGGACGCCCCGATCAGCTCACGCGGCGCCGAGTACTCCTTGTTGTGCCGGCCCAGATAGCACGGATCGTGGTAGGTGATGTCCATCCCGCCGTCGGTCGGGGTGACGGGGATGAGCTTCTTGTCGCGCACCAGCCGGTTCAGCAGCTGCGTGTGGTGCAGCACCGTGAAGTTGCCGCCGACCTGCGGATATTCGCGGCCCAGCGTGTTGAAGCAGTGCGGGCAGGTGACGACGATCTTGCGGTCCACCCGCTCGACGCCCTCGAACAGCTCGTTGAGCGTCTCCACGTTCTGCGCGGCCAGCTGCTGGAACAGGAACTCGTTGCCCGAGCGGCGGGCCGAGTCGCCGTTGCAGGTCTCGCCCTCGCCGAGCACCAGGTACTTCACGCCGGCGGCGGCCAGCAGTTCGGCAACGGCCTTGGTGGTCTTCTTCGCGCGGTCCTCGTAGGCGCCTGCACAGCCCACCCAGAACAGGTACTCGTAGCCGTCGAAGGACTCCACGTCCTTGCCGTACACCGGGACGTCGAAGTCGACCTCGTCGATCCAGTTCGTCCGGTCCTTGGCGTTCTGGCCCCACGGGTTGCCCTTGGTCTCGAGGTTCTTGAACAGCACGCCGAGCTCACCCGGGAACTCGGACTCCATCATCACCTGGTAGCGGCGCATGTCGACGATGTGGTCGATGTGCTCGATGTCGACGGGGCACTGCTCGACGCAGGCGCCGCACGTCGTGCAGGACCACAGCACGTCGGGGTCGATCACGCCACCCTGTTCCTCGGTGCCCACCAGGGGCCTGGTGGCCTGCTCGGGACCCGAGCCCAGGATCCGCTCGAAGCCGGACTCGGGAACGTGCTCGTGCGAATGCTCCTCGGATTTCTTCTCCCCGCGCAGTTCCTCGCCGAGGCCGCCCTCGGGGGTGTTCTCCAGCGGCGTTTCCTTGTCGCCGAGGATGTAGGGCGCCTTGGCGAACAAATGGTCGCGCAGGTTCATGATCACGAGCTTGGGCGACAGCGGCTTACCGGTGTTCCACGCCGGGCACTGCGACTGGCACCGACCGCACTCGGTGCACGTGGTCATGTCGAGGTACGCCTTCCACGTGAAGTCCTCGATCTTGCCGCGGCCCAGCACCGCGTCCTCCGGCGGATCCTCGAAGTCGATCTCCTTGCCCTCGTACTCGACGGGCAGCAGCGGGCCGAGGCCGTCGGGGAGCCGCTTGAACGTGACGTTGATCGGCGCCAGCCCGATGTGCAGGTGCTTGGAGTGCAGCACGATCAGCAGGAACACCAGCATCACCGCGATGTGCGCCAACAGCGCGATGGTCTCGATCCACGAGTTGGCGGTGTAGCCCAGCGGACTCATCAGCCACCCCATGAACTGGGAGAAGAACGCGCCGTTGCCGTAGGGAAGGGCGTCCGTGTTGACCGCGGCGCCGCGCACCAGCGCGTAGGTCCAGATGACGTTGAAGATCATGAACAGGATCAGCCAGGCACCACCGGTGTGCGATCCGTAGAACCGCGAGTCGCGGCCGTGCTGTTTGGGCTCCTGCCTCACCCGGATGATCGCGAACGTGATGATGCCGAGCAGCACCGCGACGGCGAAGAAGTCCTGCAGGAAGCCCAGAACGTCCCAGCGGCCGATGATCGGGATGTGGAAGTCGTGGTCGAAGAGCAGGCCGTAGGCCTCGAGGTAGACCGACGCGAGGATGAAGAAGCCCCACATCGTGAAGAAGTGGGCGAGGCCGGGCAGGGACCACTTGAGCAGTCGGGTTTGGCCGAAGACCTCTTCGATCTGAGTGGTGATGCGCTTGCCGAGGTTGTCCTTGCGGTTGTTCTCCGGGCTGGTGGGCGCGCCGGAACGGATCAACGACGTCAGCCACAGCACGCGTTTGGCGGCGAAGACCAGAACAAGGGCCGTCAGCCCTAGCCCGACGACGAGCCTGATCAGCATCTGCGTATCCACCGCGCGCCTCCCATTCTCAAGTTACCCAAGGGTAACTTACCGTAAGTTACCGATGGGTAACTTAACTCAGGCCTGCTCAAGCCCGGGAGTCATAGTTGCATCTCCAAGGGAAACACCGCTACGAAGGTTGTCCTAACTACGCACCGTCGGTCGGGCTGGACTCGTCGGGCACGGTGTCGGTACCCGTTTGCTCGCCGCTCGAATCCGGGTCGACGGGATCACCATCTGGAGACGGGGCGCCATCTATGGGGCCTGCGCCGGCCCCCGGATCGATCGGTGGGGGGTCGGCCACCGGAGGGGTCTGCGGATCGGTCGGCGGCTCAGGGTTGGACGGCGGAGTCTCGGGTTCCGGTGACGGATGGGCGCTAGTCGGTGGCGTGGGTGTCCAGGGCGGTGCTGCGGGCGCCATCTGTGGGGCCTGCGCCGGTCGCGGGCTGCGGTGCTGGGGTGTGGATGATCGCTGCGCCGGTTGCACGACGACCGTGGTGAGTTGAGGGGCCTGCGGCGCCGGGGGTACTGGAGTGGGAGCCGGCGCCGCAGGCGAGGGGGGTGGCGTGGCCGCGGGACTGAGGACGGTCGCCGCCTCGACCGGGGTGGCGGTGTCACCGCGCAACTGCGTGAGACCGAACAGGGCCGTCGTGACCACCGCGGCGGCCGCCGCGAGGCTGAACAGGACGAGCGGGGAACGTCGCGGTTTCGCCTCCTCCTGCCACTGCTCATGCTCGAAGTGAAGTTCGGGGCGCGAAACGGTGAAAGGCAGGGGCGCATCCTCCTGGTCGTCCTCGGACCAGGCCAGCGCGCCGAATGGGGCCGACGACGGCCCGGCGTCGACCCGGACGGTGGCTTCATCGATCCCGGCGGGCGCGAGCGTGGTCTCCGGGTCGACGGCGCGCCGGCGCTGGGCGATCAGAGCGGTCCCGACGGCGGCGGCCAGCTGCGGCTGCGCGGTGGTCACCACCGGTACCCGCAGATGTTCGGACAGCTTCTGCGTCAGCAGGGGGATGCGTGCGCCGCCGCCGACGGTCGCTACCGCCGAAACCGCGGCGTCCGGAACCCCGTAGCGTTCAAGCGTTTCGTCCACTGCGGCAAGGAAATCCGTGACCGGGCGCTGGATCAGCCCCTCGAGCTCGGCGCGGGTGACCCTGACGTCCGCGTGGTGTCCGGGCAGAACGACGGCGACGGCGGTCGCGGTGTGGGCCGACAACCGCTCCTTGGCGGCGTGGCACTCGTCGCGTAGCCGCGCCAGCGAACCGACGACAGCCGTTCCGGACGGGTCGGCGTCAGCAGGCAACGGCGCCATCACATGTGTCATGAGCGCCTGATCCACGAGATCGCCGGAAAGATCGGCGAACCGGACGGTCTCGCCGACCACCGCGTGGTCCGAGGACGCGTTGACGAGCGTGATGTTGGTGCCGCTGCCACCGAAGTCGCAGAGCACGACGACGCCGCGAGAGGGCAGCCCAGGTTCGGCGTTCAGCGCGGCCACAGCGGCGGTCGCGTCCGACACCACCGGCACGTCGCCACCCAGGGCGTGGCGCAAGGAGTCGGCGACCGACGGACGCCAGTGCGCGGGTACGGCGACCGTGATGTCCTCGGCCGACTGCGTGAGCGTGCGCAGCGCCTCGGCGAGCAGTTGCTCGGGGCGATGGGCGGAGCCGTCGGAGGCGATGAGCGGAACCGGGTCGCCGATGCGGTCGACGAACCCGGTGAATCGCTGCCCGTGCAGCGTGAGCTCGGAGGGCCGGATCACCGCGGCGTGTCCGTCACGGGTCGCGGCGAGGTAGGTCGCGCCGACCGAAACACCCAGCGGCCGGTCCGGAGTTGCCTGGTGATTGAACATGGCATGACGCTATGGCGCTGCGCAGGCGGGCGAATCCGGTGCCGGACCCGTCGTCGGACACGGCGCATAGGGGATTGCCGTTAGGGGATGACGGTGTGTTGGGGGATCACGACTGCGGAGACAACATGGCCCGCAGCATAGACAACATCTCGGAGCGGGATTCGGCGCCGAGACGACGGCGGATCCGGGCGACGTGGTGTTCGACGGTCTTCGCCGAGATGAACAACTGTGCCCCGATATCGCGGTAGGGCATGCCGAGGAGCAGCAGTTCGGCGACCTCGCGCTCGCGGTCGGACAGCCGAGACGACGCGGGACGCGCCGAGCTGGCCCTCGCGGTCTCCGGCGCCGCGAGTTGATCGGATCCGGGTGCGTCGTCGGGTGCGACGGTCTGCTTCAGGTCTCGCGCGAGCTGCAGCATCGCGCCCGACACCCGGCCATCGGGGGTCTGTAGCGCGGCCTGACCGGCCAACCGGGTCGCGTCCCAGGTGAGGCCCACCTGCGCGAGCAGTCGCGCTGCCGTCGTGACCTCGTCGGTGTCGACGTGATTGGCCAGAACCCGCAACCAGGTGCGGCCCGCAGTGGCCAGCGTCTTGGCGAAGGCGCTGTGCGTGGCCGCGGCAGTCAGCGCCTGGCCGTGCGGGGCGACGGCGTCCGGGGCGTTGGCGAGGATGCCCGCGTGCACACCGGCCCAGTGCAGAGGAGTCGACCACAACACGGGCTCACCGAGCGAGCCGAGCAGCGCGAAGGCCTCGTCGAGGGTGTGCTGCAGCCGGTCGATCTGACGCATCCGGGAAGCGGCCACCCACAATTCACCGAGCGGTAGTAGGGAGAAGAGGTCCATCGAGTACTCGGCGAGCACCTCGACCGCCGCGTACCAGTGTTTCTGCATGGCGCCGGTGTCGCCGCTGCGGCGCGCGATCGCCGTCTGCAGCGCGGCCGCCCACAGCGCATCGCGGCGGTGCAGCGGGGAGGTGTCGGCGTCGGCGCACGCGATCGCCACATCAGATGTCGCCGCTGGTAATTGCCCGTCCTGCATCCGCACCCAGCCCAGCAGTAGCCGGTGTCTGCGGGCGACGAAAAGCGCTGCCTCCGAACCGTCTTCGAGACCGGCGCGTACCACACGGGCGATCACGCTGCGGGCCCGGACCGGATCGCCGCCGTGCAGGGCGGCCAGCGTTACCAGCGCCGCAGGGGTGTCGGGGGCCACGCCGTCCGCGGGCTGGTCCGCGGTGATCGCCTGTCCCAACCGGGAGACGGCTGCGGGGTATGGGGCGTCCAACGACATCAACAGGCCCTCGGCGAGGCTGCGCGCGGCGCGGGCCGTGGAGGTGGGCGGGCCGGCGCTCTCGGCGGACAGCGCCGTCCGAGCGGCCGACAGGTCGCCTGCGGCGAGTGACACCACCGCGCCCGCCGCGCTCACGAACGCGTCCGGATACGGGCCCAGCCAACGGAACAGGTCCGCGGCCTGTGTTGCGCTGCCGTCGTGCAGGGCGATGCTGGCGGCGATCCTCACCGCGGCGGCCCTCTCGGCCGCATCGTCGGAGCCGAGCAGTTGATCGGTGAGCCGTCCAGCGGTGACGCAGTCGCCGGTCAGCGCCAGCGCGTCGGCAAGCCGCGGACTCAGCGTGGTCGCCCCCGCATCGACGGCGGCGCGGTAAAGCCGTGCCGCCCTTGCCGGTTGGCTGCGACTACGGGTGGCCATGTCGGCCAGCGCGGTCGCCAGTCGATCGTCGCGCAGACCGTGTTCTGCCAACTGGAGCGCCAACTCCGGTGACAGCGTGGATGATTCGAGTTGCGACACCAGAAGCGAGATCTCGGTGTCGTGATGACGGGCGGTGCCGAGGATCTGAGCGACACATCGGTGCAGGGTGCGCAGGAAGGCCCGGCTGTAGGACGGCTCGACGAGACCGGTGGCGCGGGCGCGATCGACCACCGCGTAAGCCTGTTCGGCGTCCATGCGCAACGCCGCAGCGACGTCGTCGGGACCGAGGTCTCTGCTCAGCGAGGTGACCAGAAGCGTGTCGAGTGTCGCATCGTCGAGGCGGCGCAGCCGTTCGGTCAGCGCGTACGTGACCGCCTGCAGGACCGCGGTGGCCGGCGCGTCGTCCTGCAACTCGGCGACGGCCGCGATCGCCGGTTGCAACAGGAATGGCAGGCCCGCCGTCGCAACGACGAAGGATCGCACCATATCGGACGGCGGTGTGGCGCCGAGCTTTTCGGTGACGAGGCTTGCCACGTCGGCCGGGGGCAGTGGTCCCAGAATGACGATCGGGTTCTCGCGTTCGATCGCCGTGAACAGCGCACGCATCGCCGGGCGGTGCGCGATCGGCGCACTGCTGACCACAAGCGTCGAAGGCAGATCCGACACTCGTCGCGCGAGCTCGCCGAGTTCGTGGTCGGCCAGCAGGTGGGCATCGTCGATGACGACCGCGGCCGCCGGATCGTCGTCAGCGCGCGGTATGCGGGTGAGCACCGGTACGCCCGCGGCCCGAAGCGCGGTTCGAACGGCGGCCAGCACCGAACTCTTGCCCGTGCCGATGCCGCCCGACACGAGCAGTTTGACCGGCTCGGTCGGCGCGGCCGCCAGCCCTGCGACCGCCTCGCGTGCGGGCGGGGGGATTTCGGTCCGCGGGTCCGACGCGGTCATCGGTCTATGGCGCGTCCGGAACGGGGATGTCCGGCTCCGGTTCGACCGATGTGGTGGGCGGGTCGATGGTCGTCGGCGGCTGAGTGGTCGTCGGCTGCGTGGTCGTGGGACGCGTCGTCGTGGTGGTGGGTTGCGTGGTGGTCGTCGTCGTAGTGGTGGTCGTCGTAGTGGTGGTCGTGGTGGTGGTGGGGGGTGACGTCGTGGGCGTCGT
>NZ_LQIR01000038.1:0-21367 GCF_001499925.1 Mycobacterium lehmannii
GTCGACTCGGTAATCAACCGTTCGCGGCGTGCTCCGAGCTGACGCAGCCGCGCCCAGATCTGGTCGGCACGTTCAGGGATGTAACAGTTGAGCTGGGCCACCAGCCGCGCGATCACCATCGCGTCCTTGTCGTCGCTTTTATCGCGGGTGTAATCCTCGGTTTCGCGGGCCCGGCCCACCAACATCGGATTCACACACACAAAAGGCATGTCATGTTGGGCGGCAAGCTGTTCGAGTACCCGCCAACGATGACCGGTCGGTTCACAACCCACCGTCACACCGGCAAATCCGTGTTGAACGGCCACCCGACGGGCCCATCGCAGCACCGGCCCCAGATCCCAGGCCTTAGCCGAGACCCGCTGACGCGCCAGCACCCGCGAATCCAAATCAGTGAGCACCACCACCTGCTTCACATCAGCCAGATCAATACCCAACACGGCATAACCAACCGGCACCAACTCCCGCAACCGGGCCAATCGGGCGTTACGGCGTTTATCTCCACGCGACAAAGCCCTACTCTTAGACACGACGTCCTCCTCGTTGTCTTGGGACACCAAGCCCTCTAACGACAACAGGGGGACGTCGCACTTACCACGCACAACACGCGACATAGTTCTCTTACTACGGTCGCTCGCGCGGTGGGGGTGGTGACGCTGCGTACGGTTGAGGGGTGAGCTATCCGATCCGTGTCGGCGTGCAACTGCAGCCGCAGCACTCCCCGAAGTACAGCCATATCCGCGACGCGGTCCGACGCTGCGAAGACCTCGGTGTCGACGTCGCCTTCAACTGGGACCACTTCTTTCCGCTCTACGGCGATCCCGACGGTGCCCACTACGAATGCTGGACCATGCTGGGCGCCTGGGCCGAGCAAACGTCGCGCATCGAGATCGGTGCGCTGGTGACCTGCAACTCGTACCGCAACCCCGAGCTGCTGGCAGACATGGCGCGCACCGTCGACCACATCAGCGACGGCCGCCTGATCCTGGGCATCGGTTCGGGTTGGAAGCAGAAGGATTACGACGAGTACGGCTACGAGTTCGGCACCGCAGGCAGCCGGCTCGACGACCTCGCCGCGGCGATGCCGCGCATCACGTCGCGTCTTTCCAAGCTCAACCCGCAGCCCACCCGCGACATCCCCGTCCTGATCGGCGGCGGTGGTGAGAGGAAGACGCTGCGTCTGGTCGCCGAGTACGGCGACATCTGGCACAGCTTCTCCGACAGTGGCGAATACCCGCGCAAGGCCGAGGTTTTGGCGGGCCACTGCGCCGACGTGGGCCGCGATCCGAACGCCATCGAGCGCTCGGCCGGCGTGTCGGGAAAGACGGCCGAGAGGTTGATCGGCGAGGCCGAGGCGCTCGCCGACCTCGGCGTCACGATGCTGACCGTCGGGGTCAACGGACCCGACTACGACCTGTCCGAAGCCGAGGCGTTGGTCCGGTGGCGTGACCGTCGTCGAAACGAAGCCGGCTGAACCGGCGTAACCCCTCCCGGCGGGGCGTGGTGCGTGAGAGACTGTCGCCGCCATGCCCAAAAAGTATGGGGTCAAGGAAAAAGACCTTGTGGTCGCGCACGTCGTGAACCTGGTCCTGACCGGCAAGCTCCGGTCTGGTGATCGGATCGACCGCAACGAGATCGCACAAGACCTCGGTTTGTCGCGCGTGCCGATACAAGAGGCCGTCGTGCAGATGGAACACGACGGCATCTTGTCCACCCGCTATCACCGCGGTGCCTTCGTCGAACGCTTCGACGAGGCGTTCGTGCGCGAGCACCACGAGCTGCACGGCTTCCTGACCGGCATGGCGTCGGCGCGCGCGGCCGCCGAACCGGATCCCGGCGTTCTCGACCGCCTGGGCGCGCTGACCGACACGTTGCGCGGTACCCGGGACTCGCGCGTCTTCTATGACGCCGCATGGCAGTACCGCACCGTGATCACCGACTCTTACGCCGGCCCGCGACTGACGGCGTTGATCCGGTCGGTGCAGGCCTTCACGCCTCGAGCGTTCTGGGTGACGTACCTGAGTGATCACGACGAGATGCTGCCCTTCTACGAGGACGAGACCGCCGCGATCCGCGGCGGCGACGAGGAGGCCGCCCGCAACGCCTGCATCGCCCGCAGCGAGACGATGGGGCGCATCATGGTCACCGAACTGGTCCGACGGGGTGTGCTGCGCGGGGCGGGCGCCTCGCCTGTGACGTTCTGATCGAGCCCAACCCGGTGAACGTGGCGCCTTGACCGATACCTTGCACAGATGACCCCGTTCGCGCGGTTCTGCAAGCTCTTGGTGGTCGCGCTTGTCGCGATGCTGGTGACTGGTATCGGTCTGGCCGGACCCGTAAACGCCAACGTCGACCAGTGCACACCCCCCGGGATCGGGAGCGCCAGCGCCCTTCCGACCAACCTCGCCGCGGCGGCAACCGGGCCCGACGAGGACCGGTACACCACGCCATCCGTGGTGCCCCTCGCGGCGGTGGACGTCGATGCGCTGGGGCTGATCCAGCCGGGCACGCTGACCGTCGGCACCTTGTCGGACGCGCCACCGAGCATCTGCATCGACTCGGCCGGTCAGTTCACCGGCTTCGACAACGAGGTGCTGCGCGCGGTCGCCGACAAGCTGGGGCTGCGGATCAACTTCGTCGGCACCGAGTTCTCCGGGCTGCTGGCGCAGGTGGCTGCGCGACGCTTCGATGTCGGGTCCTCCTCGATCACCACGACCGAAGAGCGCCGCCGCACGGTCGGTTTCACCAACGGCTATGACTTCGGCTATTTTTCGCTCGTCGTACCCACCGGGTCGCCGATCACCGGGTTCGACAAACTGGCGCCCGGCCAGCGCATCGGCGTGGTGCAAGGCACCGTGCAGGAGTCCTACGTCATCGACACCCTGGGCCTGCGGCCGGTCAAGTACCCCGACTACAACACCGTCTACGCCAGCCTGAAGACCCGGCAGATCGACGCCTGGGTGGCCCCGTCCCAGCAGGCGTCGGGAACCGTGCAGCCCGGTGATCCGGCCGAGATCATCGAAAACACCTTCAGCTTGGACAATTTCATCGCGTGGGCGGTGGCCACCGAGAACCGCCCGCTCATCGACGCGTTGAACTCCGGGCTGGACGCCGTGATCGCCGACGGCACCTGGGCGCGGCTGTACTCCGAATGGGTACCGCGGGCGCTGCCGCCCGGGTGGAAGCCAGGCTCCAAGGCGGCTCCGCCGCCGCAACTGCCGGACTTCAACGCCATCGCCGCCGAGAACCAGCGGCCTTCGACCGGTCCCGCAGCGCCGAAATCGACTCTGGCGCAACTGAAGGACTCGTTCCTGAACTGGGACCTGTACCGGCAGGCGGTTCCCGATCTGTTGAAGACCGGTCTGCCGAACACGTTGATCCTGACCGTCAGCGCAGCCGTCATCGGCCTGGTGCTGGGGATGCTGCTGGCGGTCGCGGGGATCTCGCGGCACCGCTGGCTGCGGTGGCCGGCGCGGGTCTACACCGACATCTTCCGCGGCCTGCCCGAGGTGGTCATCATCTTGTTGATCGGCCTCGGGGTGGGGCCCATCGTGGGCGGGCTGACCGGCAACAACCCCTTCCCACTGGGCATCGCCGCGCTGGGCCTGATGGCCGCGGCCTACGTAGGCGAGATCTTCCGTTCCGGTATCCAGAGCGTCGAGCCCGGCCAGATGGAAGCCTCACGTGCACTTGGCTTCTCGTACACCGCATCGATGCAGCTGGTCGTTATACCCCAGGGCGTGCGACGGGTGCTGCCCGCGCTGATGAACCAGTTCATCTCGCTACTGAAGGCCTCGTCGCTGGTCTACTTCCTCGGGCTCGTGGCCGACCAACGTGAGCTGTTCCAGGTCGGACGCGACCTCAACGCGCAGACCGGCAACCTGTCACCGCTGGTGGCCGCGGGCTTCTTCTATCTGATGCTGACCGTGCCGCTGACGCATCTGGTCAACTACATCGACAACCGGTTGCGACGCGGGCGAAAACCCTCCGAGGAGGACCCGCTTCCGATGGCGACGTCTCAGGAGATGATCTGATGAGTGCGTCCGGTTTCGATCCGGTGTCGTTGAGCGCCAACGACATCCATCTCTCATTTGGCCCCAACCCGGTGCTGCGCGGGGTGGATATCGACGTGCCTGCGGGCAGCACCACGGCGGTGATCGGACCGTCGGGGTCGGGCAAGTCCACCCTGCTTCGGACGCTGAACCGCCTCTACGAGCCCGACCGCGGCGACATCCTGCTCGACGGTCGCTCGGTGCTCGCCGACAACCCCGACCAGTTGCGCCAACGCATCGGGATGGTCTTCCAGAACTTCAACCTGTTCCCGCACCGCAGCGTGCTGGACAACGTGACCCTCGCGCCGCGCAAGCTCAAACGGCTCAGCGCCGAGGAGGCCCGCGAGCTCGGGTTGGCGCACCTGGAGCGCGTCGGCCTGCGCAACAAGGCCGACGTGCGGCCGACGACCCTGTCCGGTGGGCAGCAGCAGCGGGTGGCGATCGCGCGGGCGTTGGCGATGGCGCCGCAGGTGATGTTCTTCGACGAGGCGACCTCTGCGCTCGACCCGGAGTTGGTCAAGGGCATCCTCGCGCTGATCGCCGACCTCGGCGCCGACGGCATGACCATGGTGGTGGTGACCCACGAGATGGGCTTCGCCCGATCGACCTCCGATGCCGTGGTGTTCATGGATCACGGCAAGGTCGTCGAGGCCGGACCGCCGGAGCCGATCTTCGATGCGGCCGAAACCGAACGTCTGCAGCGGTTCCTCTCGCAGGTGCTGTGACCGGGCCTTCGACGACTTTGAACTAACGCGTCCGTCACGCAACCTGGCATCGCCTGACAGGTTAGACTGCCGAAATTATGGCGGATGTCGTAGAACCGCAGGTCGCGGAGCTGTCAGGAGAGCTGCAGCGGGTTCTGTCCCGCGTGTTCTCCGTGCTGCGTCGCAGCGACACCGGCCGCACCGACGCGGGAGACCTCACGTTGGCCCAGCTGTCGATCCTGCTCACGCTGCTGGAGCAGGGCCCGATGCGGATGACCGACCTGGCCGCCCACGAGCGTGTTCGCACGCCCACGACCACGGTGGCGATCCGCCGCCTGGAGAAGCTGGGCCTCGTCAAGCGCTCGCGCGACCCGTCCGACCTGCGGGCGGTGCTCGTCGACATCACCCCGGAGGGCCGCGCCCAGCACCAGGAGGCCCTCGAGGTTCGGCGCGCGCATCTGGCCAGCCTGTTGTCGCGGTTGAGCCCGGAGGACATCGAGACTTTGACCAAGGCCATCGACCCGCTTGAGCGGCTGGCCGAGTAGTGGGCTAACCGAGCCAGTCCAGGACCGCGGCCGCCGTCCACGACTGCTGCATACTGCCCAGTGGCTCGCCGGTGAAGGGTTCGTAGTATTCGGCGAACGTCCCGTCGCTGGCCTGACGCAGTCCCTCCTGGCGCAATAGACGCGCGCGTTCGGCCCAGCCGCGGCGCGCGAAGCACCACGAGAACAGCCACGTCATCACCGGCCACACCGGCCCGCGCCAGTATTCGCGCGGGCGGAATTCGCGCGACACCGGCGAGGTGGACGGAATGCAGGCGTACTTGAGGTCGGGGTGAGCGCAGAAGCGCGGGCCCTCCAGCAGCTTCACCAGCGTGCGTTCCTTGTCGTGGGGCAGACCGCCGCACAACAGCGGGGCGAACTGCGCGACCGTTTCGGTGGCCACCCACTTGCCGGTTCGCACGTCGAAATCCCGTGCTGCGCCTGTTCTTTCGTCCGTGGTGTCGATGACGCCGTCACGGAACCGCTGACCCCACGCGTAGAGGTCGCGGACGTCGGCGCGGGGGCGGCCGTAGTCCTCGCCGATCTCTGCGAGCACGTCGCAGGCGACCGCGAGGATAGCTGAGACGAAGACGTCCTCGACCGCGAAACTCATGACCTTGGGCAGCAATTCGTCGTCGTAGCGGGCCGACTTCATCTCCTCGAGCAGCCACAAGTAGCGGTCGTACTCGAGGTCGGACGGGCGCTGGGTCGCGTCGGTGACGATCGTGTTGTCCTCGCGCTGGTACTCGGGCACGTTGCCCGGAATCACGTTGGCATAGGCGCTGTCCCAGCGTGGGGAGTTGTCCATACCGGATTCCCAGCCGTGGTACAGCGTGACGCGGCCGTGTTCTTTCGGGTCGCGGGCCTCGGCGAGCCAGCGGTGCCACTTGACGAGGTCGGACCAGCGGCGGTCCAGGAACGCCTCGGCCACAGCGCGGGTGGAGCGGCCGCGGGTGCGGGCGTGATCGAGGATTCGCTGCACGGCGATCGCATGCACCGGAGGCTGGGTGATACCGGACGTGTGCCGGTTGCGGGGTGCGTGCGCGGCCAGTGCGGACGTGGCCCAGCGCGCCGGGCCGGGAAAGTAGCCGTCGACACCGTTGGCGAAGACGATGTGCGGGATCATCCCGTTGGTCCACTGCGCCGAGAGCAGGGTGTCGAGTTCAACGACCGCGCGCTCGACGCTCAGCGGGGCCAGCCCGATCGCCACGAACGCCGCGTCCCAGCTCCACATGTGCGGGTACAGCAGCGGCGCCGCGGTGGTCATGGTGCCCAGGTCGTTACCCCGCAGCAGGTACGCGGCGCGGGCCGCGAGCTGGGTGGGCGCAAAGCTGTGGTCGGGTGGCATCCGTTCCATGATGCGACGCTTCGCCGCCGAACGCAGGTCGGTAGGGTTTCGACATGCCGACCGCGATGATCACGGGTGCCTCACGGGGGCTCGGGACGGCGATCGCCACGGCGCTCGCCGACAGCCACACGCTGTTCCTGGCCGGGCGACCGTCGGCGGCGCTCGACGAGGTCGCCGCGCAGTTCGGCGCGACCACGTGGCCGATCGACCTGGCTGACGTCTCCGGTATCGAGGCCGCGGTCGAGCCGATCGTCGAGCTCGACGTGCTGATCCACAATGCCGGGGTGGCGTTCCCTGGCCGGGTCGCCGAGTCCACCGTCGACGAGTGGCGCACCTCCATGGAGGTCAACGTCATTGGCGCCGTTGCCCTTACCCTCGCGCTGTTGCCGGCGCTGCGCGCCGCGGGCGGGCACGTGCTGTTCGTGAACTCGGGGTCGGGGATCAACGCGTCGCCGGGATTGGCGTCGTATTCGGCCAGCAAGTTCGCCTTGCGGTCGTTCGCCGACTCGCTGCGGGCCGATGAGCCGTCGCTGCGGGTGACGTCGGTGCACCCGGGCCGGATCGCCACGGAGATGCAGGAGGGTCTAGTCGCCTACGAGGGCGGCGAGTACGACCCGTCGCGGTTCCTGAGCCCGCAGAGTGTGGCGAAGGTGATCGCCGATGCGGTGCACACCCCGCCCGACGCTCACATGCACGAGGTCATCGTCCGCCCCCGCTAGGAGCCAGCGGCCGATTTGGGTGCACTACCTATCGCTCAGCGACTTGTAGCGCACCGAAGCGCCTCGCGGATGGTGGCGATCACACGCTCGGGATAGACGGTCGGGTCCAGCCAGGTGAAGCGCAGGACCTGCCAGCCCAGCAAGGCGATCGCGTTCTGCCGCTTGCGGTCGACCTGGAAGACCTCGGCGTCCGAGTGAAACGCCCAGCCGTCGGTCTCCAGCGCGATCTTCTCCCACAAGAAGGCCACATCGACCCTGTAGCCGCCGACCGGATGGTTCGCCTTCCATCCGGAGATCCCCGCCTCCCGCAGCAGTTTGATGAGCAGTCGTTCGGCGGTAGAGCGAGCGTCATCGGCCGCCGCCTGCAACAGGATTCGCGCGGCCGGAGAACCGTAGCGACCCTTGTTGCGGAGTTGAGCACGCCAGAGGTCGCGCCGATCAAGGTGTCGCTGCAATGCACTGTCCATCAGCTTGGCACCGTCGCGCCGCTTGGTAGCCGCTTCGAGCACGGTCAGCGGTTTCGCGGTGGCGCGCATTCGACGCACTACGGTGACATCCCTCGGGTCGAGGTTGCGCCGCCGCAGTCGGGTGCCGGTGTGACAGCGCCCAGTCGCGGTCCGCCCCACGGTGACCTCGACGACATCCGGCGGGTAAAGGGTCAAACCGAGCCACCATGCCGCGGTAAGACCACTAGCGACTGCGTTTTCGCCGTACCCCCAGACTGCCGCACGCACCCTTGCGGCATCGGTGAACTCGCGGTCGTCGACGAAGTACACCCCTTTCGCGCACCGCCTCCACATTCCTGCGCGCACCCTACGCTGTACCGACTGATCGCTGAGGCCGGCCTCCCTAGCCTGAGCGGACGTGATCACGCCGTCCTGGACCCGCAGCAATTCCCGAAGCACGCATGATTGGACGCACGCAACATCCGTCGCGGTTCCCTTCCGGACGGCTTGGGTGCACTACATATCGCTCAGCGACCGGTAGTGCACCGAAATCGCGCGTTAGACGACGATGTTGACGAGGCGGCCGGCCACCACGATGACCTTCTTCGGCGTCGCGCCGTTGATGAACGCCTGAACCTTCTCGTCGGCCAACGCGGCGGCTTCCAGTGCATCGGCGTTGGCGTCCGCGGCGACCGTCACCCGGCCGCGCACCTTCCCGTTGACCTGCACGGGGTACTCGACGGTGTCCTCGACCAGAAACTGCGGGTCGGCCACCGGGAACGGACCCTGCGCCAGCGACGATTCGTGACCCAGTCGACGCCACAACTCCTCGGCCAGATGCGGGGCCAGCGGCGCGACCATCAACACCAGCGGCTCCAACGCCGCGCGCGCCGTCACCCCCTCCTTGGTCAGGTGGTTGGTGTACTCGATCAGTTTGGCCGCCGCGGTGTTGTTGCGCAGGCTCGTGTAATCGTCCGACACTCCGGCGATGGTGCGGTGCAACAACTTCAGCGTCGGCTCGTCGATCGCCTCGTGTTCGGCGACGCGGTTGGCGCCGGTCTCCTCGTCGACCACAAGGCGCCACACCCGCTGCAGGAACCGGTGTGCGCCGACGACGTCCTTGGTGGCCCACGGCCGCGACGCCTCCAGTGGGCCCATCGACATCTCGTAAACGCGAAGCGTGTCCGCACCGTAGTTGTCGCAGATCTCGTCGGGCGACACCGAGTTCTTCAGGCTCTTGCCGATCTTTCCGAACTCCTGGTAGACCTCGATCTCACCGTCAGGACCCGACCAGTAGAACTTGCCCTCCCGCTCAACCACTTCCGCCGCGGGCACGTATGTGCCGCGGGAGTCGGTGTAGGCGAACGCCTGGATGTAGCCCTGGTTCACCAGCCGGCGATACGGCTCAGAAGAGCTGACGTGGCCGAGGTCGTAGAGCACCTTGTGCCAGAACCGCGCGTACAGCAGGTGCAGCACCGCGTGCTCGACGCCGCCGACGTACAGGTCGACACCACCCGGGTCGTCGGCGCCGTGTTCGAGGGGCCGCGGCCCCATCCAGTAGGCCTCGTTCTCCTTGGCGCACAACTCCTCTGAGTTGTGCGGGTCGGTGTAGCGCAGCTCGTACCAGGAGCTGGCGGCCCACTGCGGCATCACGTTGGTGTCGCGGGTGTAGCGCTTGAGCCCGTCGCCGAGATCCAGCTCTACGTTCACCCAGTCGGTGGCCTTGCCCAGCGGCGGTGACGGCTCACTGTCGGCGTCGTCTGGATCGAACAGCACCGGCGAGTAGTCGGGTACGTCGGGCAGCTCGACCGGCAGCGCGGACTCCGGCAGCGCGTGCGCGCGGCCGTCCTCGTCGTAGACGATCGGGAACGGCTCGCCCCAATACCGCTGACGCGCGAAAAGCCAATCCCGAAGTTTGTATTCGACGCGCTCACGGGCGCGGCCCTCTGCCGCCAGCCGCGCGGTGATGGCCTCCTTCGCCGAGGCCACGCTCAGCCCGTTGAGGTAGTCGGAGTTGACGATCTCGCCTTCTCCGGTGTAGGGGTCCTGCGAAACATCGCCGCCGGCAACGACTTCGACGATCGGCAGCGCGAACTCGGTCGCGAATTCCCAGTCGCGCTGGTCATGTCCCGGCACCGCCATGATGGCTCCGGTGCCGTAGCCCAGCAGAACGTAGTCGGCGATGAAGATCGGAACGCGTTGACCGTTGGCGGGGTTCGTCGCATACGCGCCGACGAACACACCGGTCTTGATCCTGTTCTCCTGCCGCTCCAGGTCCGACTTGGCCGCGATCGCAGCACGGTAGGCGGCGACGGCTTCGGCAGGCGTCGCGGCGCCGTACGTCCACCGCTCGTTGACACCGGCCGGCCACTGGTCGGCCACCAGCCTGTCGATCAGTTCATGTTCGGGCGCCAGCACCATGTACGTCGCGCCGAAAAGTGTGTCGGGGCGAGTGGTGAACACCTCGATGTCCCCGGCGTCGGTGCCGAAGAGGACGGACGCCCCCGTCGACCGGCCGATCCAGTTGCGCTGCATGGTCTTGACCTTCTCCGGCCAGTCCAGCAGTTCGAGGTCGTCGAGCAGGCGATCGGAATACGCGGTGATGCGCATCATCCACTGTCGCAACCGTTTACGGAACACCGGGAAGTTCCCGCGCTCGCTGCGACCGTCGGAGGTGACCTCCTCGTTGGCCAGTACCGTGCCCAACCCCGGACACCAGTTCACCAGCGAGTCGGACTGATACACCAGCCGATAAGAGTCGATGACGTCGGCGCGCTCACCCTTCGACAGGTCCTTCCACGACCGGCCGTCGCCGAGGCTGCGCGTGCCCGACTCGAACTGCTCGACCAGCTCCGCAATCGGCCGGGCCTTCTGTGCGGCCGGGTCGAACCACGCGTTATAGATCTGCAGGAAGATCCACTGCGTCCACTTGTAGTAGTCGACGTCGGTGGTGGCGAAGCTGCGGCGCGAGTCGTGACCGAACCCCAGCCGGCCGAGCTGGCGCCTGAAGTTGACGATGTTGGCCTCGGTGCGAATCCGGGGATGCGTGCCGGTCTGGATGGCGTACTGCTCGGCAGGCAGACCGAACGCATCAAAACCCAAGGCGTGCAACACGTTATGCCCGGTCATCCGGAAGTACCTGGCGTAGACGTCGGTCGCGATGTAACCGAGCGGGTGCCCCACGTGCAGGCCTTCACCCGACGGATACGGGAACATGTCCAGGACGAACATCTTGTCGGGGGGCACCGGCGAACCGTCGGCGGGCGCCAGGGACCCGACGGGGTTCGGCACGTGGAAGGTCCCCGCGTCGGCCCACCGCTGTTGCCAGGTGCGCTCGATCTGCCCGGCCAGCTCCGCGGTGTAGCGGTGCTGGGGGGTGTCTGTGGTCGGCGCGTCTGTCACGTGAACAGGGTATAAGCACCGATATCCGCGGTGCTTCGGCCACGGGTCGGTCTCGGTTGCATTGCGGGGAAGTCAGAACACGGTTGCAGGTCGGTTCCGACGCTGGTCGCCGTGCTTCACGGGTCGATACAGTCAGCGCCTGACCTCTTCCCGTGCAGTTCGGAAGGACCGACGCAGATGATCGAGATCGCCCCTCGCTGGCGGATATTGGCCGCAAGTGTGGCCACCGCCACCGCCGGCGTCCTCGGCTTCGCGGGCACGACCGCATCGGCCGAACCTCTCGTTCCGCAGCCACCCCAGCCCGCGTTGCCCACGGTCACGCAGACCGTCACGGTCACACCGAACGCCCAGCCCCTGACCCAACAGGGGGTGACCGCACCGGGTGTGACGTCTGCCACCGCGGGGACCCCGGCCGGCGCGGCGGCCCGAGCCGGCGCAGCAACTCCGGCGGGCGCGGCGACTCCGGCAGGCGCGACTCCCGGTGCGGCGATGCCGGCGGGAGCGGCGGCGCCCGCCGGTACCGCGGCGGCACCTGCCGGAACCGCGGCCCCGGGCCTGGCCGCCCAACCCGTCCCCCCGGCGCCGGTCGCGACGATCATGCCCGCCACCTCCGGCACGCTCACCGAGTTCTTCGCCGACAAGGGAGTGAAACTCGAGCCGCAAAACAGCCGCGACTTCAAGGCCCTCACCATCGTGCTGCCAATGCCGCGCGGGTGGGAGCACGTCCCGGACCCGAACGTCCCCGATGCGTTCGCGGTGATCGCGGACCGGGTCGGCGGCAACGGGTTGTACACCTCGAACGCTCAGGTCGTGGTGTACAAGCTCGTCGGCGACTTCGACCCCAAAGAGGCGATCAGCCACGGCTTCATCGACAGCCAGCAGCTGCCCGCATGGCGCAGCACCGACGCGTCGCTGGCCGAGTTCGGCGGCATGCCGTCGGCGTTGATCGAGGGAACCTACCGCGAGAACAACATGACGCTGAACACCTCGCGGCGTCACGTCATCGCCGCCGCCGGACCGGACAAGTATCTGGTGTCGCTGTCCGTCACGACGAGCGTCGACCAGGTTGTCCCGGCCGCTGAGGCCACGGACGCGATCGTCAACGGTTTCCGGGTCACGGTCCCCGGGGCGCCCGCCGCAGCACCCCCCGCTGCGCCTGCCGCCCCCGGTGCACCCGCCCCGGCCGCTCCCGGCGCGGCGTCGCCGGTGTCGAATCCGCCGTCAGTTGCGACGGCGCCGGCCGCCCCGCGGTCCCCGAGCGCGACTGCGCTGGGAACCCAGCCGGGCCTGCCGGGTTAGGCCCGTCCCCCGGGCGAAGCCTGGCGCCCGGGGGACGTCCCAACTCGTCGATCGCGACGGGTCTCGATATTCTGTGGCCCATGCTCATCGCCGCGGTGCTCTGCCTGTGCGCTGCCGGCGCCATCGCCGCGGTCGGTGGATGGCTACTGAGCCGACCGCAATCCGAAGACCCGGTGCGCACGGTGTTGCGCTCGGTGGCGCCGACCCAACTGGCGGCCGCCGCGATGCTGGCAGCCGGCGGTGCGGTCGCACTGGCGGCCGATGCCGGCACGGCCATCGTCGTGTTGATCGTCTGCGTGGTCGGAGCGCTGGGAACCGTCGGAGCCGGATGCTGGCAGAGCGCAAAAATGGCCGTCCGGCTGTCGAGCGCTGAGCGCAGCGAGGCGGGCGGTTGCGGCGGCGCGTGCGCCACGTGCACGCTGTCCTGCAGTTGAGGTCTAGTTGCGGCTGACGTCGATCGGATGGGTGGCGAGCAACGACAGCGGAAGGGGCTGTCTGCGCAGCACCCGCGACCACAGGTCGATCTTCGGCTCGACCAGAACGTCGGACGGTAGGGCGGACAAAACGATCCAGTCGTCGCGCTCGATCTCGCCTTCGAGTTGGCCGATCGTCCACCCCGAGTAGCCGGCGAAGATTCGTATCCCTTCCACGACCGGGGCGATCGAGTCGGGATCGGCGTCCAGGTCGACCATCACCATCCGCCCCTGCACATGGCGCAGACCGGGGGCGTCGGCGGGCTCCATCCCGGCGCGCAGCGTCGCCAGGCACAGCGCCGCATCGCGTTTGACCGGTCCGCCGATGAACATCGTCTTCGGTTTTGCGGCCAGCTTGGCCCACTGGGGCAACACGTTGTAGACGGCGGTCTCGCTCGCCCGGTTCAGGACGACGCCGAGCGTGCCGCCGTCGTTGTGTTCGACGACGTAGATGACGCTGCGGCGGAACGTCGGCTCCAGCAGGTCGGTGTTGGCGAGAAGCAACGTCCCCGCCCGCACTCGAGGCGCGGCAGGGGCGATGAAATCCTCCGGGTCCTCTGACTGCGCCACCCGTCCATCATGGCACCGGCAACCCCTGTCGTGGCGGACAAGCGCGACGCCGCCGCGATATTTGTACTGTGGATGCGGTCCGATCCGCCGCTTCTGAGAACGTGATCTCCCGTGCCCGATTTCCGCGCGCCCGTAGCCGTCTGGCGGTCGGTGCGCAGCCTGCCCGAGTTCCGGCGTCTGCTGGAACTGCGGCTGGTGAGTCAGTTCGGCGATGGTCTGTTCTCGGCGGGGCTGGCAGGCGCGATTTTGTTCAACCCGCAGCGCGCCGCCGAACCGTGGGCGATCGCCGGCGCGTTCGCGGTGCTGTTCCTGCCCTACTCGCTGCTCGGCCCGTTCGCCGGAGCGCTGCTCGACCGCTGGGATCGACGGCTGGTGCTGGTCGCGGCGAACGCCGGCCGCCTGGTCTTGGTGCTGGCCGTCGCGCAGCTGCTCGAATCCGGCGCGGGTGACCTGGCGATCCTGTGTTGCGCGCTGATCGTCACCGGGTTCACCCGCTTCGTGTCGTCGGGGTTGTCAGCGGCGCTGCCGCACGTGGTGCCCAGAGATCAAGTGGTGGCGATGAACTCGGTTGCGATCGCGGCCGGTGCCGCGGCGGCGTTCCTCGGGGCCAACTTCATGTTGCTGCCCCGTTGGCTGTTCGGCGCCGACGACGCAGGCGCCGCGGTCATCATCTTGATCGTGGCCGCCCCGGTGGCGCTGGCGCTGTGGCTGGCGTGGCGTTTCCCGCCGCGGATGCTAGGACCCGACGACAGTGCGCGTGCGGTCCACGGCTCGGTGCTCTATGCGGTCGCCACCGGCTGGGTGCACGGCGTGAAAACCGTGATCGCGGTGCCTGCCGTGGCCGCGACACTGACCGGGTTGGCCGCGCATCGGATGGTGTTCGGGATCAACAGCCTGCTGGTGCTGGTGATGGTGCGCCATACCGACACTCAGCAGGTCGCGGGGTTGGGCACCGCGGTGCTGTTCGTCGCGGCGACCGGCGCGGGGGCCTTCATCGCCGCCGCGGTCATGCCGGTGGCGGTGCGCCGCTGGGGCCGGTACGCCACGGCCAACGGTGCGTTGGCGATCGCCGCGCTGGTCCAGCTGGCCGGGTCCGGACTGCAGCTGGCGATGATGGTGGTGTGCGGGTTCCTGCTCGGCATGGCCGGTCAGGTGGTCAAGCTGTGCGCGGACAACGCCATGCAGCTCGACGTCGACGACGGCATGCGCGGCCACGTGTTCACCGTGCAGGACTCGCTGTTCTGGATGACGTTCATCGGCGCGATCGCGTTGACGGCGAGCGTGATTCCTCCGGACGGACGCCAACCCGCGCTGGCGTTGGCCGGCGTCGGCGTATACCTCGCCGGTCTGGCCGCGCACGCGGCAATCGCGAGACGGGCGGCTCCGACCCCGGGCTAAGGTGACCGACATGGCTGGTGCCGCGCCGATGGTGGCCGACCTGCGCGCCGAGAGCGACGAACTCGACGGCCTCGTCGCCGATCTTCCCGCCGTGCGATGGGCAGAACCCACTCCGGCGGACGGCTGGACGATCGCTCACCAGATCGCGCATCTGTTGTGGACCGACCGCGTCGCGTTGACCGCCGTCACCGACGAGGCCGCCTTCGCCGGCCTGCTAGAAGAGGCGGGCAAGAACCCGACCGGCTTCGTCGACGCGGGCGCCGAGGAGCTGGCCGCGATGCCGCCAGGGGACCTGCTCGAAGAGTGGCGCACGACCCGGTCCCGGTTGCACGACGAGCTGCTGACCGTCGCCGAGGGCCGCAAGCTGCCCTGGTTCGGCCCGCCGATGAGCGCCGCGTCGATGGCGACGGCCCGGCTGATGGAGACGTGGGCGCACGGCCTCGACGTCGCCGACGCCCTTGGTGTGCGCAGGCCGCCCACGGAGCGGCTGCGTTCGATCGCCCACATCGGTGTGCGCACCCGCGACTTCGCGTTCGTGGTCAACGGTCGACAGCCGCCTGGCGAACCGTTCCGCGTCGAGTTGCGCGCCCCCGACGGGTCGACATGGTCGTGGGGACCGGAGGACGCGGACCAGCGGGTCACCGGCTCGGCGGAGGACTTCTGCATGCTGGTGACCCAACGACGTCCCCGCTCAGCACTCGATGTGCGCGCGGTCGGCGACGACGCCGAACAGTGGCTGGACATCGCGCAGGCGTTCGCCGGCCCGCCGGGGTCTGGCCGCGGTTAGCCCCCTTCAGAGTTCGACGGCCGAATCGGCGCGACCGTCGCCGTCACTGTCGGTCAGCTTGATGTCCCACTTGCCGTCGGCATCGGCGTCGACGTAAGCGTTCTCGCCGGCAAGAACTCGATCGGCCAGCCCATCTGCGTCGAGGTCCACCAGGCGGTCGTCGACGTGGCCGTCGGCGTCCAGGTCGACCATCGGCCCACCGAATTGCTCGACCCCGTCGAGGCCGAACCAGCGCAGCCCGCGCTCGACGCTGACGGTCCAGGTTCCGGTGCCGTCGTCGGTGAAATGAGTTGCGGCGTCGGCATGGTCGCGTACGAGGCGCTCGGCGATACCGTCGTCGTCCAGGTCGGCCATCGCATCGTCGAGCATGCCGTCACCGTCGAAGTCGAGCCCGACCGCTTCGAATGCACCGTCACCGTCGACATCCACGTCGGGGGTCGCGGACCAGATCGTCGCTGAGCCGTCGCCGTCACCGAGGCAGTAGTCCATGCCTTATGAGACGCACCGCTCCGGCCGCGGGTTCCACCGCTGAGCGCCCCGCCTCGCTCGAGACCGACGCAATGGTCGAATTCGCGTGCGCTGACCAACCAATACGTCGGGCTCGGCGAAGAAGCGGCCCGTTATTGCCCGCCGCGGGCGTTCCACCACGCCAGCAGTTCCTCGACGGCCTCGTCGCGCGGCAGCGGTCCGCGGTCCAGACGCAGGTCCTTGAGGTACTGCCACGCCTGGCCGACCTGGGGACCGGCGGGGATGCCGAGGATCTCCATGATCTCGTTTCCGTCGAGATCGGGGCGCACCCGCGCGAGGTCCTCCTTCTCGGCGAGTTCGGCGATCCGCTGCTCGAGGTCGTCGTAGTTGGCCTGGAGCCGGGCCGCGCGACGCTTGTTGCGCGTGGTGCAGTCGGCGCGTACCAACTTGTGCAGCCGCGGCAGCAGTGGACCGGCGTCGGTCACGTACCGGCGCACCGCCGAATCCGTCCACTTGCCGCCGCCGTAGCCGTGGAACCGCAGGTGCAGGTACACCAGCTGCGATACGTCGTCGACCATCTGCTTGGAGTACTTGAGCGCGCGCAGCCGTTTGCGCGCCATCTTCGCGCCGACCACCTCGTGATGGTGAAAGCTCACCCCGCCATCGGGTTCGTGCTTGCGGGTGGCGGGCTTGCCGATGTCATGCAGCAGCGCCGCCCAGCGCAACACCAAGTCGGGTCCGTCGTCCTCGAGCGCGATCGCCTGCCGCAGGACGGTGAGCGAATGCCAGTAGACGTCCTTGTGCTGGTGGTGTTCGTCGATCGCCATGCGCATCGCGCCGACCTCGGGCAGCACCACATCGCCCAGCCCGGTCTGCACCATCAGGTCGACGCCCGCGACCGGATCGGCGCCGAGCAGCAGCTTGTCCAGTTCGGCGGCCACCCGCTCGGCGGTGATGCGTCCCAGCTGCGGCGCCATCTGAACCAGCGCGGCGATCACACGCGGCGCGACGGTGAACTCCAACTGCGAGACGAAGCGCGCGGCGCGCAGCATGCGCAGGGGGTCGTCGCCGAAGGACACCTCGGGTGCGGCGGGGGTGTCGAGCACCCTGGCGCGCAGCGCCGCCAGGCCGTTGAGCGGGTCGTGGAAGTCGGCGGGTCCGTCGGCGGTGATGCGCACGGCCATCGCGTTGGCGGTGAAGTCGCGTCGCACCAGGTCGTCGTCGAGGTTGTCGCCGAACCGCACCTCCGGATTGCGGGACACCTGGTCGTAGGTGTCGGCGCGGTAGGTGGTGATCTCGAGACGCTTGTCGCCCCTGCCGACGCCGAGGGTGCCGAATTCGATGCCCGTGTCCCACAGCGAGTCGGCCCACGGCCGCAGCAACTTCTGCATCTGCTCGGGACGGGCGTCGGTGGTGAAGTCGAGGTCGGTCAGCGCACGGCCCAGCAGCGCGTCCCGGACACTGCCGCCGACGAGATACAACTCGTGACCGGCGTCGGCGAACAGCCGGCCGAGTTCGCGCAGCACCTCGCCGTGGCGGTTCAGCTCCACTTGCGCGGTGGCAAGGAGTTCGGCGTCGGTGGAGGAGGCGGGCACGTTCGGACAGCCTAGTCAGGCGACGATCAAGCGGCCCCCGGGCCGCGTTGAGGAGCCGGACGATCCAACCTAGTCAGGCGACGATCAAGCGGCCCAGTCACACAAATGTGCAACGGCTCTATCACGACCGGTGAGTGCGGCGGGGGCGAATATGCGTGGCAGCTACTATCGCTTGGGTGTCGGACGGCGAACAGGCCAAACCACGACGGCGCCGAGGGCGACGTCGTGGCCGACGCGCGGCAGGCCCGCCCGAGGCGGCGCCCGACCCGTCGGCGCAGCGCCGCCGCCCCATCCCGCAGCCCCCGGCCGGCCAGACCAACGCCGCACCGCAGAACGGTGCCGCCGTCGACGGAAACAAGGACACCAAGGGCGGGCAGTCGAAGAAGTCGCGGCCGCGGCGGCCACCCGACCGGCTGCGCACTGTCCACGAGACCTCGGCGGGCGGCCTGGTCATCGACGGTATCGACGGCCCCAAGGAGAGTCAGGTCGCCGCGCTGATCGGCCGCATCGACCGGCGCGGGCGCATGCTGTGGTCGCTGCCCAAGGGCCATATCGAGATGGGTGAGACCGCCGAGCAGACCGCCGTCCGCGAGGTCGCCGAGGAGACCGGCGTGCAGGGCAGCGTGCTCGCCGCGCTGGGCAGCATCGACTACTGGTTCGTCACCGAGGGCCGCCGCGTCCACAAGACCGTGCACCACTACCTGATGCGTTTCCTCGGCGGTGAACTGTCCGACGAGGACGTCGAAGTCACCGAGGTGGCGTGGGTGCCGCTCAAGGAGTTGCCCAAGCGGCTGGCCTACGCCGACGAACGCCGCCTCGCCGAGGTCGCAGGTGAGCTGATCGACAAGCTGCACGCCCACGGCCCCTCCGCGCTACCGCCGCTGCCCCGCTCGTCGCCGCGGCGCCGCCCCCAGACGCACTCGCACACCCGCAAGCGTCGTCCCGACGAACGCGAGTGGGGGAAGATGCAGCCCGGCCGCCGGACGAACGGTTGCGGACAGGGCTCGTGACCGCCGCAGCGCTGCCGCGCGCGCTGGCCGCGCTGATAGTGCTGGCGCTGAGCGCCCTACCGCTCGTCCTACCGCCGGCCGCCGCCGCCCAATCCGATTCGACGCCGTTCCTTCAGGTCCGCGTCGACCGCGTCACCCCCGACGTGGTGACCACCACCAGCGAGCCGGTGGTCACCGTGGCCGGCGCCGTCCTCAACGTCGGCGACCGGCCGGTGCGCGATGTGGTCGTTCGGTTGGAGGATGCCGCGGCGGTGCGGACGTCGACGGGCCTGCGCACCAACCTCACCGGCGACGTCGACCAGTTCGAGCCGATCGGCGAGTTTGTCCCGCTCTCGCCCGAACTCGCTCGCGGACAAGAGGTTCCGTTCACCCTGTCCTACCCCCTGAGGTCGGCCGATCGGCCGTCGCTCAGCATTGACGAGCCGGGGGTGTACCCGGTGATGGTCAATGTCAACGGCACCCCCGACTACGGTGCGCCCGCCCGCCTCGACGACGCCCGCTTCCTGCTGCCGGTGCTCGGCGTCCCACCCGACCCGGGCGCCGAGCCAGGTGACGCGGTCACGGCGATCGCAGCGCCCGACACGTCCAAGCCGGTCCCGCTGACGCTGCTGTGGCCGATCGCCGACCGGCCGCGGCTGGCCGCGGGCGCACCGGGCGGCGCCACCCCGGTACGGCTCATCGACGATGAGCTGGCGTCCTCCCTGGCACCGGGCGGGCGCCTCGACACGCTCCTGTCGGCCGTCGAGTTCGCCACCAGCCCACAGGTCGATCCCGACGGACGGGTGCGCGCCGCGACCTGTTTGGCGATCGACCCCGATCTGCTCGTCACCGTGAACGCGATGACGGGCGGCTACGTCGTCAACAACGGGCCCGACGCGGGGCCCGGCACCCCCACCCGACCGGGCGCCGGTCAGGACGCGGCGGTGGCGTGGCTGAACCGGCTCAAGAACCTGGCGACAGGCATGTGCGCCGCCTCCACCATCTACGCGCAGGCCGACCTCGACGCGCTCCGCCGCGTCCGCGACCCCGGGCTCAGCCGGATAGCGACCACCTCTGCGGGCGACATCGTCGACCAGATCCTGGGCGTCACTTCGGTGCGCGGCGCCAGCCTGGTCGGCGACGGTCCGCTGACCGGCCCCGCGGTGCGTCTGCTGTCGGACCAGGGCGGCCAGACGGTGGCCGTCGCGGCCGCCGAATCGGGTTCGGATGACGGCACCGACGTCGCGGACTCCGGTGTCGCCGACACCGAAGCCGTCCGCTACACACCGCAGGTCGTCGCGGCGCCGTTCGACCCGGCCGTCGGGGCGGCGCTCGCCGGCGCGGGCACCGATCCCGTGGCGCCGGGATATCTGGACCCGTCGCTGGACATCCCGCTGCAACACGATTCGGCGGTGGCCCGGCGCCAGGACGCCCTGGGAGCCATGCTGTGGCGCGCCCTCAATCCGGACGTCTCCCCGCGCACCCAGATCCTGATGCCGCCGATGGCGTGGAGCATCGGCCCCGACGACGCGCGGGCGATGTTCCGGGCGGTCGCCACGGCGATCAACGCCGGGCTCGCCGAGCCGCGACCGCTGACCGCGGTGATCGGTGAGGGCAGCGCCGTCCCGCCCGACGACATGTCACCGCTGCCCAGCGACGAGCTGGGCGACCCCGACGCCCGGTTCGACGACGCCGTCGTGTCGGGCATCGCCGGGGTCACCGGGCGGCTGTGGGGGCTGACCGCGGCGCTGACCACCGACGAACGCACGGGGTTGACCGGATACGGCTACACCGCCCCTCTGCGCGAGGACATGTTGCGCGCACTGAGCCTGTCGGTGCCGCCCGACACCCGCAACGGCCTTGCGCAACAACGACTCACGACGGTCGGACACACCGTCGACGACATCTTCGGAGCGGTCACGATCGTCAATCCGGGCGGGGCCTACACGCTGGCGACCGAACGCAGCCCGCTGCCGCTGGCGTTGCGCAACGACCTGCCGGTTCCGATACGGGTCCGCCTCGACGTCGACGCGCCACCGGGGATGACGGTCACCGATATGGGCGAGATCGTGCTGCCACCGGGCTACCTTCCGCTGCGGGTCCCCATCGAGGTGCACTTCACGCAGCGCGTCGCCGTCGACGTCGCGCTGCGCACGGTCAACGGTCTGCCGCTCGGGGAACCGGTGCGGCTGTCGGTGCACTCGAACGCCTACGGCAAGGTGCTGTTCTTCATCACGCTCTCGGCGGGCGCCGTCCTGGTGCTGCTGGCCGGGCGTCGTCTCTGGCACCGGTTCCGCGGTCAGCCCGATCCCGCCGACCTCGACCGTCCCGACCCGCTCGAGGTCGCGCTGCACTACGACGACGACACCGACGCACCCCTCAGTCGGGCCGGACGCCGAGGCTCGGGCACCCGCGGTGGTGCCGGGTGAGCACGCCCGGGCCGCCGCCTCGGCCCCATCCGCCGGCACCGCCACGAAGGTGGCCCGGTCACACACCACCCCCTCCCCCGCCGCCGAGCAGACCGCGCCGCGATCAAGTTGGGCAGCTGGTAGGCCACCGAGAACGCGCTGGTGAGTGC